>CADDYT010000214.1 GCA_902810755.1 Chloroflexota bacterium
GGCCCGCGACCGGCGACCGATGCCTGGTTGGACGGGTGGCCCGCGACCGGCGACCGATGCCTGGGGACAGCCAGGCGCGCCTGATGCGTTTGCTGGTGATATCACTACCATTGCACAACCTTATCGCCCAGCTCACCGATAAAGCGTGACTCCGACCCTTTCACAGTCAGCAGGTAGAGGGCCTCGGCGGCGCGGGTCATGCCAACGTAGCAGACGGTGCGCTGCTGCTCGATGAAGAGTTGCGCCTCCTCCGGCTCGGCATGGCGCAGACCCTGCGTTGAAGGCAATGTGCCGGATGTCAGGCCAAGCAGAAAGACGACAGGGAATTCCAGTCCCTTCGCGGAATGGATGGTCAGAATCTTTACCCGTTCTTCCAGCAGATCAAAGTCGCTGTCTTTATGATAGACGGTGCGCAGCCCGGCCCGCTCTAATTCTCGTTTGCACTGCTCGCACAGCGCGTTCGTGGGGCAAAGTACGGCGAAATCGGAGAGGCGAAAAGTCTGGTCGGCCACCAGATCAAGAATACGGTCTCTTAATACCTCTAACTGATTATATGGACTTGTAGCCTTGATGACTATAGGAAATGCGCCCTGCCTCTGCGTCCATTCAGGGTCGACGTACTCGTTTGATGAGCGCATGAGGGTATTCTGTTCCAGCAGGTAAGCAGCAGCTTCGGCAATCTGGCGCGTGTTGCGGAAGTTCTTGCGTAGAATGGCTGTGCGTCCGCGCGCCTGTACGCCTGCCTGCTTCCATGAGAAGCCGCGCGAGTAGAGCGTCTGGGCCGCGTCCGCCAGAATCATGATACTGCTCCTGGCAGGCAAGCCACCAGATAAAGGCGCGACCAGTTGCTGGATGATGCGCAGATCAACCGGCAGCAAATCCTGAGCCTCGTCAACAATGATATCATCATAGGGTAGTTCCAGCGGCGCTTCCTGCAGGGCGCGCATCGTCAGCAGCGCCACATCCGACCAGTCATGAATAGCCCGTTGGGCGAGGCGGCGCTGGTAAGTTTCGTAGACCTTCCACACCACTTCTCGCTGCTTCTGGCTCAGGGCGGTCTTGCGGCCATAGCGTTCTACCTCTTTATACTCCTCGAAGCTCTGCACTCCCAGCCCCTTGATGACGCGCCGGATTTCTTCCGCGAAAAACTCCTTCTCACGCTGCAAAACGGGCGCGCTCACTCGCCTGCGCACCTCTATCAGTGCTTCATCAAGCTGGTGCGAACTCTCATCGCTCACATTCAACCTTACGGAACGCCGACGCAGAAAACCTGCCATCCATTGATGCAAAGTCATGACAGAGAGATTATCGGGCAGAGGGCCAATCAGTTCCTCTATCAGCGACTTTGTGACAGAGGAGAGCGTGCGATTGTAGGTGAGGACAAGAACACGCCGCCCCTGTTCCGCCAGCCGGATGGCGCGATAGACGCCGACCGTTGTTTTGCCAGAGCCAGCCGCCCCTTTGAGCAAAATCAAGGGCGTTCGCTCCATATCCACAAATTGCTGCTGTTCCGGGCGCTGCAGGTTGAGCATCAGGCGCTTAATCTTCCCTTCACAGTAGCCCTCGAACCGATCCAGCGTCGTGCGAAACAGCAGGCGCGACGAGTCGAACATTACCTCTTCCAGTTCAGGCGAGGTACTCAACTCTTCCAGCCACAGGCGCGTCCGCTCAGGCAGGCCGGGCAAGCTCAATGCTTTTTCGAGCGAAGGCGCGTTCTTGAGCGGCAGAATCAGGTGAGCCGGGACACCAAGTACACGCAGGTGAGCAGTCTGGAAATAGGCAAAACCATTCGGCGTTCCCTGCGGCACCTGGACAGGCGTTTCTGGCTGTTTGTCGGGAAAGAGCGCAGCCTGTCGGGCCGGTTGAGCTGGAGAAGGTAGCTCAGCAGATGGAGTTGACGGCGATTCCGGCATCTCCATACGACTGAAACGGGTGTGAGCGGCAAATCCGCGCAGGTGCGCGTGATCGACAATGCTATGGCTTCCCAGATCCCAGAGCCTCAACACCCCATCCTTCACCTCAAATAACAGGCGCATATTTGCCGTAATATAGCAATCCCAGATATCCGCTTTGATCTTCTGCAACTTATGCACCTGCAGCGATGGATGGGCCGGGTTATCCGCGAGCAGACGTATTTTGCTCAATACGGTCTTCCGCATCGACTCTGATAGCTGCCTTAACGCCTGGTCAACTGTTTCGGTCGCGAGGATTTCGACTGCCATAGTATTCTTCTCCCTCAACCTCTTGTATATACAAACACTTTAATCTCTAATCACAACCACTGTCAAGTCCTATTCCGGTTGTCAGGGCCCATGAGAACATGCTATAGTATGGTTCCGTGTTTAGAACATATTTCTTTCAAGAAGTGAGGAAGCGAATCGTCATATGTCCTTGCATAACGCAGGCAATAACCATAAGCAAATAGCGAACAATCGTCTTGCCACAGGCGCGACGAAAACAGCCGACAAACCCCATAAAGCAGAGAGCAAAGCTTTTGTTGCCAATCCCCAGCAGGAGGCAGCTATCGCTCATACCACCGGCCCTGCTGCCTTTATCGCGGCGGCAGGAACGGGAAAAACTTCGATTCTTGTGCAGCGACTTGTGCGCCTGATCGCAGACGAGCAGGTTGCGCCAGAGCGTATCCTGTGCGTAACCTTTACGCGCGCCGCCGCCGATGAGATGGAGAAGCGCGCGTTGAAGGCGTTGAAGGCGCGTGGCTTCGCGGCAAAGGATGTGAAGGGGCTGCGCGTCGTGACCTTTCACGGGCTGGGCCACCAGATGCTGCGCGAGAAATTGCAATGGAAGCCGCAGGAATTGAATGCGCGCCTCATCAGCGGGGAGCCGCGACAGTGGCTGGCGGAGGATATCCTGCGTCCCTGGCGCAGCAACCGCACGCGCGGCATGAACTGGGAGGTGGAGATACTGGATGTGCTGAGCGCAGTTGACCGGGCGAAAGAAGCTCTGGTGCGGCCAGAGCAATCGGCCTCGTTTTTCCACTCCGAACTCGTGCTGGACGCCAACCTTGCCGAACGCTATCAGGAATTTTTCGTGCATTACGAACAGACAAAACAGAAAGAAAAACTCTATGATCTCTCCGACCTGATCTACGTGCCATTGTTGCTATTGGAAAGCAGCCCGAAATTTCGCAAAAGCTGGCAGGAACGCTACCAGCACTTACAGGTCGATGAGACACAGGATACGAACCCATCGCAGTACCGGCTCATCCAGTATCTTGCGGCCTCGCATCACAACGTGGTGGTGGTAGGCGACCCCGACCAGGCCATTTACCAGTTTCGCGGCGCCAGCCCTGAAGCCTCGATTCTCTCCTTCCGCACCATGTATCCCGAAGGAACCATCTACCGTATCGAGCATAACTACCGCTCGACGCCGCAGATTCTTGAGGCCGCCAACCGCCTGATCAGTCACAACGAAGCCACACCCGGTTTCGAGAAACAGTTGCGGCCAACACAACCGGATGGCGCGCCGGTACTGGTCACCGCCTATGAAGATCAGGAAGCGGAGGCCAACGGCATTGCCGACAGGATCAGGATGCTTGTACGCGGCTGGAGCGAGCAAGGCGAATCGCTCTCGTACCGCGACATCTTCGTGCTTTCGCGCACCAACCATCACCTGGCCTCGCTGGAAATTGCCCTGGCGCGCCAGCATATCCCCTATCGCACAGTGGGCGGCTCGTCCTTCTTCAAACGCAAAACCACCCGCGACATCCTGGCCTACCTCGCGCTGATCGACGGCGAGCGTGTCTATCACGAATACCTGGCGGCGCGCTCTGGTCCGCAGCCGCCAAAACGGGAAGATGTGTTCACGCCCATCCATTGCGGCGAACAGAACGCGGCCTTCAGAACGGTGGCCAATATCCCCTCGAACAGTTATTTTGCGCGCACCGGCAAAACGTCGCACCGCTTCACGCCCACACTCTTCGGCACGCTGAGCGCACACGCAGGCGGAGAACCGCTCCTGCCATTTTACCAGGAACACCCCTACGTCATCCCCGCAGAATACCAGCCCGGCATCAAAGACTTCGTAGGGTTGATACAGCACGTCCACGCCGAATGTCAGAATCGCCCGGCGGAGGCCATTCGACTCGTGCGTCAGCTTGCCTACGATTTGCACCTGCGCCACTGTGATGGTAAGCACCAGGATGAACAGAGCGAAGAGCGAGAGACCCCTGCGCACCGCGAAGAGGTACGCCCTGAAGGCCGCTATGACGAACTGGAGGAACTGACGCAGATCGCCGCGCGCTACTCCACCATTCGCCAGTTTCTCAACGGCATGGCGCAGCTCAAAGAGCAGGCGGAAGATAGCAGCAAGAACAAACGCGACTGCGTCAGCCTGATGACGGTCCACAAATCAAAGGGACTGGAAAGCGCTGTCGTTTTTGTGATGGGGCTGACCGAAGGTATCTTCCCGCATCGCCGCTCTTACACAATGGCCGAAGACGATAGCCCGGTCATCCTCTCCGGCCTCGCCGAGGAACGCCGCCTCGCTTACGTTGCCTTCACCCGCGCCCAACGCCTGCTCTTCCTCTCGTGTATCTTGCGTTACAGGGGCGGAGATGCCGTTGCCTCGCGCTTCATTCAAGAAGCTGGCCTCAAGCCAACCGATGAAGATGGCATTCTCAATCCCTACCTGTTTCGCCGGGATGGCTCGCCGCGCAGGCTCAGTCCTCTGGTGACAACTCCCGGCCTGTTCGACCAGTCCGCTCTTTAAGGGCGGGCTGGTTACTCCCTGTAACAGATATTGCTTGCATTCTGTGAATAACTCCCTGTTCATCCGGGCAAATGTCCCTTTTGTTCCTGCTAAAATTCCCGACAGGAAACCTTGACGAGAAGGGAAGCGACATGGTATGCTCAATACAGAAATGTAACAGTGGTTTCAATCAAGGCAATTTTCGTAGAGAAATGTAACATCTGTACGCTGAGCCTTGTGAGAACACTGACGAACGAAACACTGTAGTACGCGAGAGGTGCCGCTTGGATTATCGTATTTCGCTGGTTGGCCTGTTTATCGGCTTCCTGGTTGGTCTGACGGGAATGGGTGGCGGCGCGTTGCTGGCTCCCATTATGATCTTAATCATGCGTGTCCCCCCTGTCTGGGCGGTCGGCACCGATATCACTTATTCAGCAATCACCAAAGCCCTCGGCTCGGTTGTGCATATCCAGCAAAAGACGTTCAGCGCAAAAAACCTCAAGATCGCCTTCTGGCTTGGCTGCGGCAGCGTCCCGGCCACCATTCTCGGCGTCGGGCTGGTGCAGTACATTCGCAGAAATTACGGCGATGTCGTCAACGGCATCATCATCCACGCCATCGGCTTTACGCTCCTTCTGGTTGCTATCCTGCTCATCACCAAACCCTTTATCATGCGCATAATTGATCGCAAGAATCTGGAAAAGCAGAAGCAGGCGGCACTGCAAGGCGAAACACCTGCCGTTGAAGGCACAGCGCGCTGGGAAAAGCGATATCGCCCGCTGCTCACCCTCCTCGTCGGCGCCTTCGTCGGCTTCCTGGTAGGCCTGACCTCGGTTGGCAGCGGCACGCTCATCATCGTCGCCCTCGCCTTTCTCTATCCTCGCCTCGCCACCAGAGAGCTGGTCGGCGCGGACATCGTGCATGGCCTCGTGCTGAACATCGCAGGCGCCATTGTCTACTTCACCGCCGGTACCATCAACTGGACCATCGTCGGCCTGCTGCTCATCGGCTCACTCCCTGGCGTCTTCCTGGGCAGCAAACTCAGCAAATACATCCCCGACCGCATCATGCGCCCCGTCCTGGCTACGGTGCTGGTAATTTCGGGCTGGAAACTCATCTAAGGGGGAACAGGACAGATATTCACGCTTTGTATGCGCCAGGAGGCGAGAGGAAAAGTTCTCCGTCTCCTGGCTTTTTCGTATTCAGTTTTTCTACGCTTTGCCGATATCACTGAAAGGAGGGCTTGATGATGGGAAGATGGGCGTTTACATAGCAGAAGAAGTTCGAACAAAGGAGAAAAACGGTGAAGCGTATTACGGTCATGTTTGTCATCTCGTTCGTTCTGGCAGTGTTAGCAGTATTTGCCAGCGGTGTTACCAGCACTGCCGGTGCATTCAGAGCGGTCACAGCCTCGACCACGTACCCCGGCGTCCCCAATGGATACGGATACGCCAGCTATGTCATAACACCAACCGGCTCAGGCAGCGTCAACTATGGCCCTATTGTGCCGGTTTCGCTGAGTTGTACCGCTCCACCTGCCGCGAACACCATCACAAACTCTGGCCCCGCCCTACCATCAAACGCGCTGGTTGGCTCTGGTAGCGCGGTATCAACGATTACGATCAATCGTACTACAACCAGTTTGAGCGTGCAGACGAGCGAAGATATCCATAATTTTCGCATACTCGGCGGTGCAATCGCGGCCAGCGAGATTCACGCAGTCGTGACCAGTACAGCCACAGCAGCCGGAGCAACAAGTGCCAACAGTTCTTCATTCAGTGGACTCACCATCGCCGGGCTTCCCGTAAACAGTAGTCCAGCCCCTAACACAAACCTGGCTCTTCCCGGTTTTGGTTCTGTCATCCTGAATGAGCAGAGTGGCCCGTTCAATGGCGCAAAAACGACCAGCATTGGCGTCATTATGATGGACATTCGTATTACGGCTCTGAACGCTGTCGGGCTGACCCCTGGCACCCGTATCATTATAGCTTTCGTCCAGAGCGCGGTTCAGCCATCGGCTGTCCACGCCGTCGCTTACAGCCTCTATGCTTCGGGCCTCGGCGGGTCAACTCCTGCCATCGGACCGGTAGCAATTGCTGGAACGAGCTGCCAGGGAGGTTCCTCGACGGTCGGCCTCAACGGATACAGCACACCCCCTCTCGGCAACACAGGAAGCGAAACGAGCAGCGTATCGGGGCAGATTACCGCTTCCAGCGCCACCGCAAGCGCCCAGAACAGCATATCAAATGTGAATTTGCTCAACGGCCTGATTTCCGCCGATAAGATAGCGACTGTAGCCAATGCAAGCTGGGATGGCACGGGGTCTCGCTCTGGATCGGCAACCTTCGTGAATGTAAAGATCGCCGGTTCACCTCTCCCCACAAACCTGGCCCCCAACACCCGCAGGAATCTGTCAGGCATCGGATATGTTATAGTGAATGAGCAGTACGGCAGTAATAATGCATCAGAGGCCACAGAATCTGTGATCGGCCTGGATATCTACATCACGGTATCCAACAACTCTGTTGGCCTGCCAGTCGGAGCGCGAATTGTTGTGAGTCTCGCATCCGCAAGCGCATCGAGCTACTAGCAGGAACCCGGTTCCACAGCATGCGCGGGCGAGGTAGCATAGCAGGATACAAAACCATAGAGCGTGAGAATCAGCCTGCCCATCATAGTCCATCAAATCGAGGTCGGGGCTATTGCCCTGACCTCGATTTCTCTGTATACTGGAGGTTAGAATAGCTGGTAACGGTACGTATTGCTATACAGGTATTGTCACTCTAACCTCAAAACAGGAGAATCTGATGGTACAATGTCCTCGTTGTGATACTCTTAATCCTGATACAAACAGGTACTGCGATCAATGTGGGTCTTCCCTTGTGGCCTCAAATTTTACATCTCTATCAGCGCAATCAGAATATACTTCCCAGAACGATTATCCATCGTCTCCAGAATACGGATATAGTACGGCCTCACAAATGCTCTTTTATCAGAAAATTTCGCCGCCAAAGCCGAAAATCACCGTTATCTGGATTGCTAGAGCAATCCTCTATTTCATCGCCATGTTTTTTGCCGGAGCCGGTCTTTTCGGATCATTCACATCCATTTCCAGTAGTCACACTATGGTTGGTCTTGGCCTTTTCTTCTGGCTTGGCTTGCTGGTTGCCGCAGTTGTTCTCTTTCTAAGAGTAAGATATCGTATCCAGCATTTACGTTTCTGGCAACTGGTTGGATGGATATGTGGGACAACAGTTGGAGCGTTTATGGCAACGATACTGGACTCTGCCTTTTTCCCCGATTTTTCAAAAAACCTTGCAGGCTCCTTCCTCTTTGGCTGCATTGTCCTGCTCTACGGGCTTATCATAGCAGGAGCGGCTCTATGGTAGGGAGATTGGTGAGAGAGAATGGCAATAATGCCAGGCCACCCACAGAAGGTACCTTCATCAAGGCCAGCCGCCACAGGCCACTCGCCAGGGCTATTCCCAGAAGCGTTCACTTCTGGCCACCACAGGCCACCCACACCCGCCGACAGGCCACCC
>CADDYT010000215.1 GCA_902810755.1 Chloroflexota bacterium
TGGCCTGCCTGGCCTTCGCACGGCCTGAAGTTAACGCCTATGAGGGTGGCCCTACTCCAGGCGCGCGGATTCACCGGCCACACGAGGAACGGATAGCGGGGCAGACAAACGTACATAGAGATTAGCCATTCTGGTCTGTTACAGAAACCTAACGGCGCCTGCCTGTTTCTTAACCACATTCATACCGGCTCTCCACCACATCTTCGCCGCCGTTGGCTACACTTCTGATAGCAAGCAGGTTCAGGGATGACATGCGAGAGCGTTTTTCAAGACAGGGAACCAGACACAGGAGATAGATATGGCTAATTTGACCTCGCGTTCTCAGGCAGTGGAGAGCATGTCGATAGAGCGTTTGCTGGCGGGCGGTCAGCTCGAGTCGGTGGAGCAGGTGCGCCGCTTTGAGTTGCTGCGCCTGGCCTTCTTTGCCCTCAAGCTGCGCAAGCTGGAGCAGCACCTGAACGCTGGCTGCAAGCGTGAAGAGGGCAGCGGCAGGAAAGGCGGTCAGGACGGCGAACTGGAATTTCGCCGCAACCTGCTGCGCCATGTGATTTTTCAGCAGGTGCTGACGCTCATGAAGCTCGATGCCCGCGACCAGGCGTTGCAGATCATCGCCGCCTGTCGTCAGTAATGCCACGCCGAACCTGATGTGCCATGCTTCGCTCGCGCTCTGCATGACAGGTGAAAGGGCCTTTTTTATGGCATGACATGGGGGAAGGTCGCTAATAGCGTCCGTAATACCTGCTTCTGATAGGAACCGGGGCTGGAGCCGGGAGCGGGGCGATGGTGCCACTGAAGTGGACGGCGATGCCCTCTTTTTCCAGGGCGCGCTGCAAGTTCTGCACATTCACCTCGTTGCTGACGGCCAGCGCGGTGGGGCCGAGACGGTGCAGGTTGAACTCCTTCAGTCTGGGTGAGGCCAGCAGCCCGTCGGCGTGCGCCTCGCTCTCCACGGTGAGCAGGAGAACCTGTGAGATTTCGACGGCGCGGTAGGCTTTCGCCCAGTCGCGCAGGGTATAGTCAACGTTCTGCGGAATGGGCTTCTGGCTGTATGATTCAAGGATTTGCAGCATCTCGTCGATGGTCAGTCTCCATTCCAGGCCGCGCAGGATGGAATCGCGCGTGAGCGTGAGGCGGCTGACGTTGCCCGGTGAGTTGAGCTGCGCGAAGGGTAGCAGGCTGTAGAGCGTGGGCAGGTCGGGCTGCATGATAAGCAGCTCAAAGGTAGGCTGCACGATCAGCGAGCGCGGCCTATCGACGGCAGTTTCGGCCTGTTTTTTTGCTTGCGATTTCGTCCCAACCTTGACCGGTACCGGAGCCGACGCGAACTCTTCCAGCTCATCATCGGACTCGTTTGGCAGAGACATCATGTTTGCTCGCGCGGATGGGGGTAGCTGTTCCTGCAGGTTTAGCTCGCCGAGCAGGGTCGCGCCGATTTCGGTGAGCATGAAGTAATCGGGGTTGCGCGGCGTTTTTGTGCCGGTACTGTCCTGATAGCCCAGCGCCACGATGCCCAGTTCGTAGAGGGAAGAGGAGAGCATGCCGGTGAGCAGTTCGCCGTCGCGCTCCTTCCAATGGTCTTCCAGTTCCTGCATGCGGCGTTTATCGCGAAAGAAGGAGCCGCGTTCCTGCGGGTGCAGCAGGAAGGGATCGGTGCCATGAATCGTGTCCAGCAGGGATTTGACGGTATACCAGGTGCCAGGCGTGCAGTTCTTGAGATAGCCGAGCAGCGGGCCGCGAGCGGTGAACGTCGTTGTATAGAGCATATAGCTCGGTTTGTAGTTGACACCCGGCGCGTCGAACCAGTTGTGATCGCTGAGCCAGCAGGAGAGCAGCAGGCGCGTCTGGGCAAGGGCATCCATGTTCGCCCACTCTTCCAGCTCTGGACCCGGCGCGTAGCGTTGTTTGCCTTCCGGCAGCGAGGGCTTCACAAACTCGACCAGGCCCATGCGGCGCATTTCGTAAAGCAACATCTCCAGATAGCGATTATCTTCGTCGGCGTACTGGCCGCGCTCCCTGCCCTTGAGCAGAGGCAGCAATTTGTTGGCGATGCGTTTGGGGACGGTACCGGATTTTGTCGGCTCGATGTTCTGCTGATAAATGATGCCGATAAGGGTGGCTACGTCGTTGTAGGTCAGGGAGTCGCCGACATAAGTCAGCGCGGGCGGTTCCGCGAGCGGGACCAGCCCGACGGGAATATCGGTTCTGAGTTGGGAGCGGGCATCATGCAGCCGCTTATAAATATCGGCGGGAATGAAGACTACGCGCTGCTGGCCGACGAAGAGATCAAAGGCCAGGGCATAGGCGGTCAGCCGATGCAGGAGAGTTGAAATCTGTCCCTCGTTGAGGGTGTTGAACCGCTGGCGCAATGCCTGCATAGACGCCTTGCCCCCCTGCTCATACAGCCACTGCAAGGCCGCCTGGACAGACGGCTCCATTTGCAGGCGACCCAGCGCGTAGGAGAGGCGAGCGGGCTGCAGCAGCAGTTCGGCCAGCCCTCTGGCAATGCTCTGTGATGTGCCATAGGTGGGTATCCAGCCAAAATTGCTGCCAACGGTGTTGAGCAGGTTCTGCGGCAGGTGGGCCAGTACCTGTTCAAGGGTGAGGGTGGCAGGGTCGCCCTGATAGGCAAAGATTTCGTTTCCTGCCAGATAGAAATTGCCCGCCAGTTCCTGCGGCACATAGAGAATAGAGACATCGCGGACAGGCAGTTTGCGGTTTTTGCCGTAGCCATAGCTGTAATAGCCGTACCGGCTGTCGACCAACTGGTCGCCTTGCATCTTCGCCACCTCTTCCAGCACGTAGAGACGCGCTTTCAACGAGGCCAGCGTCTTCTCGAAACGCTCTCGCGGCAGGTGCGCGTGTACCTTTTTCGCCAGTTCCTCGCGCTCGATCCAGTTGTGGCCGTGCGGGCCGAGGATGCTGTACAGCAGAATGCGCTCATCGGGTGAGAGGTGTTCCCAGGCGAAGCGGGCAGCGATCACATTATCAAAACGCTGCAAGAAGTTGCTGCGATGGTGAATCCAGCCATTACGCGGCGCATCGGTAATGGCCCAGGGTGCCGCAAATTGTTCCAGTTCCTGCTCGCTCTGTTTGGCGAGAAGCTGCTGCAGGGATTTCATACAATGGACTCCAGACTAACGAGTAACAACGATGTCATGGGCGCCTATGTTTCGGGTTCGTATTGTTCGAGAAAACGGATGACCTCGCGGGTCAGCTGGCTGGGGGTGGAAGCCCCGGCAGTGACGGCCACGCGCTTCTTGCCGGTAAGCAGACTGCGATCAAGCTGCGAGAGGTCTTCGATACGCACGGCAGGGACGCCGGCCAGTTCCTCTGAGACCTGCACGAGGCGGTTGGTGTTGTTGCTGCGCGGGTCGCCGACGACTATCGTAAGATCGGCCCCTCTGGCCTGCTCGGCGACGGCTTCCTGCCGCGTCTGCGTGGCCTTACAAATATCGATATGCACCTCGGCATGGGGGTAGCGTTGTTTGATATACTGGATGACGCGGCGCGTATCCCACTGTGAAAGCGTGGTCTGCGTGGAGATGGCGAGCTTCCGCTCCTGCTCCGGCGCCAGGTGCAGGGCATCCACGTCGGCCTCGGTCTCGACAAGGGCAATATGGCCCGGCACTTCGCCCATCACGCCTTCCGGCTCCGGGTGGCCCTTTTTGCCGATATAGAGAATGTAGTAGCCCTGCTCCACCAGCTTGCGCACGAGATCGTGGGTGACAGTCACATCGGGGCAGGTGGCGTCGATGCAGTGCAGGCCTCGTTCCCGCGCGCGCTGCTTGACGGCGGGCGAGACGCCATGCGCCGTAAAGATGACGGTACCTTCATCAACCTGCTCCAGAATGCTTTCGCGGTTCGGCCCATCCAGCGTCACCACGCCGAGCCGGGTCAATTCCTCAATGGCATGACGGTTATGCACAATCTGCCCGATGATATAGATGGGACGCGGCACGTCCGGGTCTTTCGCCGTCTGCCGCACTATCTGTAATGCATCAACCACCCCGTAACAATAGCCACGCGGCGATATTTTTATGACTTCCATACGGATGGATTCCTTAACACTCTGCTACAAAAAAGTATCTTTCGGGGCATGTCAGGATGATATGCCCGAGATTTCTCTGGTTTCTATGCATCCCATAGTTTACCATAATCAGAGAGGCATTTTCACCTGCTTTGCGGGTAAAATATGGCGCAGGTCTTCGGGAGTGTAGAGGCAGACGGCGGGGAGCAGGCCCGCCAGTTCCTCAATAGAAGACGATTCGGCGAGGTCGAAGATGAGGAGCGGGGTGTGCCTGCCGGTGCAGCCGCGCGCGATGGCGGCGGCGCTGATGTACGGCGTCCCGTAGATAGCCCGTTCGGCTGAGGGAGCATGAATCAGTAACTGCACGTGGGGCAGGATGGATGGAAGATTGTGGGGAGTTTCTTCCTGATAGACATATTTCATGCCTGCCTGCTGCAAGAGTTCTGTATAAGGGCGGCGTTCCTCGCGCGGGCCGATCACCAGCGCGCAACGTCCGCGCAGGCCACCCAGGCACGCTTCTGCTATCGCTATGATCTCTGGCGCGACGCTATCCATGCACGGCTCCTTCCCTGCCATACGCTCCAGCAGGGACAAGGTATCGGGAAATCTCATTCAATATAGCATACTATAGCAAATTTTTCTGAAAAAACATCAGGGAATCGCCGTATTTTCAGACTACACGCACCTGAGTTATGTGTATACTACTCACAGTAGGGAAGAGACGAAGATAGCGTGATCGAAAGGAGATATGGCAATGGCTACACCGGACAGGATCGGCTTCATCGGCCTGGGGATCATGGGCCAGCCAATGGCGCGCAACCTGCTCAAGGCAGGTTTTCCACTGACCGTCCACAATCGGCGCCAGCCCGTGACGGACGAATTTGTGGCGGCGGGCGCGAGGGCTGCCCTGCTGCCACGCGAGGTCGCTGCCGCCAGCGACGTGGTAATTACCATGCTGCCCGATACCTCCGTCGTCGAGGAGGTGCTGACCGGGCCGGATGGCGTGCTGGAGGGAGCGCGCGCGGGGCTGGTCGTCATCGATATGAGTACGATTTCGCCCGTGACGACGCGCACACTGGCCGCGCGGCTGGCGCAGCAGGAGGTGCAGATGCTCGATGCGCCTGTGAGCGGCGGCGACCGGGGCGCTATCGCCGGAACGCTCTCCATTATGGTCGGCGGCCCGGCAGAGACTTTTCAACGCTGCCTGCCCATCTTTCAGGCGCTGGGCAGAACCATCGTCCATGTGGGGGAAAGCGGCGCCGGTCAGGTGGTCAAAGCCTGCAACCAGATTGTCGTTGCCCTGACCATCGAGGCTATCGGCGAGGCGCTGGTGCTTGGCTCAAAGGCAGGGGTCGATCCGGCGAACATTCTGCGCGTGCTTGGCGGCGGCCTGGCGGCCAATCGCTTCATGGAGCAGCGCGGCCCGTCCATGCTCGCGCGTGATTTCGCGCCGGGCGGGCGTGTACGCTTCCACCACAAAGACCTGGGCATTGCCCTCGCGCTCGCCCGCGCCAGCGGCGTCTCGCTCCCCGTCACCGCCCTCGTCGACCAGATGTTCGCCAGCCTCGAAGCCAGCGGGCGCGGCGACCTCGACCACTCCGCCTTACTGCTCTATTTAGAGGAGTTAGCGGCGCACAGGGTGGGGGAATGATTGGCAGGCTAGCCGCAGGCTTCACGAAGGCGTTTTCCAGATACGTACCGTCATATCCGCGCTGCCGGAGGCGATGTATTTCCCGTCGGGCGACCAGGCCACGCTCTGGATATGGCCGCCGTGTCCACGATAGATGATGAGCTGGTTCCCGCTCGCGGCTTCCCAGACCTCGACAATGTTGAGCGCGCCGCCAGAGACAATTTTCATCCCGTCCGGCGACCAGGCGACAGTATTCACAACGCTGGCCGGGGACTGGTAGGTCAGCAGGTGTGTACCGGTCTCCGCCCGCCAGACCTGGATAGTGCCGTCCGCGCTGCCGGAGGCGATCTCTTTGCCATCCGGCGACCAGCCGACAGCGTTGACCTCGCCGTTGTGGCGTTTATAACTCGTGACCGGCTTCCCACTATCGGCCTGCCAGACCTGCACGCTGTGGTCGGCGCTGCCGGAGGCGATCTCTTTGCCATCCGGCGACCAGGTGACGGCATGAACCTCGTTGCTATGGCCGCGATAAACCAGCACATTATCGCCGCTCAGCGCGTTCCAGACCTGCACAGTGTTGTCGTGACTGCCAGAGGCGATACGGCTGCTGTCGGGCGACCACGCCAGCGCATTCACCCACTTTGCATGGCCTCTGTACGTGTAAATGAGCCGACCGCGTGCAGCCTCGTGTACCTGCACGACATTATCGCGTCCCGCCGAGGCAATATACCTGCCGTCAGGAGACCACGCCACCGCCTTCACGGCCAGCGTGTGGTTGTAACGGAAGTGTTGATTACCACTGGCGGCATCCCAGACCTGTACCGTCCGGTCGCCGCTACCGGAGGCGATGCGCGCGCTGTCGGGCGACCAGCTTACGGCGTTGACCGGACGTGCATGGCCGTTGTAAATATAGACGATGTAGTTCACCGCCTGCCTGCCATTGCCGGAGACGGGCGTTGGCCGCTGTACACTCGTCGGCGTTTGCTTTCTGAAATACATGAGGGCAACACTCCCCCCCACCAGGCCAACGGCGACCACACCTGCCGCGCTCAGCATAACCGCGCGCCGCGAGACTCCCCGCTTTTTCTGCCCACCTGGCGCTACCGACGAAAGGGTTGGAGTCGAGATGGAAACGGGGCGCGGCGTTGTTGTCGGCGTCAGCGTTGGCAGCGCCGCGACGGATTCTGCTGCCGGGTCGATTACCGGCTCGCCGCCTGCACGGGAAGGCATCTGGATCGTATTCTCGCCTTCCAGGGGCCTGTGCGGCGTTCTCAGGGGCCGCGAGCCGGAAGCGGGCGTCAGCAGTGGCGTCGAGGGAGTATGCGTCGGCGGCAGCGGGGTATAGGGGTTAATCATCGGAATGGGAGCGGTGATTGGCCCCATGATAGTTGGTTCGCCCGCCAGACTGGCCTGCGTAAAGGCATTGGCGAACGCTTTCACGCTGCCAAAACGCTTCTCCGGCTCTTTTGAAAGCGCCGTCATCACCACCTGCTCGATCTCCGGCGAAATCATGGGGATCTTCTCACGCAGCGACGGGGGCGTGACGAACATATGCTGGCTGAACAATTCGTTGAATGAGCCTTGAAACGGAGTCTGACCGCTGAGCCACTCGTAGACGATGACGGCCAGCCCGTACTGGTCGCTGGCCGGCTGAGGCTTGCCGCGAATCTGCTCCGGGGCCATATAGGTAATGGTTCCGGCCATTTCGTGCAGGTTCTCATCGTGCGTATTTTGAATCGTGAGTGCGGTACCAAAGTCGCCGAGCAGCACCTCATCGCTCGCACCCAGCAGCAGGTTTTCCGGCTTGATGTCGCGATGAATCAACCGCTTGCCATGCGCGTAGTGCAGCCCCTCGGCAATCTGGCGCAGATAAGAGACAATGGTGAGCAGCGGAACCTGTGTCCCGCGCGGATGGCGCTGGCGCAGCGTACCATGAGGGGCATAATCCATGACCAGAAACGGGGCCTGATCCTGTATGCCATAATCGAGGACACGCACAATGTTCGGGTGAACCAGACTGGCGATCATGCGCGCCTCATTCAGAAAATGTTCTTCCTCATTCCCCACCAGTTGCACGCGCAGCATCTTGATCGCCGCTTCCGTATTCAAATACACATGCCTGCCCAGGTAAACTTCAGCAAATCCCCCTCGCCCGAGCAGGCGTATCAGGCGATAATTGCCTACCTGCTTCCCTGATCGTTCATCCATCCTCGATTCCTTCCTGCAATGCAATCCCCCACATGTCGTTGCTGAGGTAGATTGATAGTCATTCTAAAGAAACTCTTACGGGATGTCAAGATTCTGGTATCCTTTTTGTCAATCTGGTCGCGCCGGGGATATAATTTCTTCAGTTCTGTGTTCAGGTCGCTATTTGCAAGGTAAGAAAGGTAGGGAAAACCAATGGCAATGGACATCAAATATCGTTTAACCGATGCGCATACGCACTGTCGCTGGGATCAGAGCATTGCGCCGCTGGTGACGGTGGGGCCGGGCGAGGTGGTGGAACTGGAGACAAGGGAGGCATCTGACCGCCAGATTGTTCCCGGCAGCAGCGTTGATGTGCTGGCAACGCTCGA
>CADDYT010000216.1 GCA_902810755.1 Chloroflexota bacterium
TCCCATGCAGGCCAGCGTGTCCCATGCAGGCCACCCGCAAGGGATGGCCCTACTATAGACGATAGCTTTTCAGGTTTTGCAATACGGTTGTGTATAGTAGGGCCATCCCTTGCGGGTGGCCTGAGGGGCGGGGCGGGCCTGGGAGAAGATGTCCAGAATACGGTCTGTGCCATGCCGCTCATCCTTGCGGGTGGCCTGAGGGGCGGGGCTGGCCTGCGCCCCGGGCCCACTGACCGACCGGAAGGAGGATAAAGTGTTACAAGCGCAACAGATACCAGCTACCCGTATGCGGCGGGTGCATGTGAGCGATCAGGTGGCACGTGGAGTGTTCCTGCTCTGTGCGGCATTGCTCATTGTCGTGATTATCAGTGTCTTTGTCTTCATTGGCATGAATGCTTTCCGCGTTTTCAGCGAGGGAGCGAATCTGAAAGAGTTCTTTTTCGGCACAAACTGGGATCCGACCGGTAATAATGATCTTAATGGCAATCCCAGTTATGGCGCCGGGGGGCTGATTCTCGGTTCCATCGTGATTACCTTTTTCTCTGTGCTGATTGCTACCCCGCTGGCAATTGGTCTGGCAGTCTGCTTTACCGAGGTGGCGCCGCGCTGGCTGACACGTGTGTTACAACCATTGATCGAGCTTTTTACGGGCATGCCCTCGGTAGTGGTTGGCTTCCTGGGCCTTGTCATTCTGGTACCATTTTTGCAAAGAGTTTCTTCGCCCATCACCGGCGGCATCGCGACGGGCGGCTACGGCTGGGGCGCGGCCATTCTGGTGCTGGTCATCATGATTTTGCCCACGATTATCAGTATCTCCATTGATGCGCTGCGAGCCGTACCGGGCAGCGTGCGCGAGGCAAGTCTGGCGCTGGGTTCCACGCGCTGGCAGATGATGTCACAGGCGATTATCCCCGCCGCCGGTCCTGGCCTGGCAACGGCGGTTGTGCTGGGCATGGCGCGCGCTATCGGCGAGACGCTGGCGGTCAGCATGGTGCTGAACGGCTCCAGCCTGCCCCGGATGCTGTTTAGCCTTTCCGTCTTCTTTCAGCCAAACGTCAATATTACCAATGCCATCGTCAACGACTTCGGAGAGACCGCCGGGCCATCACGCGACGCCTACTGGACGCTGGCGTTCGTGCTGCTCGCCATCTCCTTCCTGTTCATCTGTATCAGCCGCTATCTGGCCAGCAGAGGGGTGTATAAATGAGTCAACAGGTGCAAACCTTGCCCGCTACCGGGGCAGCAATCAGGAGCGAGCGCAGGCGTAGTGTGCAGGCTATGCACGCCAGAAACCGTATTGCGCTTGGCATACTCTGGGTCATCACAACCATTGTCGCGCTCATCTTCATCGCGATTATCGTTTATCTGATCGTCCAGGGCTTTGGCTCGCTCTTTAATCCCACCTTCTATTCGGCGGGGGACGCGGGCATTGCGCCACAGTTGTTCAACACCTTCTACATGCTGATCCTCTCCGAACTCTTCCTGTTCCCGATTGCGCTGGCCGCCGCCATTTATCTGATAGAATACGCGCCGCAGGGACGACTGGTCACGATCATTCACTTCGCGGCGGAGACGCTGGCCGGGGTGCCGTCTATCGTGCTGGGTCTCTTCGGTTTTATCGTTTTCGGCTCCTATCTCGGCTTTCACTTCAGCCGTATCGCCGGGGCGCTGACCCTGCTCTGCCTGAATCTGCCGATTGCCCTGCGTCTCTTCGAGGATGCGCTGGCTGCCGTTCCGCGCGAGTTGAGAGAGGGCAGCCTGGCGCTGGGCGCGACGAAGTGGCAGGCGATTCGCAGCGTCGTCCTGCCCTCTGCCCTGCCCGGTATCGTCACAGGGCTGATTCTCTCCGCAGGTAAGATCATTGGTGAGGCGGCCGCGCTCATCTTTACGACCGGCGCCTTCAACCCGCCCAACGTCTTCACGCTCAACCCGTTGATCGGCAGCGATACGCTCACCATTCACCTCTGGTACATCTTAACGCAAGGCGCTGGCTCTACCAGCCTGACGGCGCAACAGGCAAATGTTGTCTCAGCAGGCTCGGCGACGCTGCTGATCCTGATTCTTCTCGCCATCAACCTGGGTGCGCGAGGCATCGGTCGTCTCATTACACGTCGTGTGACTGCCGCGTAAACACCGGCAGCGTAGAGAAAGGGGTCATCAACCATGCACAACCAGATAGATCTGTCCGGTGGAGAAAACCTGAAAGTGCCTGAAGGCGCCAGCATTTGCTCGCGCAAGGTCGCGCGCAGCGGCCATATCTCTTTCGAGGGACACCCGTACTTTATTAGCAAATCGCTCGCCGGGCGCTACATTCGACTGATTATTCTTGATAACCGCCTGATCGTCGATACGGCTATTCCGCTGCACAAGGAATACCGGCTGGCCTGACGCTTTTTCAGGATAGGAGCATCTATGCAGCAACAACCACAACGTCCATACAATACCGTGCAAACTGAACCATATCTCGACGCGCCCGGCTTGACCCCTGTGCAGGATACAGCCGGTGAGTCGACGGATGGTATGCAGAGGCCAGGGCGGCCAAAGGTCTCACCGCGATGGGTAGAGAGGCAGGTCACGGATTCCTCACAGCAACCGCAGATGCTGCTCAATGCGAACGCGGAGACGCTCATCGATGTCAGAAAACTGAACTTTTTCTACGGCTCGAAGCAGGCGCTGTTTGAGGTCTCGCTGCCCATTCTCAAAAACCAGGTCACGGCCCTTATCGGTCCGTCCGGCTGCGGCAAATCGACCTTCCTGCGCACGCTTGACCGCATGAATGACCTGATTCCCGGCACGCGCACCCAGGGCGAGGCCATCATGGGCGGGCGCAATATCTATGATAAAGCGGTAGACGTGGTAGAACTGCGCCAGATGATCGGCATGGTTTTCCAGCGTCCGAACCCGTTCCCGAAATCCATCTTTGAGAACGTCGCCTACGGCCTGCGCATTCAGGGTAAGACAAAAGGGCTGGCCGAGGCGGTGGAGCGGAGCCTGATCGAGGCAGCGTTATGGGACGAGGTAAAAGACCGGCTCAATACCTCCGCGCTGGGCCTCTCCGGCGGGCAGCAGCAGCGGCTCTGCATCGCGCGCGCGCTGGCAGTGCGCCCGCAGGTGCTGCTCATGGACGAACCGTGTTCCGCGCTCGACCCCATCGCCACGCTCAAGATTGAGGAATTGATTACGGCGCTGGCAAAAGAGTATACTATCGTTATCGTAACGCACAATATGCAACAGGCGGCTCGCGTCTCGCAGTATACCGGCTTCTTCCTCTCCGGCAGGCTCATCGAATTCGGCCCGACGGTTGAGATTTTCGAGCATCCCGGAAAGAAGGAGACGGAGGACTATATCAGCGGGCGCTTTGGTTGATGGAAGTTTCCGCATGGAGGGGGTATGCCTCGTGCGTACCCACAAGATAGAGCATGGCACGGACAATTCTGGTTGTAGACGACGAACCGGTGCTGGTAGATACCATTGCCTACAACCTGGAACAGGCGGGCTACCAGGTGATTACGGCAGCCGACGGCGCCAGCGCGCTGGAGGCGGCGCAACGTACCACCCCTGACCTGATTATACTCGATATTATGCTGCCGGAGATGGATGGGCTGGAAGTCTGTCGGCAGTTACGCCGTGAGAAAAACACGGCCACCACCCCGATTATGATGCTCACCGCTAAGGGCGATGAGATCGATAAAGTTGTCGGGCTGGAAGTGGGGGCCGACGACTATGTGACCAAACCCTTCGGGCGGCGCGAACTGTTGGCCCGCGTGCGCGCGCTGTTGCGCCGGGCCGAATATGTTCCCGCCGGAGCAGCCGAGGAGCGCGCGCCGCAGGAACAGGCTGCCAGCGAGGTGCCGCGCCCCGGTCGCGAACTGGTGGCGGGGCCGCTGCGCATCGACCTCGCCGGGCGGCGCGTCTTCTGTCGCGGCCAGGAGTTTGAACTGCAACCCAAACAGTTCGACCTGCTCGCCTTCCTCGTGCGCAATCGCGGCACCGTGCTGACTCGCGACCAGCTGCTGCACAACGTCTGGGGCTACGACTACGCGGGCGATACGCGCACCGTCGATGTCCACATCCGCTGGCTGCGCGAGAAAATCGAAGAAGACCCTGCCAACCCGCGCCTCATCCAGACCGTGCGCGGCGTCGGCTATGCCTTTCGCTGGTAAAGGAGCAAATGATGCAAGTCATACGCTGGCAGGAGCAGGAACCGCCGAACGAGCAGGCGTTGCGGCGGCGCATGCAACAGGAGGGTCTCTCGCCCTATAGCTGGTCGAATGGCCCCGGCTTTATTTATGCTGTCCATAGCCATCATTATGAAAAAGTGCTGTATTGCGTGCAAGGCTCGATCCGCTTCGTCCTGCCCGATCAACGCGACGCGCAGGGCTGCGAGCTTGCCGTCGATCTCTTCCCCGGCGATTGCCTGATCCTGCCGCCGGGAACGCGCCACAGCGCCTACGTCGGCCCGCAGGGCGTTATCTGCATTGAGGCCCCTGGATAGCAAGCCTCGCGGACATGTCATGCTGAGCGCAGCATGGCACGTCCGAGAAATGCGTTCTTTGATATCATGCGATCAGAAAGCATCCATATCGGCGAAAATCTGGCTCACCTGGCAACGGAAGCCGGGTAGATGAGGCGATTGCAAAACATCACCTTCATAGAGTGTGGACTGTAATTTGAGAGCAGCATTCTCACGCCGGTACACTTCTACATAACGCTCCTGCCAGTTCACAATCCAGTATTCCAGCACACCGCGTCGTGAGTAGAGCTTCAGCTTGGCTTTGCGGTCACGCACAGCATTGGTTGTACCGGGTGAAAGCACCTCCACCACTAATTCAGGAGCCGCGTGCAGCTTCCCATCTGGCTCAAGAGCTGCTGCCAACCTTTCTCTGCTGATCCAGATCACATCGGGAGCGACATCATCGTCGTCATCAAAGATAATTCCTGGTGCTACATTAGCGCGGCCAGCTTTTGTCTCCCGACTCCAGACCTGAAGTACCTCCCATACCTGGTTGGCAACGAACTGGTGATGCCAGTGGGGCTGTTTTGACATATACAATTCTCCATCGACGATTTCGTACCGCTTGCCGTCATCAGGCAATGCTTCCAGGTCTTTAGATGTCCAGCGCAAAGAAGCCATATCTGCACCTGTTCCTTTTGTCAATTGCTCACCTCTTTCTCGCTTGTAGCCCCATTATACACCATAGCAGCCCGTCTGAGGAGACCAGGTATTCGCCATGAGATGTTGACTTTCACTACCTGACGATGGGGGTAAGTCACATACTGCGCCCCGCATGAGACGCCGGATGTGGTATACTGCTGCAGGGATAATTTTACTTGACCCACGAGACAGACAGAGGAAAAAGGAAGGCAGAGAATTTATGGGACGACTTGAGGGACGTGTTGCTTTTGTGACCGGGGCCGGCCGGGGCATCGGCGCGGCGACCGCTCTGCGTCTGGCCGAAGAGGGCGCGCGGGTAGCCCTGGCCGACGTGGATAGCGAAGGTTGCCAGCAGGTGGCGACGGAGATCGACCGCCTGGGTTCCGAGGCCCTGGTCTTGCGCTGCGATGTCTCCAACAAAGACATGGTGCAGGATTCCATCGATGCCACCGCGAGGCAGTTTGGCCGCCTGGATATTCTGGTCAACAACGCGGGCGTCATTCGCGACAATCTGCTCTTTAAGATGAGCGACGAGGACTGGGAAACGGTGATGAATGTCCACCTGAAGGGCGCGTTTCTCTGTAGCCGTGCCGCGCAGAAGTACATGGTGGAGCAGCGTTACGGGCGCATCGTCTCGCTCTCCTCGACCTCGGCGCTGGGCAATCGCGGGCAGGCGAACTATTCGGCGGCCAAGGCCGGTTTGCAGGGCTTCACGCGCACGCTCGCCATCGAACTGGGGCCGTTTGGCATCACCGTCAACGCTGTCGCCCCCGGCTTCATCGATACCGAGATGACCCGCGCCACCGCTCGCCGTCAGGGCCTGG
This sequence comes from Chloroflexota bacterium, assembly GCA_902810755.1. Next base: position 5,980 of record CADDYT010000216.1, read on the forward strand.
ACCCCGACGAGGTGATCGCGAATGCCTCGAAGACCATTCCCGTGCGCCGCGTCGGGCAGCCGCGTGACATCGCCAACGTCATCTGCTTCCTCTGTTCTGACGAGGCAAGCTTTGTCAACGGCCAGATTATCTACGTGGCCGGTGGCCCCCGTGGTTAATTAGGCGGCTAATGTTTCGCACGGATAGCGTGCGACCGGAAGGGGAACTCATGCAACACGCGGAGCGCAGGCAGGCAATCATTGTGCTGGATTTCGGGTCGCAGTATAGCCGGTTGATTACCCGCCGCGTGCGCGAATGTCATGTCTATAGCGAGTTGCGACCGGCGACGATTACGCTGGCCGAACTACGGCAAAATCCCCACCTGGACATCATGGGCTTCATCCTCTCCGGCGGGCCGGCCAGCGTCTACGATGAGCAGGCCCCCGCTGTTGATCCCGCCATTCTCCACAGCGGCCTGCCCGTCCTCGGCATCTGCTACGGCATGCAGTTGCTGGCTCATCAACTCGGCGGTCACGTCGCCCCCGGCAGCGGCAAACGCGAGTACGGCCCGGCCACCATCGAAGTGCTGCCGGAAGCCACACACGATAGTGACTTCTCTCCTATCTTTGCAGGCATCACCGCTTCGCCTGCGCAGGCCGGTGAAGCAGTCACGGCACCGAAGGCGAAGGAAGCCGCGCTATGCCTGCCCGTCTGGATGAGTCATGGCGATAGCGTAGACCGGCTCCCGCCCGGTTTCAAGGTGCTGGCGCGCACCGAAAGCAATCCGGTCGCGGCCATCGCCAGCGGACAGGGCATGATCGGCCTGCAATTCCATCCTGAAGTCACGCACACGCCGCAGGGCAGGGCCATGATCCAGAACTTCCTCTTCCGCGTCTGTGGCTGCGAGCCGGACTGGACGGCCAGTTCGGCCATCGATGAGGCGGTGGAGCAGATTCGCCGACAGGTGGGCGGCGAGCGCGTGATCTGCGGTCTCTCCGGCGGCGTCGATTCGGCGGTCGCGGCCCTGCTCGTCCACCGAGCCGTGGGCGAGCAGTTGACCTGCGTCTTCGTCGATACCGGCTGTTTGCGGGCGGGCGAGCGCGAGCAGGTGGTGGAGACCTTCAGCCGCCACCTGCATATCCCGCTGGTGGTCGTCGATGCCCGCCAGCGTTTCCTGGCGAAGCTGGCGGGCGTGGTCGACCCGGAGCAGAAGCGCAAGGTTATCGGCGAGGAGTTCATTCGCGTCTTCGAGCAGGAGGCGGAGCGGCTTGAGCAGGAGGGCGGCCCCATTCGCTTTCTGGCGCAGGGAACGCTCTATCCCGACGTGATCGAGAGTACCAGCCACGACACCGCCGCCACCGCGACGCGCATCAAGACGCACCACAACGTCGGCGGCCTGCCGGAAGAGATGTCTTTCACGCTGGTCGAGCCGCTGCGCATGCTCTTCAAAGACGAGGTACGCGAGATCGGGCTGGCGCTGGGCTTGCCGGAAGAGTGGGTCTGGCGGCACCCCTTCCCCGGACCCGGCCTTGCCATCCGCGTCATCGGCGCCGTCGACGAGCAGAAGCTGGAGACGCTGCGCGCCGCCGACGCCATCGTCATCGACGAGATTCGCCGCGCGGGCATCTACCGCGAACTGGGGCAGGCATTCGCCGTCCTCACGCCCCTGCAAAGCGTCGGCGTCATGGGCGATGGCCGCACCTACGCCAACGTCGTGGCCGTGCGCGCCGTCACCACCGGCGACTTCATGACGGCGGACTGGGCGCGCCTCTCACCCGACCTGCTCGCCCGCATCTCTAACCGCATCGTCAACGAAGTTCCTGGCGTCAACCGCGTCGTCTATGACATCACCTCAAAGCCACCCGCGACAATTGAATGGGAATGATCTTCCCCAGAGGCGTTAACGTAAGCCAGTGCCAACGCCGGGCAGGCCAGCCGCCAGGGGTGGCCCCAGAGGCGGTAACGTAAGCCAGTGCCAACGCCGGGCAGGCCAGCCGCCGTGCGCAGGCCA
>CADDYT010000217.1 GCA_902810755.1 Chloroflexota bacterium
CCCCAGAGGCGTTCACTTCAGGCCGTGCGAAGGCCAGGCAGGCCAGCCGCCAGGGGTGGCCCTACTCTACGCGGCGACTCCACAAGCCCTACGATACGTCCGTCTAGAGTAGGGCCACCCCTGGCGGCTGGCCTGTGGCGGCCTTCAGTGAACGCCTATGGGGCCACCCCTGGCGGCTGGCCTGCGGCGGTCTAGAGACGCGGCTCCCCAGGGGGCACGACCGCCGCGTCTCTCGTAGGGCCACCCCTTGCCGGTGGCCTGCGGCGGCCTTCAGTTAACGCCTCTGGGGGTGGCCCTACTATATGCGACCATTAGTGCATCTCAGGCGCATCTGAAGCGATGTTGGTAAGGATTGAGCTGCAAGTCGGCCACCAGGGTCGCCCCTGCCCTCGCCATTCATGCAGGTGAACCGCGCTGTAACGGAGGGACATTGCGTTCGCAACACAACGTGCTGAGGGTGGATGTGGGCGTATATAGCAGGGTCAGCCCTCGCGGCTGGCCTGATGGCGGCGCGCAGTCATGGGAGATTGCTAATACAGAAGGACTGGCAATCTCCCATCTCATGCGTTATACTTTGTACAAATGTTCATCCAATGATGCAGAGGTGTGTCATGCTGGTTGCGTATGGGCCGGACGGTCAGCCGGTGGTGGCGGAAGAGACGCCGTTGGAGCAGTTGCAACAGTGGTCGCGGGACCGGCAGTTGTATTGCCCGAACTGTCGAGGCATCGTTCACCTGCGGGGTGGAGCAGAGAAGCGCACGCAATTGCATTTTGCCCATCAGAAGGGAGAGTGCGCGTGGAGTACCGAGGCGGAATCGGTGCGGCACGCGCGGGGAAAGGTGGTGATTGCCGACTGGCTGCGCGGGCAATTTCCACGGGCGACAATCACGCTGGAGGAGCGGCTGCCGGAGCCGAACCGCATTGCCGATATCTTCGTGATTCACGAGGATGACAGGCGCTGGGCTATCGAGTTCCAGTGCGCGCCGTTGGACGTGGAAGAGTGGCGGCATCGTCACCAGGCCTATCGCAGCGCGGGTATTCTGGACATCTGGATTATCGGCAACAACCGGCGCGAGAAGCAAGAAGCGTTTATCGAAGCCATCCTTGCCGAAGCGCGCGAGGTGTTGTTTCTCGATCCCCTGCTGACGCCGCCCGCGATCTGGCTGCGCTGGCCTGTGAGTCGCGAGACGGTGCAGCAATGGCAGGCTGGCAGCGCGCCTGCTCCATCGCTGGAAGGATGGGTTGGACGCCTGGGCTATGGGGCCGTGCTGCGCGGTCGCCTGCCCGACGTGCGCCTGGGCCAGCAGGGAGAACTGCTGCATTCCGAACGCCTGGCATTAGAGGAACGTGTCCGGCTGCTGCACCGGATGAGTACAGCAGCCGGGCCAGATGAAGCATTATTAGCGGACTACCTGCGCCAGCGCGTGGGCGAACAGGCATTGCAGCGCGTAATCATCCCCCTCTTTCGTGCCTACCTGCGCGACCCCGATCTGCTGCGCCGCTACAACTACGGGCGCGGGCGGGCCGCTGCGCCACTGAGCGAGGACGAGCGGGCGCGGGTGCAGAAGGCGCGCCAATGGCTGGCGAGTCTGGCGCAATATGGCTTCCCGCGCCCGCGCCTGCAAGAACTGGCCGCGGAAATCCCCTTCATCGGCCCCTACGCCGCCTTCGCTCGCTATGTCGAGATGCTGATTGCTCTGTGAATATCCTCGGACATGTCATGCTGAGCGGAGCGAAGAATCTCTGGCGGGCCACTTCTACCAGTGGGTGACCTCAGATTCTTCGCTCCGCTCAGCATGTCAGGGGCTTTCTCATGGCATTGCTATATACTCTTCAATATCTCGTTGGCGGCGCGCGCTCCCTGTTGTGCGCCGCCTTCCATGAAGCCCTGGAAGCTGATGGAGCAGTGTTCGCCGGCAAAATGGATGTGGCCCTGCTGCACGCGCTCGTAGCCGCTGAAGAGCGTGTACTGACCAACGAGCCAGCAGGAGTAGCTGCCGAGCAGGTTGGGATCGCCCGTCGGGTAGCTCAGGGTTGCCGTGCCGGTATAATGCTGCTTTGCCCCCGGCCAGACCTCTTCCAGTTGTTTGACGAAGGCCTGCGCATAATGTGCGGTCAGCGGGTCGGCGCTGGTTGTATATGGCCCATTCGGCCTGTAGGACGCCCCGACATGACCGCCGGTGAAGTCAACGATGATGCCGGTCTTGCCCGGCTGACCGCGCGTGACATCCCAGGTGTTCTGGAAGCCGATATCGGTATAGATATTGCCGTCGCTGATGCCCGGCCACGCGCCCGTGCCATTCCAGTAGCGCGCGTCGAACTGCAACTGTAATTTCGAGTTGGTGCCATAGCCAAGCTGCGTGATGGCCGTCTTTTTCAAGTTGTTGAAACCGGCCCTGCTGTAATCCAGTGTGCGCAGGACGCTGAAGGGAATAGCCAGCACAACGTAATCAAAGGTCTGCTGCTTCTCCCCGGCAGCTGTAGCGAAGGTGACGGTAACGGTCTTATCGCTGTTGGTTTCGATGGCGGTCATTCTCCAGTTGAGCTTCACCGAGCCTGGCGGCAGGCTATTAGCAATGGCCTGCGGTAGTTGCTGGTTGCCGCCGACGATATGATACCGCTCGTCTGATGAGCCAAAGATGCTGAAGCCGCTCGCTTTTGGCTGGAAACCGAGCAGGTAGACCAGGTTGAGCGAACTTTGCTCGTTCGTCTCGCGTCCGTACTCGATATTATAAGCGACATCGAGCAACTGCCCCATATTGGAGTTATGGCCGCCGGGAACATACTGCTCAATCCAGTCATAGAGGCTGGTGTGGTCAAGGTGATAGCCGAAAGCTGTGTAGTTATTGTAGAGAGTCGGGAAGGGAGCTTGCTTGAGTTGCTGTTTGAGTACCTGGTAGACTTGCTGAAAGTCCTGATCGGCAGTTTTTTGCAGGTAATATTTGCCGGCAAAGAAATAGGTATCCTGCGAACCTTTCGGCTGCGCCGCCAGCAGATCAACGGTCTTCAGCCCGAAGCGTTTGACCAGCCCCAGAATGGTTTTGTGGCCCGAATCGATCAATTCGCCGCACCATTCGCTGGTCTGCCCGTTGGCCCAGGTGGTGGTGTTGGAATGCATGCGCCCGCCGACGCGGGATGAGGCTTCAAAAACGGTTGATGCATAGCCAGCATCCTGAAGGGTGAGCGCGGCATTCAATCCAGCGATGCCCGCGCCAATAATACCAATCCGTGGCGCGCCAGCCGCGTCGGCCTTTGGAAAGCGCCCGGCGAGGGCAATCGGCCCGCCTACAGCAAGGCCAGCCGCCACCACGCCCGCGCCCTTGAGCAGGTCGCGTCGGCTCAAGCGCAACTGCCGTTCGTGCCGCACCTCTTCAAGAGAAACGCCGCGCTCATCGGCCTCCGCGTGTTCGCTTGCCATGCGCTGCAAAGCTTGCAAAAGAGGGGTACGTGCCATACGTGTCTTCCTCCTGCGTAAAATATGCCTTCCACCAGCCAGCGAGCATCCCGGTGGCGCTGGTAGCAGGCAGAGAAACAAAAAGTAAGCATACCCTTGACCATATAACCAGGGACAGGGAAAAAGCACCGCAAACAGGTAATCTGGCAGATCCATCTATTTACCTGCCAGACAGAGTAGCATAATTACCTCTGCTGTGTCAATCGCTTTTGCATATGTGCTACTGTCTGTACCGGGCAGGCGGCGCGGCAAATAGCACAGAACGCTTGACTTTACTCGATAATTCTCCTAAACTACCTGTAAATCCATCAAAAACACAATATTTGATTGTGAGGGATGTCAGGCATGGCAGAACAACGCAGTCGCGAGGGGCAGCAACCGGGGAATTACCGGCTGGAGCGTTTACTGGTGTTCATAATACCCCCGCCCTCGTTACGAGAGAAAGTGCCGGAGCTTCCAGCAGAAGTAGAACAGGTCATTATGACCGCGCTCGCGAAAGACCCCTGGCAACGGTATCCCACAGTACAAGAATTCGCGATAGCATTAGAAAGGGCAGGGCAGGCAGTGTGAGCGGAATAAGGGGCGTAAAGGAGAATCCAACATCAAAAAAGATGATCTATATTTGCAGGGGGTATTTTCTATGCGTACTCGCTTTGAAAGCGTTGATCTCTGGCAACCTGGGCGTTACCTCTCTCATCGTTTATTTCTTTTGCTGAGCTTTGTGATACTGCTCAGTTTCAGTGCCTGTGGAGCAACAGCTTTCGCGCAGTCTCCGCGTGTGCCAGCAGGGGGGAGCGAGCGATTTAGCGCGCAGGAGCGTGTCGGGTTTCCACAGGGCGATGACTGGGAGCCTTCGATGGCCGCTGACCGCTATGGGCATGTGTATGTACTGTATAAGCATTATGATGTGAGCGGGGGGTGGACCTGCTCCGGCTGCGATCTGCATTTGCTGTTCCAGCGTTCCAGCGATGGCGGTAAGACGTGGAGCGCGCCGGTGCCGATTGCGCCGGGGACGGTGAAAGGCGGGCAGTATGACCCGCAAATCGTGGTTGACCCGGTGGATGGGCGCACGATCTGGGCCTCGTTTCTGGAAAACGCGAAATCGCTGATTGCCGTCGTCAAATCAACCGATTTCGGGCAAACGTGGTCGCCTTTGCGCATTGTGACGAATCGACCGCCGGGGCTGGATAAGGATACGCTGGTGGTGCGTGGCAAGACAATTGCGGTGGGCTATGATGATAATTTCAACACGTGGGCCTCGGTCTCGCTGGATGGCGGCGCGCACTGGGCCACGCACGAAATCTTTCCGGGCAGTAATCGCTTCAATCTGCCCCTTTCGGCGGGCGGCGGCATCGATTCGCATGGCAATATCTTCTTTAGCTGGGACAGCTTCGATAAGGCGGGCAGCCAGAAGGGCAACGGCCCGGTAACCTTGTGGGTGACGAAATCGACCGACGGCGGGCTGCACTGGACGCGCACCGTCATTGACGAGAGTGGCGCGCCCCTGCCCTGTCATCCCTGTGGCTATGCCTACCTGAGCGCGCAGATAACGCTGCGTATCGGCAGCGATGATACCATCTACCTGCTGTGGAACGGCAGTGTCCAGCAAACGAATTTCGTGCCGGAACGTATCTTTTTCTCGCGCTCAACCGATGATGGGCAGACCTATTCTCCCCGTGTGCAGGTCTCCGACGCCCCATCTGGCGTAGAGCATTGTTTCCCCGCCATTGCTGTGGGGCCTCAAGCGGGCGATGTGCGTGTTGGCTGGATGGATACGCGAACCGGCAAATGGAACGTCTTCTTCCGCGCCAGTGAAGACGGCGGCCAATACTTTGGCCCGACGACGCAGATATCCAGCTACGTTCCCGGCTATCCCTATCTTTCAAAGACGGGCTTTGACCTTCCCTACGGCGACTATTTCCAGATGGTCGTCGATGACGAAGGCCATACGCAAGCAGCCTTTGGTGAGGGACCCAGTTACGCCGGACCCGGCAATATCTGGGTCTCGCATAGCCTGGACGATTGATTATTGCATGGTTGCCGCTATCAAATAATATTACGTTCGTGGCTTTGCTGATTACTCGCAAATCGTGTGATGCGCAGGGGGTCAATATCGATTGATTGGGCTTTCCCCAGGATGACTTCTTCTGCCATCAGGCGACCGATGGCGGGGGCCTGTTGGACGCCGTGGCCGGAGAAGCCGGTGACGTTGAGCCAGTTTTCGACGCCGGGGAGGCGACCGAGGATGGGATTGTGGTCGGGCGTGACTTCGTAGTAGCCCCACCAGCAGGCGTTGCTGTCCAGGCGCGTCTCCGCCAGCCAGGGGAAGCGTTCGAGGCCGGGGGTGAGGGTTGGCTCGAACCAGTCCCAGTCGACGCCTTCGGTGAAGCCGGGTGGCTCGTCGGGGTTGGAGCGACCAAAAAGGATGCGCTGGCCCTCGCTGCGCAGGTAGAAGCCGCTCACCAGATCGATGGTCAGGGGGTAAGTATGCTGCCAGGGCGTGGGAGCGGTCATGTAGACGATGCGCCTCACCGGCTGAACCGGCACCGTTCCTTCCAGCCCGGCGCGTTTCGCCACCTCACCGGCCCACGCTCCGGCGGCGTTGATGAGGTATTCGGCCTCAAAATTGCCCCGTGGCGTTACCACCTGCCAGGCATTGCCGACTCGTTGCGCGCTGATAAGGGGCGCGTTTGTGTAGACTGACGCGCCGTGTTCCTGCGCCAGTCTCAGGTAGGCAAAGGTCACGCTATGCGGGTCTACGATGCCATCGGCGGGGCCGTGCGTGGTGGCGGCAATGCCGGTGGGGTCAAAGCTGATGAGATTTTGTGCCTCCTCAACGGAAAGGACGTTGACCGGCGCGCCGAGGCGTTGTTGCAGGCCGACGCTCTCTACATGCTCAGGCCAGCGGTCGGGCGGCACGAGAAAGAGGTAGCCAATGGGGCGGTAGCCGATATCTTCGCCATACAGTTCCTGAAAATGCTGGTATTCCTGAATGCTTTCCCAGGAGATGCGGATATTCACCTCTTCGGTGTACTGGACACGCACCCCCGCCGCGCTGCGCCCGGTTGAACCCATCGCCGGTGAAGCCTGCGCCTCCAGCACGGTCACTTTCAAGCCCCGCTCGCTCAGGCGAAAAGCGCAGGACGCGCCCATAATACCGGCTCCAATAATCACGACATCAGCCTTTTCCTCCAGCGCCATGCCGATCTGTCTCCCTTTCCCTGTGGTTCCTGATTTTCTCTGCTGACCTGTGCCTTCAGTATATCTTATTTCACGCGCTTCTGGGGGTGATCCTGCCACTCACTCCTTGACAACCCGACTAAGATTCGTTATTATATCCGTAGCAGATATATCTGTCAACGATACACGAGGACATTCTCTGAAACGCACTGCTCCTGAAAGGAGAAGGAACTGAAAACATTGACTCCCCATCTCAGGCTGGCTCCTGATGCTGCGATTGACCTGCAACTGCATACCATCTTCAGCGATGGTACCTGGATGCCCGAACAACTGATTGATTACCTGGTGCGTGAACAGTTTGGCCTGGCGGCTATCACCGATCATGACCGTGTAGATACCGCCGCGCTGCTCCAGCGACTCGCGGCGGAGAAGCAGTTTCCATTGCTGGTTGCGGTAGAGATGAGTGCTTCGTGGAGAGGCGAAGCGACCGATGTACTCTGCTACGGGTTTGATCCAGCAAACAATGCATTGCAAGAACTGGCGCAGGATGTTACGCGCCGCCAGCGAGAGAATACCTGGATGGTTTGCGAGAACCTGCGCACGGTTGGCATATCCTTTCCAGACCAGAGCGAACTGAAGGCTGTGCTGGCGGCGCCGAGCGCGCAACAGCCCCATGCGCTGGTTGCCCTCTTAAAAAAGCTCGGCTATGGAACTGGAGAACCCTCTGCCGGAAAACTGATCACCGATGCAGGCTTCTCCTGGGCCACCACTGATATTGCCGCTGTGGTTGACGCGGCCCATCGCAGTGGCGCAGTGTGCCTGATTGCCCATCCCGGACGCGGTGAAGGCTTCACCTGCTATGATGCGCGCTTGCTGGATGGACTGCGCGCGCAGGTTCCCATCGATGGCTTCGAGGTCTACTATCCCGCTCACACGCCAGAGCAAATTGCCATGTATCGCGAATATGCAAAGACGCACCATTTACTGACCAGCGCGGGTTCAGACTCGCATGGCCCTGAGAAGAAACCTATCAAGTACCGGGCAGAGCTGAGCCGCGACCTGCTGGAACGCCTGGGTATTGAGGTATTGTAACGAGCCGGGCAGGCCAGAGGCCGGGCAGGCCAGAGGC
>CADDYT010000218.1 GCA_902810755.1 Chloroflexota bacterium
GGCCACCCCTGGCGGGTGGCCTGCGGGCGCGTGGCCCTACTCTACACGACAGTTTCCCAGGCTGCACGACTGTCTCGCGTATAGTAGGGCCACCCCTGGCGGCTGGCCTGTTGGCGCGTGGCCCGCGGAGTGTGCGTGGCCTGTCGGTAACAGGCCCGGACACGTGGTTTTGTGTGCGGGAAAACCATTCGGGCATAAACCTGTACGCATCTGTGTTATCTATGGTAGAATAGTGGGCGATAGTGCGAGGAGCAGGAAGTATAGTCGGGTCTGGCGTCTTGACGTAGCGCCGCTATCCATGTACAATGTTCACGGCTCATTACCTGCGATACATCTTGTCTTTTGGGAGAAACAAATGAAAAAGGGAATTCATCCAAATTATGTGGAGTCCACAGTGGTTTGCGCCTGTGGCAATAGCTTTAAGACATTGAGCATTAAACCTGTGCTGAAGGTTGATGTATGCTCGAAATGCCATCCGTTCTTCACCGGCCAGCAGCGCATCCTGGACGCAGCCGGGCGTGTTGAGCGTTTCCGCAAACGCTTCAATCTGAAGGAAGAGGCGTAGGCAGCAGCCTGAACAACAAACGAGGGATAAAGGGGGCAAGACCATTTCCTTTGTCCCTTTTTGTTATGGGAAAAACGAGCGCAGGCAGGGAAGAAGGTTGAGTTGAGCGAGACGGAGACGCCACAACGCACGATATTGTTCCTGATTGCCGATACGGGCGCCGGACATCGTAGCGCCGCCAATGCCATTCGCAACGCCATTCTCTTGCTCACTGAGCGAGCCGCATGGCAGAAGCAACAGGAGGCCGCGCAGGGAGAGGCAGTGCAGCTACCAGCACTCCCTGCGTATCGTATTGAGATTGTCGATGTGTTCGAGGAGTACAGTCGTTTCCCCCTGCGCGAAGCGGTGAAACTCTACGGCCCGGCCATTCGCTATAACCCGCGTCTCTACGGGCGTTTTTTTCATATCAGCAATCAAGTGCGCCGGGTGGAAGCGGCCAAAACGCTGGCCTCCCCGCTGATTCACAGTGGGCTAATGCGGCTGATCACAACGGTGAAGCCGGATGTGATCGTCTCCATTCACCCGATGCTCAACCATGTTACCATCAGCGCGCTGAAAGACCTGGGAATACATATTCCGTTTGTCACCGTCGTGACCGACCTTGTCAGCGTCCACCATGCCTGGTTCGCGCCGGGAGCGGATGCCTATATTGTGCCAACCGAGGCAGCGAAACAACTCTACCTGGCCAGAGGACTGGAACCGGAGCGAGTCCATCTGCTCGGTATGCCAATTGATCCCAGGTTCTCGCAACCGATAGGAAGCAAGGAAGCGTTGCAGCGCAAGCTGGAACTGGAACCGGGATTACCCGTCGTCTTGCTGATGGGTGGCGGCGAAGGCTCTGGCGGCCTGCAAGCTTCAGTACGTGCCATTTCTCAGGCGCGGCTGCCCGTGCAACTGCTGGTGGTCACGGGGCGTAATCGCCGCCTCTACGCGCGCCTGCAAAGCGCGCGCTCCAGCCTGCATGTTCCGGCAAAAATATTCGGTTTTGTCAATAATATGCCCGAATTGATGCGCGCCGCCGATGTGATCGTCACAAAAGCGGGGCCAGGTACTATTTGCGAGGCGCTGGCCTGCGGCCTGCCTATCATCTTGAGCGGCTACGTGCCGGGACAGGAAGAGGGTAATGTCGATTTCGTTGTGCAACATGACGTGGGCGTGCTGGCGGAAGACGGGCTGGCGCTGATCAACGCGCTGCGCAAACTGGTGAAGCCGGGATCGGCGGTGCTGCGCCGTCAACTCGAAAACGCACAGCGCATCCGCAAACCAGAAGCATCTTTTGCCATTGCTCGCTGCATTCTCAGCTTTCTGCCCGCACCGGGGCAGCCGGGCATCTGGCAAAACACCCACCAGCAGCAGCCGCACCGCCGCTTGATGCTCAATCCTCTGCGCGTGACAGCGCGAGTCTTCGCCCGACGCACAAACAGGCAACGCCTGCCGCGCGTGAAGCGCATCATCCCCTGACGCATCAGGAAAGGCAGGTCGCTACCTTTCCGCATGCCGGGGCCTTTGAAAGAATAATGGAAGCAATGTATACGACAGAGAAAAGGATATAAGCAGAAATGACTTCTGATCCAATGGTTACGCCATCTTCTTCCGATAATACCACCCCTGAAACCACCCCGGTGGTTGAAGTCGTCGAACCGGGGGGCGAGCTTGTGGCAGTGCAGCAGCCGGGCAGCGAGGCAAGCATTGCCCCGGCGCGGCAGGCTCGCTTCTCTGGTTCGCGCTGGTTCTTCGGCGGCATCGTGCGCCTGCTCTACCGCTCCTGGACGCAGGTAGCGGCGCGCGCGTTTCCCGAAAACTCGCAGACGGAACGCCTTGCCAGAACGCTGCATATTCCCCTGCCCGACCAGTTGAATATGAGCTGGATCACCGATCACCTGGCAGTCGGCGGGCGCATTCACCCGAAAGATATTCCTTCCCTGGAACTGCTGGGCATCACTGCCGTTGTCGATACGCGCGCCGAGTATCGCGACGAAGCGGCGCTGATGGAGCAGGCGCACATCCAGCTTCTCTTGCTGCCCACACGCGATACTTTCCCGCTGACGGTAGAACAACTCTTCACCGGCTCGCAGTGGGTGCAGGAACACATGCAGCAGGGAGGGCGTGTCTTGATCCATTGTGAACACGGCGTCGGACGCAGCGTGCTGCTGACGGCTGCTGTCCTTGTCTACGGGGGCATGTCGGCGCATGACGCGCTGCAACTGGTGCAGAAGAAACGCTGGCAGGCTTCGCCCAATCACAGGCAGGTGGCGCGGCTGAGAGAATTTGAAGCAGAGGTCGCGGCGCGACGGTTAAGGGCGTAGCGTTCGATCGCCAGAGCCGCGCCGTCCTCAGCATTGGTGGCGGTGACAACACGGGCGGCAGCTTTTACGGCTGCGGGTGCCTGGCCCATCGCCACCCCCAGACCGGCGGCGCGCAGCATCTCGATATCGTTATTGTTATCCCCAATCGCCATCACCTGTTCCAGCGATAGACGCAATTGCCGCGCCAGCGTGAGCATGCCGCTGGCCTTTGAGCAGCCTGCCTCCATAATCGCCAGTTCTCCACAGCCATAATTTCCGCGCTCAATGATATTCCAGGAACAGTCAAGCGCGGAGAGCGCGGGTACCAGCGGCAACAGTTCCTCCTGAGCAGCAAAACCTACCACTCGTAAAGGAGCCGCCTGCTCGCTACAGAGGGCGTCGTGTGGGAAGCGGCGCAACTGTTCAGGGTAAGCGGTAAGGTAGGGAGCCAGCCAGCGGCCATCGTGGGCTTCGGGACCAATCCATATCTCCTCTACCAGCCCTTGCAGGGGATGAATCACCGGCTGGATATGATGGTTCAGCAGCAGTTCCACCGCCTGGCGAGCGATGGCCGGGCGCAACGGCTGCGCGTGCAGCAGCCTTCCCTCCGGGTGCCAGACCACAAGGCTTCCATCATAGAGGATCAACGGGTTCACCAGCCCCAGTTCGTCAGCAATGGCGGCACTGTTGCCGTAGCGGCGCGCCGTTGCAAGGCTCACCACGATGCCCGCCTCCTGCGCCGCCTGCACCGCCGCCTTCGTGCGCGGCGTAATCACCCCCTCAGAATTGAGCAGGGTGCCATCGATATCAATAATGATCAGTTTGATTTCCGGGAATAATTCTCTATTAGTTTTTTCCATATGACACTCTTCCAGATTCAGTCTGTTTTGCAACGAGAATGCGACGGGCAGGAACAAGGCCCTCGCCCGTCGCACATTTTCTCACCTTTATTATACTCTCTCAGGCAACAGGCCCGAAAGGATGGGTGGCTGTCTCGCTACTGCCGTACCTTCTGTCTCCGCCGGAAACTAGACCGTACCGGCAGGAATCTCGTCGAGATTGAGGCCAAAGACCTCCGTACACCAGGCATTTCCTGAGCTGTCCACCATCAACCCATCATGTGGATGCGCCGAGGTATTGGTCAATGTCAGCGTCTTAGTCGCCTTTGTTGTGGGGTTATAGTAACCTACGCGCGCGGTGAGGGAGTCATCAAACCAGACTTTCCCCGTACTATCGACGGTGATACCAGAGATATGGACACCATTACAGCCTGATCCACACACTCCGTTGGAAACATTCACCGGTATGAACTTTTTGGTCGTCGGGCTATATTTCACAATATAGCCTGAGAAGGCGGCGCTAAACCAGACATTGCCCTTGCTATCAACAGTAATCATATGGCCCTGAACAATGCCCAGCGAGCTGAGCGAGCTAAACGAAATCTCTTTAATCGTCACTGTGCCACTGGTCGTGGGTAAGAAGGTGGCGATGTTCGGCAGACCATTCTCCGCAACCCAGATTTTGCCATTGGAAGAGAGCGTGATGCCATAAGGAGTGGGTTTGCTGGCAGCCGAAGGAAGCTTCGTCTCGACAAAAGTCGCGGTTGCCGGGTTGAAGAAGCCAATCTGGTTCGCGCTGTACTCAGTAAACCAGAGATTGCCGTTTTTATCAAAGACCAGGTCGTAAGGAACGGCATTGGCGGTCGGCACCGTCCACTGATGCCAGGTAGGGGTGCTGCCGGGAATCAGCTCTCCGATGGCATTGGTCGTCGGCTCGGTGAACCAGATATTCCCACTGGCATCCAGAGCAAGGAAGACGGGGCTGGAATATCCTGCTGGCTCTGTGTAATTTTTGAGTAACGTATCGGTGCTTGAATATTTGCCAATAACGGACGGGAAAGCATTCGGGCAGGTTGGCGAGGCATCGCAGCCCGGCTCGGCCACCCAGACATGCCCCTTCGAGTCCTTCACAACGCCCCACGGGTTGGTCTGCGTGGGGGCCTGAATCACGCCTGTCGCGTGGGCCGCAACCATCACCCCGGCGCCAATGACAATACTGCCAATGAGGGCTGCCAGCACTAAAAGGAAGCGTTTACCGCTCCCCAGATGCTTCGCGGCTCCGCGTGGGGCTGCGGTCGCCGCCAGGGAAGTATTCATTCTACTCCGATTCTTGTCTTCTTTCATCTTTTTTCGCTCCATCGCAATTACCGGGAAATTGTCGATTTCCCATCTGAAAAACCCATCAGACAGCCAGACACATCCCCATCATGCCTGAATGCTTCGTACAGGGCAAGATGCAATAGTATCAAGAATGTGACCCATTCGTCTCATCAATTTATCAAGAGAAGATTACCTGCAAAAGAAGGGCAAAACATGGAGCGCAAGTAGAAAATCTCTGCGATGCCGCCGACTCCCTTGCGAACAGTTGAGGAGCTAAGATGAACTGGTAGATGCCCACTCCCGGCTGATACCTGAAGCCATTCGAGCGACCTTCGCCATGGAGGCCAGCTACTCAATTGCCTGACTGTTATTACCCGCACAGTACACGTATTCGTTCGCCAGATAACTGAAATTAGAGAACAGCAGCAATATCTTTTTTAACCAGTTCCAATCCATACCTTAATGCTGGAACTGAGCCTCCAGTGCGATCCCCCTTACATCTCCCACAAGGACCGGCTATGCCATAACTGCGTTGAATCCCACATAGCCCCCATACCAGGAGAGAGAACGGAGATATGGGCCTGAGAGAGGCTGGCTCCGGCAGCGATAATGCGCTGGCGAAGATGATTGAAGGCAAGTCCGGGCGTGTTGTTGGTGCGGCTGAGATGTGAGAGCCAGAGCCAGCGCACGCTATCGGAACGCCAGGTTTGCAGGATGGCGTCCGCCGCCTGATCGTTAGAGAGGTGGCCGGTGGAACTGAGGATACGTTGCTTGAGTGACTGCGGGTATGGGCCACGCAGCAGACGCTCGCGGTCATGGTTGGACTCGATGACGAGCAGGTCAGCGTAACCGATGGCGGTAAGCATGGCATCGGTCACTTCGCCGCTGTCGATGACGACGCAGACACGACAACCGGAGGCGCTGAGCAAATAGCCACAGGGAGCAACGGCATCGTGCGAGACAGGAAATGAGATAATTTCGATGTCGCCAACGACGCGCCGCGCCCCGACATCAAGCGGCAACGAGGGAAAATTTGTGGCTTGCTCTGACAGATCCAGTGGCTCCAGTAGCTCTAATGGCCCTGACAGGCGCGCTAGCTGCGCTGGCTCAACATGGACCTTGCCGTTGGAGATGGAGGGAAGCAGAGCAGGCTCGTCGCACACATTTTCGCCTTCAGCAACCAGTGCGATGGGCGTACCATAATCGCTGTAGATGATGCCGGCAGTAAATTGTTGTTTCAGGACGGCGAGGGTACGCGGGTCGGCAATGATGGGCGCGGCGCAGTGCTTTGCCAGCCAGGGCAGGCCGATGATGTGATCGGTATGTTCATGGGTGATGCAGATACCCTGTAGTTCTGTCGGGACAACGCCTGCCTGCTGGAGACGCTGGCTGAGAATGCGTCCCGGAAAGCCAGCATCGATCAGCAGTTTTGTGCGCCTTCGCGGCCCGGCTTCCACCAGCAGCGCATTGCCGCTGCTCCCACTCCCTAATGATGTGACTCGCATGGTGTCGTGATCCTGATGATTTTTTATAGCCCCAGCAATTTTTGCGCGTTGCCGCCGAGTATTTTTTCTACGGCCCCGGCATCCAGCCCTGAGTGCGCGATGTGGTCGATGATGCGACGCTGGCTGAGAAGGCCATAATCGCTGGCGAAGAGGATACGGTCTGCGCCGACCAGTTGTACCGCGACAGGGAAAATGTCTTGCCGGTAGAGGTAGACGGTCGCAGCAGTATCATACCACACATTGGCGGTAATGCCCTGGATTTCTGGCATGAGGGTGTAAAAAGGCAATCCACCGCCCCAGTGAGCAGCGATAAAGCGGATGTCAGGGAAGGCGGTGAGAAAGGTGACGATATCGGGCAGCGAGACATCGCCCTTGCCGGGATAGCTATGGCCAACCGGCTCGCTACAATGCGAGAGGACGAGCAACTGATACTGGCGCACAACATCCATGACAGGTGCGAGCAGAGCGATATCGCCCAGGCGGTAGCCCTGGCCGTGCGGCATGAGTTCGCCGAGGCCGATCATGCCTGCCTGCGCGCAGCGTTCCAGTTCGCGCACAGCCCGCGCCCCTGCTGTCGGCTGCAAGACGGCCATGCCATAGAGACGCCCCGGATAGCGGCGCATAGCATCGATGACATAGCTGTTTGTCTCCTCAATCAGGCCGGGGTCGCGCCAGCCGAAGGAGAACGTGACCGAGACATCAACGCCGGAGGCATCCATCTCGGTAATCAAATCCTCCGCCGTAACCAGGCCAGCGCGGGGGTTGCTATACAGTTCGTTGAACCAGGGGTCGCGGGCGCAGTAGCGTTCTCGCTGGCGCTGCACCTCCGGCGGGAAGATATGGGTGTGAACGTCGATTTTCATACGGGAATTTTTCAGGCCAGAAAACGCAAGTAGGACGTGAGAACCTTCCTCACGTCCTACCAGCTCGATACACGCATAACCTCAATTTTGCTGAGACGATTTAGCCGGGCAAAAGAGCCAGCGAAAACGCTCATGCCAGTGAAAAATGCGGGTGGTAAATGGAAACAAGCCGTACGATCATTAGGGCCACTTGGCTGAGCCGGTTACCCGGCTTGCACGTGTGGTCTATCAACCAGGTCGTCTTCCTGGGATCTTGATCTCACGCAGAGATGGGAAGACTGGTCTTGAGGG
>CADDYT010000219.1 GCA_902810755.1 Chloroflexota bacterium
GGCCACCCCTTGCGGGTGGCCTGCGGGGCGCTGCTATCGCTGCGTTGGCCTGCGGGGCGCTGCTATCGCTGCGCTGGCCTGCGGCAGCGGTGGCCCGTGCGTGGATGGGGTGGCCTGTGGCGGGTGGCCTGCGCTCGGCTGGCCTGCGGCAGCGGTGGCCTGTGGCAGTGGTGGCCTGCGCGCTGATGGCCTGCGGTGCGCGGTCCGCACGGTTGAGTGAACGCTTCCGGGACTATCCCTTGCGGGTGGCCTGGGGATGTGGCCTGGAGTGGACGTTATGGCAAGATCAAATGCAAGTCGCCGAACTCGTGCCAGAGGTAGCGTTCGCGCAGGGCTTCGGCGTAGGCGATTTTGAGATGTTCCTGTCCGGCGCGGGTGAGCAGCGACTCTGGCATGTCCGGGGTATGCGGCACCTGCCTTGCCAGGGCTTCGAGCATGGCGAGGTGGGAGGCACGGGGTTCGTGCAGGCCGGTCAGCATGGCGTTGACGGCGCGAATGCCCCGTTCCGGCGTGACGACCAGCCGCGTCCAACCTTCGCCCGGATGCGTGATGCCCTGCTCGTCGGTGACGGTTTCCAGTGAGCGCACGACGGTGGTACCGACGGCGATGATGCGTCTGCCCGCCGTCCGCGCCTCATTCACGAGCCGCGCTGTTTGCAGTGGCACGCGGTAATACTCTTCATAGGGCGGCTCATGCGATTCGAGGCTGGAGACGCCGGTATGCAGCAGCAGGGAGGCGAACTGCACGCCCTGCGCGATCAGTCGCGTCATCAGTTCGGGCGTGAAGGCGCGGCCAGCCGAGGGCATCTCCGCGCTGCCGATCTCAGTGGCATAGACCGTCTGATAGTAGCTGGAAGGCCAGTCCTGCCTGACATAGCCGTAGCGGATAGGGAAGCCGTGACGCGCCAGGTAGGGGTGCAATGGCTCCGGCAGGTGCAGCGTGGCGATCCACAATCGCGTCGGGGCGTCGGTCGGCATGCTGCGGTCAGTGGCGTAGGGCGTGAGCAGCTTCACCGTCGCGCCAGCCGGAAGGGAGAGCCTCTCGCCTGCCTGGGCCTCGAAGAAGGGCTGCGTGGCTGCCCCGTTCAGGCGGCGCACCTCGACAATCCACAGATCGGCGGGCAGGTGCGTTGAGAGGTGCAGCCGCACAGGAGTACCATCCGCGCGTGTGGCATCCAGCGCCGCATTCATCGTGCCGCTGGTATTGATGACCAGCAGGTCGCCAGCCGCGAGGAAGTCGCCCAGCTCGCGAAAACGCGTGTGAACGACGCGGTTATCCGAGCGGTACGAGATCACCAGGCGTACCTCGTCGCGGGCCAGGCCGCGCGCCTCTGGCGGTTCAGCGGCCTCTAACTCTGGCGGCAGGTCAAAATCAAACGAGCCGGGAAGCATCATGGATGATATGTATTTCTTATAGTCGGAGAGTAGCGGTTGCGTTGCCATAGCTTGTAGCTCACTTTATTCTGGTGCCGGGAGCGCGCGGGCGGAGTAACGACCGCCTGGCAGGTTGCCCGTCAGCAGGACAAGCAGCCCCGGCACGCTCACTTCCGGCAATGGACGGTCGCTGATATCTTCGCCCGGAAAGGCTTCCTGGTGCATCTGCGTGCGCATATCGCCCGGATCGACCCGGTAGACGCGCCAGTTCGGGTTTTCGGCGGCCAGGATGTGGGAAAGTTGTTCGAGCGCGGCCTTGCTGGAACCATAGCCGCCCCAGCCCTCATACGCCTCGACTCCCGCGTCGCTGGTAATATTCAGAATGCGCGCCTCTGGCTTCAATACGCCGCGCACCGCCTGCAACAGCCCAAGCGGCGCGACGACGTTGGTGCGATAGACCTGTTCCAGCACGTCGAGCGGGTAGTCCAGCAGGTACGGCTGCGGGCTGGGTCCCAGGATGCTGGCGTTGTTGACGATCGCGTCTAACCCGCCGATCTGTTCTGCCGCCTGGGCCAGCGCCTGACGATGGGCAGCGTCGGTTACATCGCCAGGAATAGCAATCACCTGCGTCAGGTTAGCCAGTTCAGCGCGGGCCGCTTCCAGCGCCTGCGCGCCGCGCGCATCGATAATCAATCTCCATCCTTGCTTTGCCAGCGCGCGAGCCAGCGCCAACCCCAGGCCACGTGAAGCGCCGGTAATCAGAATGCTACGAGTCTCCTGTGTTGTCATCGTCTATTTTCCTCTCTATCATTCAGGTTTGCACGGTTAAGAAATGTTTCCCCATTGTAGTCGCAAGCTGCAAAAGGATTGCAAACCTCACCCGTACCAACCCTTAGCGAGCGGAGGCAATCGATATATGATTGTTTCCTGCTCTCACTCTATCGCAAAGCAGCGCGTCTGACCTCGTACAATGGGCCAGACTTTAGACTGTTCTTTCGTACAGCGAAATTGGTTGAGGTCATTTCGTTAAAAATGGCTCATTTGGCCCTGGTAAAGCGATTGCTTGCAGGTTATGCTTGTAGCAAGAAAAGTGAAACTGCGAACGTATAACAATATGTTGGCCCTATACCGTGAAAGAGAGCGGTCTATGTACCTGCCGGAAGCGTTTCGGGAAGACGATCTGACGCTATTGCACGCTTTTATCCGCGAACAGAGCTTTGGCGCGCTGGTGACGCTGCAAGATGGCCTGCCCGTTGCCAACCATTTCCCCTTCTTGCTGGACGAGCAACGGGGAACGAAGGGAACGCTGTTCGCGCATATGGCTCGTGCCAACTCGCAATGGCGCTCTCTTTCCACAGGGCAGGAAGTGCTGGTCATTTTTCAGGGGCCGCATACCTATGTCTCGCCCTCCTGGTACGTGCATGACCCGTCGGGCAGCGTGCCAACCTGGAACTATGCCGTTGTCCACGCCTACGGTCTGCCGCGCCTCATAGAAGACCCGCAGGAACTCTATGACCTCCTGCGCGCCAGCGTTGAGACCTTTGAAGCTCCCTTTGAGCAGCCCTGGACGCTGCACGCGCAAGAAGAGTACGCGCAAAGGATGAAAAGCATTGTCGGCTTTGCCGTAGAGATCACGCACCTCGAAGGAAAATTCAAACTCAGCCAGAATCGCCCGCGTGTCGACGGCGAGCGCGTGATTGATGCCCTGAAAAAGCAAGATTCTGGGGTAGCTGATGTGATGATTGCACGGAGAGAGCAATCTTTGTAGATCGCAAACGAATAATGTTCTGGTTCGCAAACCAGAGAAAGAAGGGAATAATGGAATTTCTCATCCTTCTGTTTGGCTTCATCCTCCTGGACCTTGCAGCCCTGCGCTGGGGCGTCGATAGCGGCGATGGCATCAATAGCCCTGAATGGCAGCGTCGCTACACATGGGCCTTGCGTATGGTTGGCACCAGCACGAGCTACATCAGTCGCGCTGCCTCAATGCCAGCACTGCCTCTGCCCCCACTGCCGAAAAGTATCATGCTCAATCTGTTCTAAAGCGAAGGCGCATAGAGAAGACAACGCAGTGAGAATGGGGGTGGAGAGCAGCAAGAGAGCGGTGCATGGCAGTCGATCACCATGCACCGCTCTCTTGCTGCTCTCCACTTCCTTGTTTAAGATTGTGCGACCGTTCTGCTTGAGCGATGTCTGGCATCAGTATCAATGCCCCAGGAGATGATGCGGGTAGGGGTAATGCGGATCATTTCCGGGCGAAAATTGGGATTGATGCTCTGCCCGCCTTCGGGGAGAAATTGTGCCTTGCCGCGAATTTCGATGCCATGTGCCTGCCAGGGCGGCAGAACATCATCAACGACGAAAGCGACGTTGGGGTTGCTGGCAATGTCGCGCACCTTCTTTGTGTTTCCCAGGTTTAAGCCACCGATATCGATGGTGTCCAGTTCGGGGTTGTAGCGAAAGCCCATCGGCACCACGTGCGGCTCCCCTGCCGCGTTAACAGTTGCCAGCCTGCCCAGTCGCTGGCTCTCCAGATAGGCAATCTCTACAGGAGAAAAGTTGCTCATCATGCTTTCCTTTCCTGATTCCTTCTCATATTGTTCCGCCTTCCAGACAACTATAATGGTGAAAGACGGCAACTTTTTTGCGTTGTCGTTATGCTCACTGTATCGCATCGCTTACAAATATGTAATGTACTTACGTACAGTAAGTACGTTGCTGATAACAGAAAAGGCTGTAACAAGTGGCTGCGATAAAAGACCTGTAAAAGAAGGCATTCCCTTTCGTGGAAAAGAGTTAAAAGGCTAGAAGGTAACATATGTCGATAGCGCAAACATCGCACCGTCACGCGGCGGTGTCTGATATTCCGCAGCCGGTGAAGCCGCCCCCAGGGCGGCTTTTGCTGCTCTGCGGGCTGCTATTGCTTTCGCTTGCCGGATATGCGTGGATGAGGGCAGTTGCGCCGCCGGATGTGGAGCGGGTTCCCGCTTTTATGCTGGTCTGGATTCTCAGCTTCGTTCCCTATTTCGCCGCCTGCGCTTTTGTCCTGCTGACGAGGCCGCGAGCGGGGCGCTGGCTCTGGCTCGAACTGACGATTATTTTATTCGGCGCGCTGCTGATGCGGGCAATGTTGTTGCCGCTGCCGCCCAACCTCTCGCACGATTCCTGGCGCTATCTCTGGGATGCGCGGGTGACGCTGCTCGGCTACAGCCCCTATGTCGATGGGCCGGGGGCGCGGATATATATTCACCTGCGTGACTTCATCTATGCCAGTAGTCGCTTTCGTGACGTGCCGACTATCTACCCGCCGGGGGCGCAGGCCATCTATGTTCTCAGCTACCTTATTGCGCCGAGCAACCTCTACGTCCTCAAGGGCATCTTTACCGGCTTTGATATGGTGACGTGCGCCGCGCTGGCCTGGTACCTGTATCGGCAGGGGTTTGATCCGCGCCGCGCTATCATCTACGCCTGGTGTCCGCTGCCCCTCGTCGAGTTTGCTATTCAGGGCCATGTCGATGTGCTGACGGTGACATTTACCGTGCTGGCCCTCCTGTGCGCGACCCGTGAGGGCTGGCGCTGGCGTGTGCTGGTCGGTTTTCTGGTGGGCATGGCAACGCTGACGAAGTTCTATCCCATTGTGCTGCTGGTCGTCGTGCTGCGCCCGCGCTGGCGTGATGTTGTCCTCGTTGCTGCCTGCTTTGCCACCATCGTCATCGCCTATATTCCTTATTATATTCTGGGACATGGCCAGATTTTCGGCTATTTCTCCATCTATGCCAGCCAGCAGGGGACGGACGCGGGGACGGTGCAGCTAGGCATGCAGTGGTTCGGGCAGATTATGCATTTTCGCCTGCACACAGCCCTCTTCTGGGAACACGCCGTCGACTTTGTCGCGATCTCTGGCGTCTCGCTGCTCGTGCTGCTGCTGCGCTGGCGGCAACGCCTGAGCATGGCGGCTGCTACGCTGATCGTCTACAGTACGGCGCTGGCGATTTCGTCGCATGTCTTCCCCTGGTACACCACCACACTGCTGCCCTGGGTTGCCGTTCTCATCGGCCCGTTGCGGAGCGGTGGGCGACTGAATAGCAAGCATCTGGCGGTTGCGATGGCATGGTACTTTATCTGTATCTCACTGACCGGTTACTTCTTTGATAGTTCTCCTGACTGGCGTCCCTACTATGCGTTCGCGTATGATGTCGTGTTTGCCGGGCTGGCTATCGCGGCCATCTCCGCAATGCTGTTTATGTTCAGACAAATGAGATCGATTGAAACGGGGTAAAAATATGCAAAAGACCGGTAAAACAACTACCACAACCGCTTCATCGCCTTCCCTGGCGGCTCTGGTGAGGCGTTCGCGTGGAGTGCGTGTGTTGACAGTTACTCTGTCGGGTCTGCTGGCAGGGCTGGTGGCCAGCCTGCTGGCAGTAGGGTTGATGGGCCTGTTCCGACTGGTGTTGGGCATCCCTTCGCCGGTAGAGCTTTTCGGCGATGTCTCTCTCAAGCACATGGATGCAGGCACGTTTGTCCACCTGCTCATCATCTTTGCGCCCAATTCCAAGACGGGGCCGCTCGGCCTGGCGCTGCTTGGCATGATTGGCGTGGGTACGGTGCTGGGGCCTGTCTATGCGCTGATGACACGCCTGCGATTGCCGCCAGCTAGCAACCGCCCGGAGCGGCGTGAATGGCTGACGGCGACTGTGCTGGCTGCGCTGATGGTGCTGGCGGCCCTCATCATTTTCTGGGGCGAACTGGGGCAGAGCTTCATCGGCTTGCCGCCTGAATGGGCGCGCGCGGTTAATATCGTTGCCTTGCTGCTCGATTTTAGTCTCTATGTCCTCGTTCTCTGCCTCTCCTACCGGGCACTGTTGCCGAAACAGGCTCTAGCCGGAAAGGATAGTGCGGGTAAGACTCGCGGGCGGCGACAACTGCTGGCGCGGGCGGGCGTTGCCGCGCTGGGCGTTGGCGGCGCGGCAGGCACGCTCGGCGTGGTCAAGGCATTCCTGAACGACTATTCGGGCTATGATGGCATGACGACACCCTCGCCACATGGCTTTACCGCACCCATTACGCCCAATAGCGAGCATTACGTGGTGACGCAGAACGCCATCGACCCGGCGGTCGATATCACTGTCTGGCGGCTGGAAATCAACGGGCTGGTGCGGCAGAGCGGCGTCTACACCTACGATGAACTGATCAGCCTGCCCTCTACCTCGCGCGCGGTGACGCTCGAATGCATCTCGAACAGTATCAGTGTTGCCTCGCGGCTGATGAGTACCGCCGTCTGGCAGGGTGTGCCGTTGAAGACGCTGCTTGAGCGGCACGGCGGCGCGCTGCCCGGCGCCCGCTACATCGCCTTCTACGGCGTTGATGGTTACTCAACCAGTCTGCCGCTGGATGAGGTGCTGGCCGTTGACCCGTTTGTGGCCTGGCGTATGAACGGCGTCGAGCTTCCGGCGCGTCATGGCTTCCCCCTGCGCGTACTCATCCCTGGCCGCTATGGCGAAGAAAATCCCAAATGGTTGACGCGCATCGAACTGACCGCTTCCTTCGTCGGCGGCATCTACGCCGATCAGGGCTGGTACAACGGGCCAATCTATACCATGTCGCGCATCGACCGCCCCACCGGCCACGTACCGTTCGGCCAGTCCATCAACGTCGGCGGCATCGCCTTTGCCGGGCCGCGCGGCATCCAGAAGGTCGAGGTGAGTACCGATAAGGGCCTCACCTGGCACACAACTACGCTACAGCCGCCGATTTCCCCGGACGCCTGGACATTCTGGTCATGGCAATGGACGCCCGCGTTCCCCGGCGCCTACACGCTCTACTCGCGTGCCACCGATGGCACCGGGGCCGTGCAGACCAGCCAGGTACGCGGAGCCGTTCCACATGCCTCGACTGGCTACCATCACGTCACGGTGCAGGTGGGCTAGCGTGTCCCGGCCCAGGCCAGCCGCAAGGGGTGGCCCTACTATATATGCTGGCTCCGCAAGCCGTCCAGGCATCGGTAGCGCAGGCCAGCCGCAAGGGGTGGCCCTACTCTAGACGACGGCTCTACAAGCGACGCGAGCGTATCGTGGAGAGTAGGGCCATCCCTCATAGGCGTTAACTTCAGGCCGTGCGAACGCGCCGCAGGCCACCCGCGCAGGCCAGCCGCCAGGGGTGGCCCCA
>CADDYT010000220.1 GCA_902810755.1 Chloroflexota bacterium
CCATAGGCGTTAACGTAAGCCAGTGCCAACGCCGGGCAGGCCACCCGCAAGGGGTGGCCCTACTCTAGACGCGGCGGTCGTGCCGCCTGTGGAGCCGCGTCTCTAGACCGCCGCAGGCCAGCCGCCAGGGGTGGCCCCAGAAGCGTTCACTTCAGGCCGTGCGAAGGCCAGGCAGGCCACCCGCCAGGGGTGGCCTGCCTGGCCCTGGCATCTCATACGGACGTTTTTCTCATAATATATCACAGGTAACCTTTTCTTCGGCCAGAATGGTGAATATGCTTGACGCATTGATAATTATGCTATATTTTAGGAAGCGTATTCTGTCTTGTGCGACAGAAACACGATACCGTACATGATGCTCTATAATGCGATACAATGCTTGCGATGGAAGGGAGAGAATGCTATGCAACGGACTTTCCGGGTGGAGAGCCGGAGCTATGATAGGATGCTGCGTGGGTCGTGGCAGGCATATGAACTGGATGCAGAGACACAGTTGAGCGATGAGCCGCTACCGGGGGTGGCGCTTGAGTGCATTCGCCTCTGGCTGCCCGCCGGGACGTTGATGCACTGGACGACGAGAATGCGTCCGTTACCTTACAACTGCGTGCAATACTTCTGGCCGGAACGCTGGTATATGCTCAGCGCGTTCTATGATGGCCCTCAGCTCAGGCATACTTATGCCTCGGTGATTATGCCGCCAACGATTGAGCCGGGGCAGTTGAGCTATGTCGATCTGGATTTGAGCCTGCTGGTGGAACCGGACTTGAGTTACGAGGTGCTGACGCAGGCGGAATTTGACCAGATGACCGACCTGCTGGGCTATAGCGAGGAGACGCGCATCAGCGCGTTAATGGCCTTGCGCGGTTTAACCAACTCGGTGCAGCTGGGCATGGGCCTCTTTTCAACCATCCCACAGCGCCTGCGCTCCACCGAATTTCATTTGAGTCGCTGTTCGTAGTCCGTTTGCGCGTTCCGGGCGTGCCAGACAGGACAGATAGAGAGGGAGCCTGAAGATGCCTCTGCCAAAACGTATCGATCATGTCGCTATTATTGTGCGCAGCCTTGAGCAGGCGCTGGCCTTCTATCGCAATACGCTGGGAATTGAGCCGAGCGAGGTGAAAGAGGTGCCGACGGAGCAGGTGCGTATCGCCTTCCTGCCGCTCGGCGGCCCAGGCGGTAGCGAGATCGAACTGATCGAACCGACGACCGGCGATTCGAGCTTGACACGCTTTCTTGAGAAGCGCGGTGAGGGCCTGCACCATATTTGCCTGGAAGTGGACGATATCGACGCGGCGCTGGCGGAGATGCGCGAGCAGGGTGCGCCCGTGCTGGATCAGCAGCCGCGCATAGCCGCTGAGGGACGCGCCATCTTCCTGCATCCAAAAGGCACGAATGGCGTCCTGCTGGAATTGCTACAAAAGCAGGAATAAAGCACAAAGAGCGAGCAGAAAAAAGGCCTGTGAATCGGATACCCGGTTCACAGGCCTTTTTTCTGCTCGCTCTTTGTGCTTCCAATTGGGAATATGCTACGTGGCGTTAGTAAGGCGTGAATTATGCAGAATTGGAAGCAAGTATATGGCAAAACCAGCTATTGTAATTGTTGACGATTATCCCCAGGTCTTGAATCAGCTCGAACGTGACCTGGAAAAGAAATACAGTGAGCGTTTTCGCGTGGTGAAAGCCAGGTCAGGGCAGGAGGCGCTGCACCAGTTGAAACATCTGAAGTTGCACAACGAGCCGGTGGCGCTGCTGCTGGCGGATGAGCAGATGCCGGGGATGAATGGAACAGCGTTCTTGAAACAGGCGCGAGACCTGTACCCGAAGGCAAAGCGCGTGCTGATGACCACCTACGCGGACACGCACGCGGCCATTCAGGCCATCAATACGGCACGCATCGACTACTACCTGATGAGGCCCTGGAATCCGCCGGAGGAGCGCCTGTATCCGGTGCTGGATGATCTGCTGGCCGACTGGGTGGCTCAATATCGCCCGCCCTTTGCGGGCCTGCGCGTGATCGGGCATCGCTGGTCGCCGAAAATCCATGAGATCAAGGATTTTCTGGCGCGCAACCTGATTCCCTACCAGTGGCTGGATGTCGAGCAGAACAAAGAAGCCACGCACATGCTGGAACATCTGGGCCTCGACCACAAGAAGCTGCCGGTGGTGATCTTTCCCGACGGCTCGTTCCTCACGAACCCGACGGAGCTGCAGATTGCCGAGAAACTCAACCTGAGAATCCATGCCGGGAAACCGTTTTATGACCTGATCATCGTCGGCTCTGGCCCCGCCGGGCTGGCCGCTGGCGTCTACGGGGCATCCGAAGGGCTGCGCACGTTGATTGTAGAACGCGAGGCACCGGGCGGGCAGGCGGGTACCAGTTCGCGTATAGAGAACTATCTCGGCTTTCCGACCGGCTTGAGCGGTGCGGAACTGGCGCGGCGCGCGGTGACTCAGGCGGAACGCTTCGGGGCAGAGATTATTACGCCCCAGGAGGCGGTGGCGGTGACGGTCGATGGGCAGTATCGCTGCGTGAAGCTGGCCGATGGCTCAGAATTGCGCTGCCATGCCCTGCTGCTCGCCTGTGGCGTCTCCTATCGCAGGCTCAACGTGCCAGGCATCGATGCTTTGAGCGGCGCGGGCGTCTACTATGGCGCTTCCCTGACAGAGGCGATGTCCTGCTCAAATGAGGAAGTCTATGTCGTCGGCGGCGCGAACTCTGCCGGGCAGGCCGCCGTCTACTTCGCCAGATATGCCCGCCACGTGACCATGCTGGTGCGCGCAAACTCGCTCTCGAAAAGTATGTCGCAATACCTGATCGACCAGATTGAAGACACGGAGAATATCCAGGTGAAGACCTGCACCCGCGTCATAGCAGTAGCGGGCCAGCACCACCTTCAGAGCATTACCATCTGTGATGACCGGACACACGAGCAGACAACGCTGCCCGCGACCTCTCTCTTCATCTTTATCGGCGCGGAGCCGCACACCACCTGGCTGAAAGGCGTGGTGATGCGCGACGATAAAGGCTTCATCCTCACCGGTCCTGACCTGATGCACGAAGGGCAACCGCCGAAGGGCTGGCCGCTTGAACGCGACCCCTTCTTTCTGGAGACGAGCGTTCCCGGCATCTTCGCCGCCGGAGACGTGCGGCATGGCTCGGTCAAGCGCGTCGCCTCCAGCGTTGGCGAAGGGGCAATGGCGGTGCAATTCGTTCATCGTTACCTGAGTGAGATATAGGGACAACCTGTGAACAGCAGCCCCCAAACTCCCACCGCGCAGACCAGATCACCGACGCCGCCGTCGCTGACCACAGGAATACATCGTCTCTAGTAGGGCCACCCCTGGCGGGTGGCCTGCACGCTGGCCTGCGGCAAGTTTACGGCTGTTATTCTGGGCTGGCAATGTGCTGGGAAGCCGAATTGTCCTCAACGCCTTCCCGCGTCTGCCGGATCAGGAAATGGGCAACGGCTGGCAGGCTGCCAGTCTCTTTGTAGACGGCTATCTGCCGATCTGCGCCGGTGCCGCGTGGATCGCTGAGCAGGGAACGCAGGTGGTTCATTTCGCGGCGCGTTCCCAGATCGTCAACGACCTCATCGACAAAGTCGAGCAGTTCGTGAATCGATTCACGCATGCTGAGGCGGCGCTGGCGAACGAAATCGATGACTTCAGCATCCAGGCCATAGCGGGCGGCGCGCCACTTGTTCTCTTCGATCAGTCGACGCGGCAAGACGGGAGTCATCAGACCGCGCCGGTGCAGCCAGGCCAGGCGGGCAACAAGAGCCTGGCAGAGGGCAGAGAGGGCGATCGTGTCCTCAAAGGTCGCGGGCATGTCGCAGATACGAAACTCAATCGTGCTGTAGAAGGCGTGCGGGCGGATATCCCACCAGACCTTCTTGCCGTTATCGATGCAGCCAGCCTTGACGAGTGTTTCGACGTAGTGTTCAAAATCACCCCATGAAAGCAGGGGGTCTGGCACGCCGCTGCGCAGGAAACGTTTCCAGACGATGGCGCGATAGGAGCGCAGGCCGGTGTAGCGGGCCAGCCAGAAGGGCGAGTTCGACGAAAGAGCCAGCAGGTGAGGCAACCACGTGCGTATCTGGTTCAGCAGAGAGACCGACAGTTCTCTGTCCTCGACGCCAATGTGGACATGCAGGCCAAAGATCAAGATAGAGCGGCCAACATCTTGAAATTCCTCTTCCAGTTCCTCGTAGCGAGGCGATTCCGAACGCAACTGATGCATCCACAGCGATGAAGGATGCGTCCCCGCGCTGACCAGCGCCACCCCTTCCTGCCCCGCCAGCCGCGCCAGTTGCCTTCTCAACTTGAGCAATTCCGCGCGAGCCGTCCTGATATCAGGACACACCCCCGTAATCAGTTCAGCTGTCGACTGCAACATCTCCGGCTTTAATTGCTCCCCGAAGACAGCCTGCCCTTTTTCCACGATGGGGTGAATTTTCGACACCAGTTGACCGGTCAGGCAATCGACCAGTTGCAATTCCTCTTCAATACCAACGGTGAAATGTGGGGACATTGCTCCCATAGGTGTTCCTTTCTGCTCTTTGCTCCGGCAAATTCCACAGATGCTCCTGAAAGATACAGCAAAATCAGGATGCTGCTTACCCGTTCCGTCACTACAGTGGTCGTTGCTACAGACAGAAGTTTGTGCGCCACAGGCAGACAGCGCCGTCAGCCTGGCGAGTCGAACAGACAATCAGGGGAATATGAGGCCATTGAAGCAGAGAATCAGAGTCAGGGAAGAAGCAAAACAAAACACACGGGGCAGTTGTCTGCACGAGGTAGCGATGAGGAGAGTGTGCGTTCTCGCACACAGGCATAGCAGTTTCCTCCGCGTTTTCAGCAAACCGGAAGCTCCTCCAGCATCAGGTGTTCAAAGGAGCAGCAGGCGATTGCCAGACAGCCTCTTTGAACCGGCATCCTCGTGCCAGTCACTCCCCGGTCTCAGATGACGCTATACAAAAGTATCAGGACTTATAGCGTACACAAGGTGCATACGAAATGTCAAGGGGTTTTTCTCAGAAAATCTTAAGAAAAACGGCAAAGATATGAGAGAGCATAACCAGGAAAGGGAAAAAGAGGCTAAAGATTGCGCTCATCAGTACCGATAGATATGCTATATGATAGCCCAAATTGTATCATGATGTTACTGCGTTCTCAGCGGTCGCGTTACAAGCAGTGAAAGCATATTTCAGGGATAGCACTTGATCGAGGGTACGGACAGGTTGTACGCTCGCACAGGTCTGTAGGAGGAAATCACGAGTGAAAATCATGGTGGCGGACGATGACCGCGACATGGTCGATATGCTCAGCTACTGGCTCAAGGGGCATGGCTACGATGTCATCCGCGCATTTGATGGGGAGCAGGCAATCAAGCGATGGAGAGAGACACTGCCAGACCTGGTGATTCTGGATGTCCAGATGCCAAAACTGGACGGCTTCGAGGTTTGCCGCCAGATGCGGAGCGAAACCAATTCAATGGTATTGATCCTGACCGCACATGATCGTGAGGATGATGAGATACGTGGGTTGGAGATGGGGGCAGACGATTATTTGCGGAAGCCTTTTAGCCCGCGCCAGTTGCTCGCGCGCATCAAGGCAATCATGCGCCGCTCGAATACGGGCCGGGGTACGGCAAGCTCCTCAGCGATTAGCGTTGGCCCGATCTCGCTGGATGCCATGCGGCATGAGGTGACCAGGGATGGCACCAAAGTGCGCCTGACGCCTACCGAGAGTCGGCTCCTGCACCTGCTCATTACCCATACCGGGCAGGTGCTGACCACCGACATGATTATCGAGCGCGTCTGGGGCTACGACGAAGCTGGCGATTCGGGCCTGGTGAAGACGCATATTCGCCACTTGCGCCAGAAAGTGGAGCCAGACCCCAACAACCCACAGTTTATTATGACCGTGCCGGGCGTTGGCTATACCTTCACGGCGCCCGTTACTATCGAACCATAACAGGACTCATCGCTACAGCAGATGAGGGGGCAGCAGGTAGTTGTACGTACTGCTCCCTCATGCTATCTTAACCTCTCCACGCTCATCTTAACCATACTACAACATACTTTGCACACATTCATCATTGCCGGTGGCTATAATCAATCTCAACAACATACAAATATTTGACCGGAAGGGTCTTCACAGGCGAGATTGATGAGTCTAAAACGAAAAGTGAAACGCAGTGGCGTTCTGTTCAATCAGGCAATAACGTATAGTTGTAGCTGCCGACCACTCTCTTCTTTGCACTCAATCGCTACACAGGAGTACGGGGAAGAGGGCGACGAGCCGCTGGTGCTGGCTTCCAGGGAACTGGCCGTTCAGGTGCGCCAGGCGCTGGAGGACTATTTTCCACGTTCAACGCCTTTTAGCCTGCTCTTATTACACGTTTCCCAGTGGGAGTATCAACAGGTTGCACAGCAAGCGGGGTCTATACATGTACGCCGCCGCTTTCACGCACCCGAAAGCATCCTGGAACAGATCTTAATGAATGTACGGCGAGCCATTCGCAGTGATGATCTCCTGCTGGCGCATGCCGGAACCGGGGCCGCCCTACTCTTTCCTGAAGTTGACCGCAATGGCATGTATATCATTCTGGAGCGCGTTTTTCGTAACATAAACCTGCTGCAGGCCGAGACGCTCCTTCCCCCCCTGCGCTATGAAACAGATATCCTGCTGGGAGTCGGCTCTTACCCGGAGCCGGGGTCATCGCTTGAACAATTGCTGTACCATGTCGGCCAGCCTGCGCGCCGACTTACCCTGCGACCCGCCATCACCGTGCAGTTCTGGGAGAGAGCTGGAGCCGACGCAGGTACGGGGCCAGAAGATGAGGAACAGCAGAGGAATCTGGCCTCGCAAGGCCTTGAAGAGCAGGAGCGGGAACACGCAGAAGCGATGACGAGTAAAAGCAACATGCGCCACGTCCCGTTCATGCAGTTGCCTGCCCGCTTATCCGGGCGATTGAAGCACTTCATTCCTCACTCTCTCGCCTCTGAACTGCGCTGCGCCCCCGTCGGGCGCGACCACCAGCATCTGACTGTCGCCATGGCCGACCCGACAGACGAACTGGCCATCTCACGCCTGAAGGAGGCAACCGGCATGATTATCTTTCCGGTTTCCTGCGATGAGGACGCCCTGAACGAACTGCTGGCGGAGAAGTGGTAATTCCTCAATTCAGCAGGCATCCTATGTCACGCGGCCTGTACTTGTTTGCAACGGGCTGCCGGTATCCTCTTCGAGGTCAGCGATGCGCTTTTGACACAATCAGAAGCTCACCCGTTAGCACATGTGCCGTAAGCCCCCGGCTTTCAGCTCGCTGGCCCGACGTGTATAAGGCTTTTGAAGATGCTCGCATCGATGTCGAGGCTTTGAGCGCGTCTTTGCCCGCTCTTTATCCATGCAAGGGGGCGGCTG
>CADDYT010000221.1 GCA_902810755.1 Chloroflexota bacterium
GCCCCGCCCATTCCCTGGCGGGACGCACGCTCAATCGGCGCCTACGGGATAGTAGCATGGGTGAGACTTCTGCACTGCTGTTTCGTTTTATACCGTAGAGAAAACCCTGTTGACTGCTTGAACGTACAATATGGATAGGTAAAGATAGCGGTGTTTTCAATGTAATACAAAGATAGAGAGAAACGAGTAATCTATGCGCAATGGTGATTTTTTTGATGATTCAACTGAGCCGGTACCACCACATTCATCAAATCCGGGAGGACAGGGCTACCGGGGGTCGCAGGATAAGCTGGTGCTGGGCAGTTTTCAGGATGAGCAGCAGCGGAACCGGAATCGCAAGCCCTATCAAAATCCATTGCAGTCGCCGCAACCGGCCCACCAGGGACAAGCAGATCGGTTCGCACCGCCGACGCCGCCGTCACGTTTATCGCAGACGAGGCAGCAGCCACAGGGACAGCAGCCCTGGCAACAACAGCCATCACCGCAGGGAGCGCGGCCTCCCTACTCTCCACCCCCGCCGACGCAGCAGTATCAGTATGTTCCAGGCGGGCAACCTGCTTCACCGCGAAACAGCCGTTCGCGCAGGCGCTCGCGCCGTCGTCCTGGCTGCATGATCGGGTGTCTCACCGTCCTCGTGCTGCTCTGTGTCGTTGGCGCCATCTTTGCATCGGTCGCGCAGAAAGTTCTGGCCTTTGGCTCTGCCATCTCCACCCAGCCGCCGCTCACCTCACAGACCAATTACATGAACACCGCCGACCGGGTCAACCTGCTCGTGATGGGCTATGGCGGCGGCACCCACCCTGGTGCAGATCTCACCGATTCGATGATGGTGATGAGCGTGCTGGGTACCAATGACCACACAACACTGGTTTCTGTGCCGCGCGACCTCTGGGTGCAGATCCCTGAAGGATCAGGAAACTACGGCAAGATCAACTCCGTCTACGAATATAGTTCCAACAACGGCAAGGACCCTGTTGCGGGGGGCAATGCTGCCGCCGCAAAGGTCTCACTGGTGACCGGTCTGGATGTGCGCTACTGGTTGACTATCAATTTCACCGGCTTCAAAGAGTTTATCGACTCAATCGGCGGCATCGATGTATACGTCCCTGATTCATTTAACGCATGCTATCCCGCCAATGATGATCCAAGCGTCAATGCAAGCTGGATTAAGGTTCAATTTAACAAGGGAATGCAGCACATGAATGGAGCTACCGCTATCGAGTATGCCCGCGCGCGCGAGCCGCTCGAAGTGTGTGGCAAAGGAACATCCGAAAACCTGGCAGAATTGACCGATTTTGCCCGTTCGGCGCGCCAGCAGATCATCATTAAGGCTGCAATGAGCAAACTGAAGCAGGTTTCAACCTGGCCCAGACT
Source organism: Chloroflexota bacterium (assembly GCA_902810755.1). The sequence continues at coordinate 1,375 of CADDYT010000221.1, forward strand.
CTACGCTGCGCTGGATGCCCTGCAAAAAACCGTCTATACCAACATGTCCCTGGCCGACCTTGCCCGTTTCGCTCTGGTGATGAATCTCAACACCGCTCACCACATCGGCCTGAGCAACCAGAATGTGCTGGTCGATTCTTCCGTCGATGGGCAGTATGTCCTGCTGCCCGCTAATGGTAACTGGCAGGCTATCAAGGACTATGTGAGCAAAAACCTCTACAACTGAACGATGGACATCAAAGGGGATAAAATCATGCAACGCGATGCTCGTATGATTGGCGGTGTCTACCATATCGGTCAGATTATCACCTCCGGGGGGATGCTGACCTCCTGCACCGCACACAATCGCAACACTAACAGCGTGGTGGGATTGCTGATTATCGAGTTTCCCACCACGCTCAGCCCGGACACGGTGCAACAATTGCTGCAACCATTGGAACGGCGCCGATCAGTCGAGTCTTTACACGTGATGCATGTCTACGATTGGGGCATTGACGGCAACCGCGCGTATATTGCCACCGACCCGCCGCGCGGCGTGACCCTGCGCCACGTCCTCGATAGCGAAAATATCGACTACCCCCGCCTGCTTGACCTCTCCCGACAGATTGCTCAGGGCCTCAAGGTGCTGCACGATCAGGGCGTGGTTGGCCTTGATCTGCGCCCGCAATTGATCACGGTCGATTCGGTCTCAGAAGATCGCGTGCAGCTTGACGATGTCGGGTTGCGCAGCCTGTTGCGCTCGCTGGGCTACGTGAGCAGCGAGCGGTACGACGATATCGGCTATCTTGACCCCCGCTACTCGCCGCCTGAGTATGTCCAGGGCGGTGCCATCGGCCCGTGGAGCGATATCTACCAGGTTGGCCTGCTCATATTTGAGCTTGCCACCGGTCGCCTGCCCTTTGTTGGGCGCACCCCTGCTGAGACGGCTATCCTCCAGAGTACCGCTCCGGTGCCGCGTATGGCCCTGTTCAAGCACGATGTGCCGCCATCGTTGCAGGCAATCGTAGACCGGGCGCTGGCAAAACAGCCTGAAGATCGCTTTGCCAGCGCCGATCAGTTGCTTGCATCCCTGGATCAAATCCGGTTTCCCTCTCAGCCAGTGCTGCAAGGCGGCAGACCAACTTCGCCCGGCTACGGCCTGACCGGCGAGATGGCTCCCGTTGCCGATGTAACCTTGCGCGCGGCCCCTATCGAAGGTTTACCTACTGTCACCGCTTCCCAGGCGTTACACAATGAGTATACTGCTCTGGCCTTTCTCTCTTATGAAGTCGATGGCGTGGAGAAACATCGCCTGGCGATCACGCAGAAAAACGTTGTCGTTGGCCGCGCCGACCCCAAACGCGGCATCCACCCCGATATCGATCTGACGCCCTTTGACCCGAAGATGACCGTCTCGCGCCAGCATGCCCGCATTCGCTATGAAGAGACCTTCTTTCATATCGAAGACCTCAACAGTCGAAACGGCACCCGTCTGGGTACCACAAAGCTCCAACCCTTCAAACCCGAACTTCTGCAACACGGAGCCAGTGTGCGTTTCGGTTCCGTCACTCTGGTATTTAAAGTTCCCGGCCTGGAAGATCAGCCCACAGGCAAGTTGCCACCAGCATAAAATAGCTACGTAGGAGAGAGACCGGGCGAAAAATGACATCTGGCGATGGATGTGATACAATCTCTATCAAACTCATTGAGTCGCTGCCTCGCACGCACGTTCATTGAGCGGGTTCCTGTAAGGAAAGTGCAATGCCTGTTATGAGTACACATGAAAATGATGCCCAGGCGCTCGATGCCTACTCCCATGCTGTTACAACGGCGGCTGAGCGCGTCGGGCCTGCCGTAGTACGTATTGATATAGAACGCGAGGGAAGGGTTGGCCCGTTCAATGTTCCCAGACCAGAATTTGGCGGAGGCCTGGGTTCCGGCTTCATCTTCTCCTCCGATGGCCTCATTCTCACCAATGCTCACGTCGTCTCGCGGGCGCGGCGCATCAAAGTCACGCTGGCCGATGGCCGCACTTTTGATGCCGGGCTGGTGGGGGCGGAACCCGATGTGGATGTCGCGGTTCTGCGCATCGGGGCTGACCACCTGCCGGTGGCCGAACTGGGGCGCTCTCAACTGAAGGTTGGCCAGCTGGTGATTGCCGTCGGCAACCCCTACGGCCTTAACTGGACCGTCACTGCCGGAGTCGTCAGCGCGCTTGGGCGCACACTGGACGCGCCGGGCGCGCGCAAGCTGACCAACCTCATTCAGACCGATACCTCCATCAATCCCGGCAACTCCGGTGGCCCGCTGGTCGATAGCGCCGGGCGCGTTGTTGGTATCACGACCGCAATGATGCCGTTGGCGCAGGGGCTGGGCTTCTCTATTCCGCTAGATACCGTCAAATCTGCCATTGCCCGTATCATGCAGAGGCGCGAGGCCGGTTCGACCGGCTTATCACTGGGAGTCGGTGGGATGCAGGTGAGGCTTGAAGCCGCTTTGCAGCGCGCGACGGGGCCGGGGCAGCAATACGGTATGCAGGTGCTGGAAATTCGCCCCAACTCTCCAGCAGAGCGCGCGGAACTCAAACGGCTGGATATCATCGTCTCCGCCGACAACGAACCGGTGCGGGAAGCGCGCGACCTGCAGCGCGTGGTGCGCCGTCACCGCTCCGGCGACAAAGTCGTTCTCGGTTTCCTGCGGAGCGGAAAGCTCCGCCGCGTAACAGCCATTCTGTAATTCCCCCTCTCTGTCTACGATTTTTCTGGAAATTCGTATTCCTGTCATAGAAGAATACTGTGGCAGGAATTTTATTTTTGAGTTGAACATCTTCCAGAGATACGTATTTCTCTGATTTTCACCTGTGATGCGCTGTTCCATCTCATGTGAAGATCGGAGGGTCTGGAAAGCAGGAGTGACGATGTGGGTGTTTCTGGGTGTGTTGCTGGTAGGGTTCGTCTTAACCCTCATTGGCGTTGGCATCAGCCTGTACTTCTATCGTCAGGGACTGGTGAAAAGTAGTAAGGCCGAGAAGTATCTCAGCCCGAACCCTTTCACTCCCGGCACTCAAGAATATAAGGACCGTGAAGAGGAGCGTTTCTACGAGGAACTGGTACTTTTAGAGAGCGGGCCTTCTCGCTTCTCTCTGCTGATCTCTCTGGTTGTGATCGTCCTTCTTGGCGGGTTGATGATCTCAGGTATCGTCAGTGTGTTCGCGCGCTAATGATCGTTGAAGCAACAGGGGTGTGTGCTATCTGTCTTTTCTCATAGCTGCATTTGCGGTAGAATAAGGATACTACACGACGATGCTAGATGGAGACAGGTACGATGAACATACCGACCGGGTTGGAACGCCGCCTGGAAGACTATCCCTTGATAACCGGAACCTCTCACTATGTGGATGATCTGCGCGCGCCGCGGGGACGTCCTGCCACCCTGCACATGGCAGTTGTGCGCAGCCCCTATGCCCATGCTCTGATAAACGAGATACAACTGAATGCTGCCCGCGCCCTGCCGGGGGTGGTGGCCGTTTTTGCCGGAGAAGAACTGGTCGCTGGCATGCGTTCTATCGATGCCATGCCGGTGCCGGGTCTCAAGAAGCCGGAGCGCAGGCCGCTGGCGGTGGGCAAGGTGCGCTACGTCGGCGATCCGATCGCAGTCGTGCTGGCGGAAGACCGCTATATCGCCCAGGACGCGCGCGATCTGATCGAAGTGGATTACGAACCGCTGCCGGGAGTTTCGGACCCGGAGGCTGCTGTTGCCGACGACGCCTCTCTGCTCTACGAAGAGTTTGGCTCAAATATCGCCTTTCACCAGCACTCAACGTGGGGGGATGTAGAATCTGCCTTTGCCCGTTGCGATCGCATTGTGCGCCTGCGCGTAGTCAATCAGCGCATCGCCGCCAGCTCTATCGAGCCGCGAGCCTGCATGTTCGATTTTGACCCGGCCAGCGGCCAGTTTTCGGCCTGGGTCTCTTCGCAGGCCATTTATCGGGCGCGGGAAACCCTGGCCGCCTTCCTCGGCCTCGACCGCAGCCAGATTCACGTACACAACGCGGCTGTCGGTGGTGGTTTTGGTACCAAAACGGCCTTTGTAGGCGAAGAGATTATCGCTGCGACGCTGGCCATGAAGCTGGGGCGACCGGTTAAGTGGATAGAGAGCCGGGCCGAGAATTTGCAAGCGCAGACGCAGGCACGCGGTCAGATCAACTATATCGAAGCGGCTGTACAGAATGATGGGCGTCTGCTTGGCCTGCGCGTGCGCTCCTTCGCCGATCTTGGCGCCTATCTTGCCAACACAACGGCAATGATTCCTGACCGTGTTCCCCTGCAACTGAGCGGGCCATATCAGGTGCAGGCAATAGACAGCACCGTCGTGGGCGTGTTCACCAACAAGGCTCCTACGGCAGCCTATCGTGGCGCGGGCCGACCTGAAGCGACCTATATTCTGGAACGCACAATGGATCGCGTTGCGCGCGAGCTTGGCCTTGATCCCGCCGACGTGCGCCGCCGCAACTTTATCGCGCCCGAAGCCTTTCCTTTCACCACTGTAACCGGGCTGACCTACGATAGTGGCAATTATACCGCCGCCCTCGATCGCGCGCTTGAGCTTTCCGGTTATGCGGGCTGGCAGGAGGAGCAGCGCAGGCGGCGCGAGGCAGGCGATGCAAGACTGCTCGGCATTGGTCTCTCCACCTTCAATGAAATTTCCGGTGATGGTGGTGGGATGCCGGGACCAAAAGAGTCGGCGACGGTGCGCATTCGCCGCGACGGCAGCGTGCTGGTGCAAAGCGGCGTCGCCACCAACGGGCAGGGCCATTTCACCCTTTTCACGCAGATTGTTGCCAACACCTTTAACCTGCCCGTCGACAAGATTGAAGTGCAGATGGGTGACTCGGCCTTGCCCGGTTTCAGCATTGGCACTTTCGGCAGCCGCGTCACGCAGATGGGCGGTTCTGCCGTCCTGTTGGCTGCTGAGGCTGCCCGCGACAAAGCCTTGCAGGTGGCTGCGCGCGTACTGGAAGCTGCGCCAGCCGATCTCGTACTGGAAAACGGCAAAGTCACAGTACGCGGCGTTCCCACGCGTAGTATTGCCCTCGGCGAACTGGCCCGAATGGTAGAAGAGCAGCCCGATCTGATCGAGCGCGAAGCGCCCAACCCGGCCAACGGCGCGCCCATCGAGGGCTTAGCAGCCTGGCGCGATTTCTCTTCTTCCGGCGCGGGCTTCTCATCCGGCACGCATATCGCCATCGTGGAGGTTGAGAGCGAGACGGGAGAAGTGCATATTCTGCGCTTCATTGCTGTGGACGACTGCGGGCGCGTCATCAATCACTATATGGCGGAGGCCCAGATGCACGGTGGGCTGGCGCAGGGCATCGGACAGGCGCTCTACGAAGAAGTTGTCTACGACGAGGAGGGCCAGTTGCTCACCGGCTCCCTGATGGACTACTCCCTGCCCATCGCCGCCATGCTGCCGACCTACGAGACCGATTTCGTCGAGACGCCCTCGCCCACCAACCCGCTGGGCGCAAAGGGTGTGGGCGAATCCGGTACCATCGGCGCGCCCCCCGCTGTTGTCAACGCCGTCCTCGATGCCCTCGCCCCCCTGGGCGTCTCTGCCATCGACATGCCGCTCAAGCCGGAAAAGGTCTGGGCGATCATTCAGCGCGCGCGCCAGGGCAAGCTGGAACAGGCCGATGCTGTGCCGCCAGCAATTTTTGGCTGAGAAAGGCTGATTAACGTTCGCGTACTCACAAAAAAAGAAACGGACTCTGTCAGATTGTTCGGGTTGCGCTGCACGCCGAAGAATGGTAGACTAGCAGATGGTAGAAATGAAGCGCGTTGATGTGATGATGTACCCTTGAGAGGTATGCATGTGAACAGTGTTGTTACCAACGTGCGAGAGGAGCATTACTATTATGACGATGATGATGAGCCGCAAAGCCCTGGAAGATTACG
>CADDYT010000222.1 GCA_902810755.1 Chloroflexota bacterium
GATCAGGCGCGCGTTCAGCGTAGCGGGTGCTGCGGGAACGGGCGCAGCCGCGACGGGAGCCGCTTCAGGAGAGGGGGCCGGGGCGGGCGCGGCGACGGGAGCCGGGACAACGGCGGGCGCGCCCAGCAGGCTGGCGCCGCAGTTAGAGCAGAAAGCCTCTCCGGGGGGATTGAGCGCCCCGCACGAGGGGCAGGCCTCACCCTGTCCCTGGTCCGCGCTGGCGGCGACGGTCGGGGCATAGGCGCTGGCGGGCGCGGGAGCTGCACTCGTCAACGGCTCGCCGCACTCATCGCAGAAGGCCGCGCCTTCGGGATTTTCGTGGCCGAGTGAACAACGCACTGTCATGGTACTTCTCCTCCTTATTTCATGGATGCCGGTCTTGCTTTCGCCGACATCCTTTCCGTATCTATGGCCTTGCCGGGGCCGCGTGTCTGATGGCTGTTATGGCAACAGATCATCGAGGCGCTGCGTCAGTTTGCGCGTCTTGTTGCCGATAGATTTCACCTGTTCCTGCGAGATTTGCTGCCCCTGATTGATCTGTTCCAGGGCGCTGCGGGTCTCCTCGTCGAGGACGCGGGTTACGCTGGGGGCCAGGCGCGTCGTCGCCTTCCCGGTGCGCTTGTACTCGTCCAGCACGCGCGTGACCAGTTGATGGGCGTTCGCCTTCTCCGCAAAGTTCATCACCAGCGGGTTCACCTGTGCGGCCAGGCTGGCGTCCGTGGTGAAGTTGACTTTGATGTCTTCACGCACCCTCTCGCCTATCAGGTTGGCGATAGGAACGTCGTAAGAGAGTTCCGCCTGGGCAATGCGGAAGAGGCCCGCCGGTCTCGGGTCAACCATCAACTCCACCAGTACAGACTGCGGCGTATCCTTCTCAAGGTCGCCGAGGGGAATGACCACCTGGCGGTCGGAGAGAACGGACTGGCCGAGGTCGCTGATGATGGGCAGCACCTTGACGGCCTTGCGCGGCGTGACGCCCGTTGGCAGGCGCAGGGTCAGGACAGCGTTGCGCACGGCAACGGCCACCGCGCTGGAAATCTGCTGCTGGAAGATGCTCATGGCATCTTCCGGGTTGCGGATAAATTCGGCGGGCATGCCGCCGCTGCGCTGCCCGATATCGTCCAGCAGGGCCTCGTCCCAGTCCTGGCCGATGCCCAGTGGGTAGATGGCGATGCCGTTGGCGCGCGCATCGCTGGCAAGCTGGCGACAGCGTTCAGAGTCGCCGTAGGTCACGCCGTCGGTGAGCAGAATCATGCGATTGACGGCGTTGGGGATGTTCCAGCGGCGCAGTTCGTTGAGGCCCTGGATCATGCCCAGCGACATGGTGGTGCCGCCGCCATCGCGAATGCGGTCAATGGCGGCCTTCATGCCGACGTTGTCGTTGGCCGGCATCGAGGGAATCATGACCTGAGCGGTATCATCAAAAATGACGACCGAGATATAATCGGTTGGCTCCAGGCGGTCGATGACCATTTTGACCGCTTCTTTGACATTCCTCAGTTTCGGACCCTTCATGGAGCCGGAATGGTCAAGCACCAGGCAAAAGTTCAAAGGCATGCGCACCTGGGCCATTAACTCCGTTGGTTTGGCTTCTAGCAAGACATAGGCCACCTGGCTGCCGCCGGTCACCGGCATGTTTTCTTTTCCTACCTGGTGGGCCAGAGTTACTTCACCGGGCATAGTGGATAGCTCCTTTCACGCTCATTCTGCCATAGTATATCATAGCTTCCTCATTTAAGACACAAACACGACGACCGCGCTGACGTTATCTTCGCCTCCATTAGCGTTCGCCGCTGCTATTAATTCGTTACAGGCCGCCTGTGGGTTGGAAGCCTGCGTCAGGATACTCTCAATCTGTGGATTGCGTACCATCTCCCACAGGCCATCCGAACAACTCAGCAGAATATCGCCCGGATGCAACTGCTGCTTAAAGATGTCGATCTGCACGTTATGTTTATCACCCAGGCTGCGGAAAATCTGGCTGCGCTGCGGGTGGGTATACACGTCTTCCGGCTGGATCAGACCGGCGCTGACAAGCTGGCCGACCAGCGAATGATCGGTGGTGAGCTGGTAGATGGTTCCCCCGCGCACCATGTAGGTTCTGCTGTCCCCTACATTTACAATATACGCGGTGTCTCCTACCACCATAAAGCCGGTGAGCGTGGACCCCATGTCGGTCTTGTCGCGCTGGTTCATCTCCACCAGGACATCATTCGCATCGGCCACCGCGTCATGCAGCAGGGTGACGGCGGCGTCTTCATCCAGGATCACCGGTTTAGCCGACTCACCGCCGGCCTTCTCGCTGGCAAGCGGCCCCGCCAGCAGTTCGCGTACCACGCGCTCGGCGATGACATTGATGGCGACGCGGCTGGCAAGCTGACCGTTATCGTGTCCGCCGAGGCCGTCGGCGATGATAAAGACGCCGACGGGCGTGGAGATCGACTCGTGGACGCGCTCAAGCAGCAAGGCCAGCGTGCTATCCTCGTTCGGCTCGGAGCGGCGCACGGTGCCGGCGTCCGAGTCGGTTGCGGCGAGCAGGTGGACGCCGGTAGGGAAGGCGTTTTGCTCAACCTGCGGCTGCTCGATGGCGTAGGTGCGCCCGTTATCGACAAAGGTATTGATGATGGCCCCTTGCAGCACGGCGGCTTCCTCCTGCTGGCCCTGAGCCGACGAATATTCATGCATGAGATAGGGGATATTGAGCAGCTCGGCCCCGCAATCAATGCAGAATTCATCGCCCTCGGCGTTCTGCGTGGAACCGCAGTTCCAGCAGCGTTGATAGCCCTGCCGGTCGACGACCTGATAGACGTTCTCGCTCTCGCTCTCGCTGGCAACGCCGCTGATCTCATAGCGACCGGCCACCGTCGTTCCTACGGCCAGCGCGGCAAACGGCGCGGGAGTTTCAGACGCTGCTGGTTGCTCTGCTGTCTCTGTCGTCTCTATTGTCTCTGTTGTCGACTGGGTCGGCTGTGCCGTTTCGTCGGCCCCGCTCTCCTGCTTCTCTTCTGCTTCCTCGCTCACCTCAGTCTCTTCACTTTCTGGATGTTCATCCGCCGACGCTGCGGCGGGAATAGTTTCGGTTTCTTCTGTCTCAGCAGGCTCCTCGCCGCCTGTGGCATCGTTTCCTCCTATCGCCGATGGCCCGGCGGCTGCTTCTGGCGTGAGAGAGTCTGGCGGTGGCGGCGGCGGTGGTGGAATCGGTTCCTCATCGCTGTGCGGGTTGATAATGACCGTTGGCATATCGGCAATGTCTTGCGTCCCAGCCCCGGCTGTCGGGGGGTGCGATGCCGTCGGGGTCTGCATTGCATCGCTCGTTTCTGTCCCCGCTGCCTGCGCTGGCCCCTGCCCGTTGAGAGGAGCCGCGTGCGCGTTTTGCTGCTCGCGGTCTTCCTGCACAGCTTCGCTCTCCTGCTGCCAGCGCCGCGCATTGTGGGCCACCATCTGCTGCGGCGTGAGAATCTGCGTCGGGGCAAGGCTGATATCTTCTACCTCATCCACGCTCACGCTGGCCGGAGCCGAAGACGGCTGCGCGGCTGTCGGCTCCGCCTCGGACTGCGCGGGGGGGGCCGCCGCGTAGACGGTTGCCTCATCCGCAGCCTGCGGCATAGTGGCAGTCTCAACGGGCGTGGCCGTGCCGGGGACATCGGCGGGCGCAGCCGGGGAAGCTGAGGGCGCCGGAGCAGCGGGGGCAGCAGATACATCAGGGGTAGCCAGAGGAGCTACCACGTCGAGCCGCTTGCCGCAGCCTCTACAAAACTTCGCGTCATCACGATTGGCTGTATTACATGTTGGACAGTTCATTGCTGCCCTCCTTACCAGAAATTTTGCGAATCTTCGATCACAGTTGTTTTTGCACACGCAGGGCGTCAGCATTCTGCGGGTCGCGTTGTAGCGCCTCCTGCACCATACGTCTGGCTTCATTCTTCATTTTCAGGCGCAGGTAGCATTTTGCGATTTCGGTGTAGATATCGGGATTTTCGGGCAAAAGCTGGCGAGCCTTTTCAAAGGAGTCAAGGGCGGTCTTCCATTCACGCTTGCGGCTGTACACTTTGCCCAGCTCGTACCAGGCCTCAGGCGAGGATGGTTCAATACGCGCGGCCTCTTGCAGCATCTTGATGGCGTTGGCAAAGCGCCCCATGTCGGTGTAGAGCCTGCCCAGGGCGATCAGGATCAAGAGATGGCCGGGCTGGCGTTTGAGGCCATCAAGGAAGTAGGCTTCCGCCTCGCGCTGGTAGCCCTGTTCCATCGAGACGAGGCCAAGCTGGTAATAGATGGCCCCGTCCTGCGGCGTGAGCTGGCGCGCCTGCAGGAAGGCCGAGGCCGCCTGCGCGGAGAGACCCAGGTCGCGATAGGTCAGGCCAAGCTGGAAGAAGGCATCGGCGGCATCCGCTTTGCTGCGCGTGGCCTCGGCAAACTGCTCTGCCGCCAGCTTCATCTGCTCCTCGAAGAGCTTCCGGTCGGTCTCCTTCACCGACAGCCCGTACTGTCGGTAGGCGCGGCCAAGATTGTATAGCGCCTCGTAGGATGGCTGGCCGGAGCTACGCGCCAGCTGGAACTGGCGAATGGCCTCAAGATAGTTCTTATCGGCCAGGGCCTGTCGGCCCAGACGCAGCGACACAGCGGGGTTGGACGCAGTCGGCGTAGCCGCAGGGCTGGCCGAGATGGGACGGGCGCGAATCGGCTGCGCGGGCGCGGCTGTGGTCTGCACCGGGCGCGCGCGAATCGGCTGCACCGGACGTGCCTGCACCGGCTGCCCGGACTGCACCGGACGCGGCTGGATAGGCGAACGACCGACAGGATACGACGGCACCGGGGGACGAGGCACAATGCGCGCATTGACCTGCGGCGGCACCGCCGTCGCTCCCTGTAGCAGCGGCTGTCCATCCACCGTGCAGAACTTGGCGTTGGCCCGGTTCACATAGCCGCAGCGCGGGCAGATGATGCCATTAGCGTCCGCCCCGGCGGGCGCGGGCGTGCGGTTGACCGGCACCACGACGGTCGAGTTGGGCGAGATGGCGGGAATCGAAATCGTCGCCGGGGCGGCCTGATTGGGCAGGCACTGCTGCAGGGCCGTGCGCATGGCCTCCGCGCTCTGGAAACGCTGCGCCGGGTTCTGCTGCATGGCCTTGATAATGACCTGCTCGACCGGGCAGACCAGCCGGTTACCGACCTGGACCGTGCGCAGGCGCGGATTCTTCGCCCGGATACTGCCCGGCGCGGGCGTCTGGATCGGGTCCGGCTCGTAGTTGGTGAGCAGGTGGTACATGGTCGCGCCCAGCGAATAGATATCTGAGCGCGCGTCTGTCTGCACGAGCTGGCCGGGGTTGTTCGCGCTGCGTTTCTGGCCGGGGGCGACGATGGAGCCGAGGTGTTCGGGTGAGGCGTAGGAGATGGTTCCCAGGTTTTCCGTGTTGGTGCGCTTATTCGGGTCAAAGCGGCGCGCAATGCCGAAGTCGATCAACTGCACGTCTCCGTTGGGCGTGACCATGATATTGCCCGGTTTGAGGTCGCGCAGGATAATGGGGGGTGTGCGCGTGTGAATGTAGGTCAGCGCCTCACATACCTGCATCATCCAGTTAATGACTTTCTCTTCGTCCAGCGGCCCTTTGTTCTCTTCCAGAATTTTATCCAGGCTCTTGCCGGGGACAAATTCCATGGCGTAATAGTAGTTGCCTCGCTCCTGGAATTTGAACATGAGCATCGGGATGCGTGGATGCTTGAGATGAAAGAGCAGATCCACCTCTTTATTAAAGCGTTCAATCGCGGCCTTGCGCTCCTCTTCGCTCAGGCCGGGGCTGAGCAGCAATTCTTTGACCGCGCGGTAGTAGCCTGGCATATCGACCTGCTCTACTTTGTAGACTGTCCCCATGCCACCTTCGCCAAGCACCTGCACGATTCTATATTTTCCATCAAGGATTGTGCCTGTTGGTAAGGCCATACTTCCAACTTCTCCAGCTGTTCTCTTCTTGCGCTACACGGCGGAGACGTGAACGACGATGGCGGTAATATTGTCTTCGCCACCGTTCTCATTGGCGAGCGCGATGAGCTTATCACAGATTGCCTGCGGGCTGCTACGTTCACTGAGGACTTTGAGCAGATCTTCGTGCCGCACCATTTCCCAGAGACCGTCGCAGCAGAGCAGCAGGGTATCATCGGGCTGCAGGGTTTCGTGGAAAACGTCAACGTCGATATTTTTATGTCCGGCTCCCAGCGAGCGATAGATCAGGTTGCGCTGAGGGTGCGAATAGATATCTTCGGGTGCGATCTGCCTGGCCTCCACCAGTTTGGCCACCAGGGAATGATCTTTCGTCAGCGGGGTGAGCTTGCCGTTGCGCAACAAATAGGTGCGGCTATCACCCACGTTGGCAATATACGCCTGATCGTTCTCCACCAGAACGGCGGTAACGGTCGAGCCGAGGCCGCGCGAACCACTGTGGCGCTCGCCATACGTCACAATCGCTCGATTCGCCTCCTGAATAGCTTTCTTCAACTGTTCTTCGATAGGCTTTGCGACCGCCGTTTCCGCCAGCTTGCGCGTCTTCGCTTTCGCTTCATCCTCGGCCTTCACACTTTTGATGACCAGTGTGGCGTCCTCATCAACGTCCTCTGCCGGAGCGGTGAGTTTGATTGTCGGGCGTTCGGAAACAGGTTTGAAAAAACTATCGAGGGCTTTACTGATTGTATCCACGGCAATTCTGCTGGCTACTTCTCCTGCCTGATATCCTCCCATACCATCGGCGACAATAAAGAGGCCGCGATCCCCTGTCTCTGTCGATTCGATACGCTTATAGGGGCAGTCCTCGTTCTGTTCGCGCTGTCTCCCCCTGTCGGTTTTATCAGCAGCAATCAACTTTATAGACATTAGTATTTCCCTCACAAGAAACGAACGTACATTTAAGGAAGCATAGGTTTTATCATACGCTACTATAACATAAAATGGAAGCGGCTTCAATCCGCTATTTTCCTCAGAACAAAGACGAATAGATATCCTTTTCCATTCATCGTGAGTATCTACGAAGCAAATCTATAAGGGTTGCATAATCAGTAAGCGGACATGTTATGCCGAACGGCGGGCCAGCGGCAGGTCTGCTGCAGGCCACTCGTAGGCCACCCGTCGGCAGGCCACCCGCAACAGCGGCAGCAACGCGCCGGGCCGAACGGCAGGCCACCCGTAGGCCACCCCGCAAGAGGCAGGCCACCCGTAGGCCACCCGGGGCA
>CADDYT010000223.1 GCA_902810755.1 Chloroflexota bacterium
CGCCTGCGCGAGCTTCCGGCGAGTCTGGCTCAACTGAGCCATCTATGGGAACTGGATGTGAGCAATAATCTGCTGCGAGCTCTTCCCCCGGAAGTGGAACAGATGGAGGATCTCAAACTCATTGGCTGGGGAGATGCCCCATAGATCCAGATCTTTCTCAGGAGAAACCATTTATGGCCGATCAAGCTCACCTGACCCTTCTCAAGCGGGGAGTAGCCGCCTGGAATGAGTGGAGGAAACAGAACCCGCAGGTGCAACCAGACCTGAGTGGAGCTGTGTTGGCTGAAGCCGATCTCAAAGAAATTGATTTGAGGCGAGTGAACTTAAGCAAGGCTGACCTGAGTGGGACTGATCTGCGAGGGGCGCTGCTGGATGAAGCTGACCTGAGGGAGGCCAGGCTGATCAAAGCTCAACTGAGTTTCGCTTCTCTTCGCGATGCCACTCTGTGCAAAGCCAACCTTTCTGGCGGGGCCATATTGCTGCAGGCTACCATGAGTTTTGCCAGGCTGCGTGAGAGTGATCTGAGGGAAGCGGACCTGAGCGGGGCCAACATGAGAGGAGCGGATCTGAGCGGGGCCAACATGAGAGGAGCGGATCTGAGCGGAGCCAACCTGGAGCAAGCACATTTGACGAGTGCGGATTTACGTGGGGCCAATCTCAGCGGGGCGCAGTGTTATGCTGCACGCTTTGACGCCGCCCGTTTCACCCATGCCAATCTGAGTCATGCCAATCTCAGTGGCGCCCTGCTCGATGGCGCCAATCTGAGTCAGGCCAACCTGAGCCACGCGCTGCTGAGCGAAGCGGGTCTCGATGATGCCGTTCTCTACCAGGCCAATTTACGGGAGGCCAACCTGGATGGGGCGGGTCTGGTGAGTGCGGATTTGAGGGAGGCCGACCTGAGTAAGACTCTTTTGAGAGCCGGCTTCTCAGAAGCGAATCTGAGTTGGGCGAATCTCAGTTACGCCGATTTGCGAGGAGGGTGGCTGACCAAAGCCATCCTCACGGCTGCCAACTTGACCGGTGCAAACTTAATCGGATGCGACATCCATGGTATAGCCGCCTGGGAGGTGCAACTACAGGATGCTGTCCAATGCAATCTTCTGATTAGTGCTCCAGATGAAGACTACTTTATCACCGTCGACAATTTCAAAGTGGCCCAGCTCCTCCAGCTTTTGCTCTATAATCAAGACCTGGCGCATCTGGCCCAGGTTTCTATCGAGAAGCTGGTTCTGGTGCTTGGCTATTTTACTTACGACGTGGAAAATGGTTTAGAAACAATTACCAGTATGCTTCGCAGAGAGAACTATTTGCCCGTGGTCTTCAATAGCTCTACTCCCCGGAATCCCAACTGGGCAACACAGCTCTCTCTCCTGGCTTCTCTGGCTCGTTTTATCATTGTGGATACAACGTTTAGCAAAAGCGTGCCTCAACAACTTGAACACATTGTTCCTCAGTTCCCATCTCTTCCTATCCAGCCGGTGTTGCATGTGGGATGGAAGAAAGAGGATGTCCTGGACTCTCTCAATCGCTCTCCCTCAATCCTGCAAACGTATCGGTATAGCAGCCCGGAAGAATTGGCGGCTCATATGAAAGAGAGGGTGATTGAGCCTGCCGAGCAAATGATCTGGAAGTGGGAAAGGTGAGGGGAAGGATGGTTATGGAACGAGGACGATTTGATCGAACAGGTCAAGCGAAGAAGAAATTTTCCTGGGTGAGGATATCGAGCTTATTGAGGTAACGGTGAGCGACATGACCCTCGAAACGTGTCAGGATTTCCCTGCTATCCTCTGCCGCGATCTGGCCCTGTGTTCGCAGGGGCAAGTCCAGCTGGTGCTGGCCGGGCGCAGAGATCTCAGGAATGAGCAACTTTCCTTGCGCAAAGAGAGCATCAATATCCCCGTTCAGGGCGGGGGCAATAGCTCTGGCATGCTGATCCTGCTCTCTCCTCCACAGGAGCCTGCCGATCGGCTCATGACTGTTCAGTACATGAAGATGCTCGCCGGGGTGTGTCGTTTTCTGCTGTCGATGTTTGGTTTCACTTCCGCTGTTCTGCTTCCTTTGCATGGGTCCGGTGTGCGCACTGCTCCAGCGTTGACTGAGAGGGAACGGGAGATTCTGAAACTGCTCTGTCAGGGGTACAATCTCCGGCAGATAGCGCAGCGGCTCGATATCGAGCCAGAGACCGTCGGGAGGCATAAACGGCGTATCGACGACAAGCTGGAGGTGCCACGCGAACTGGAGATGGCCCACCATCTGGAAGTGACCGTCCTTGCCTACCTCTCAGGGCTTTTCTCACCCCTGACCGATTTGCGAGATGCATAGGAAAGTTGTTGTTGTAGGGGAGCAGAGGGCCGCAGGCCAGCCGCTGCAGGCGAGCCGCAAGGGGCGGCCCTCATAAGCGTTAACTGAAGCCAGTGCGAGCGCGACGCAGGCCACCCGCCAGGGGCTTACACGGGGAGGTTTTTTGGAAAAATTTGTTGTAAAGTCGCTTGAGAGGCCGACGGAAAAGGTGGCATTGGGAACGCTTCTCCATCGGATTCCCAGGCCGATCCGTCCAAAAACCTCCCCGTGTAAGCCCGCAAGGGGTGGCCCTACTATACTACGCGCGCCTGTGGGACTGTTCGGGTAGAGTAGGGCCACTCCCTTGCGGCTCGCCTGCGGTTTAGCTACCCTGGCTAATGGGAATTATCCCGATTATGCCTGTGGCACCAGGATGCCGCGACCGCGTAGTTTGCCGCTGTCGAGGTCGTGGATGGCGTCGAGGGCGGCGTCGAGGGGGTAGATGGCGGTGTGCAGGGTGACCTTGCCCTGGGCGGTAAGCGTCATCAGTTCGGCGAGGTCGTTGTAGGTTCCCACCAGGTTGCCGATGAAGTTGATCTCGGTGGAGATGATGTCGATGGTGGGAACGTTGAGCCTGCCGCCGTAGCCGATGACGTAGTAGGAACCGGCGCGGCGCAGCATGCCCACGCCTGCCTCGATGGCCCCGCCTTCGCCCACGAAGTCGATGATCGCCTCGGCCCCCTGGCCGTTGGTGATGTCCAGCACGTTCGGCACCTCTTTGCCGTCGGCCAGGACGGTGTGGTCGGCCCCCCAGTTCTTCGTCAGCGCCAGCGCCTCCGGCGAGCGATCGACCACGATGATCTCGGCGGGGGTGAGCGCCTTGAGGCATTGCACGCCGATATGGCCGAGGCCGCCCGCGCCGATGACAACCGCCTTTGTTCCGGGATAGAGGTGCGCGGCTGCCTTTTTGACGGCGTGATAGGCGGTCAGCCCGGCATCGGCGAGGGCGGCAATATCTTTCGGGGCCAGGCTGGAATCCAGCTTGACGACGGCGCGGGCGTTGGTCTTGAGGAAGTTCGCCATGCCGCCGTCAACCGAAATGCCGGGGAAGGCCGAATTGGAGCAGTGCATGTCGTCGCCCGCGCGACAGGCGCGGCAATAACCGCAGGTCATCAGCGGATGCACGATGACGGTATCACCCGGCGCGACGTTGCTGACCGCCGAACCGACCGCCTCGACCCAGCCTGCGTTCTCGTGGCCGAGCGTGTAGGGCAGCGTCACGCCCGATTTCTCGGCCCACTGTCCTTCAATGATGTGCAGGTCGGTACGGCAGAGGCCCGCGCCGCCGATGCGCACAATCACATCGTTCGGCCCCGTCACCTTCGGCTCATCCACCTCCGTGACCGATGGCATCTGATTGTATTGAGCCAGACGTACAGCTTTCATAACTCTTCTCCTTCGTCTCCTGCTCCCACCGCCTGCTGCTGGCCCGGCCCGTAGCGCGTCTGGAACAGACCCTGGCAGAAGGAGGTGTTGAACAGGATATTCATGCGCACGGAACGGGAGCGGCGCAGGAAATCTTTCAATCCGCCGGGCGCGACGGGCCGCCCTTCGTCATCGATGATGAGCCGGTCATGCTCGCCCTGCGGCAGGCCGAGCAGCCTGGCCTTGCGCAGGTAGAGCGCGGCGCCGCGCCCGGCCTTATCCAGCCGCACCACGCCCGTCGGAATGGTGATAAAGGCGGCGTCGGCCAGTTCGTCGATGACGAGGTCGCCCACGCGCAGGGCGAGAATGGTGTCCTCGTCCAGCCCGGCGCGCAGCATCTTGCGCAGCAGCGTATCCTGGCGCATGAGAAAGCCTTTGCGCAGGAAGGTGCGGCGCAAATCTTCCAGGTTCACATCTTCGCCGCAGCCGTCGTCGGGAAACGCCTCGGCAAACGACAGCCCCCGGTTGATGCCGACGGTAATCTCGTCCTCGGCGAAGTGGTCGAGCAGGACGACGCGCACATTGCGCACCCCCGGCAGGCTCTGCACGCGGGCGCGCAGGTCAGCCGCCATCAGATAGGCGAAATTCGGCGCGCACCAGTACGTGGGCAGCTTGTAGGTGACGGTGACGTCTGCCCCCTCCACGCGCACGCTGTCGATGAAGCCCAGCTTCACCAGCGTCTCGTCCAGCTCCGGGTCGAGTACGTCGGCGATGGCCGCGTAGACCTGCTCTTCCGTGATGGTTGTTCCGGTCTCAGTCTCCATGATGGTTCGCTCATGAAGTGGCATAGAGCTGCTCCGCCTGCTGCGAGAAGGTGTCCGACTTCGTTTTCGCCAGTTGCTCCGCCGGGTCGATATTGTAGAGGCGCGCCGCGTTCAGGCCCAGAATCTTCTTCTTGTCATCCAGCGTCAGGTTAACGCCGAACTCCGATTGCAGGTCTTCCGGCAGTTCGAAGGCCATGAACTTCTCAACCAGCCACTTCGGTTCCCACAGGGCGTAGTCGCTGCCGAAGAGCATTTTGTCTGGCCCGACCCAGAAGAGCAGATTGGCGATGACCTCGGCGAAGTAGCGCGGGCGCGGCTGCATAAACGGCAGCACGACTGCCAGACCGGCATAGACGTTCGACTCCTGGGTGGCGATCCAGCAGAAATCTTCCAGGCGCGGCAGGCCGCAGTGTTCGACGATGAAGGTCAGGTCGGTGAAGACGGAAGCGGCATCATCCACGTCGGCTACGTCGAAGGCGTCGCGGTTAAGCGGGTAGATGGTCGGCCCCTTGTGGACGTGGATGTTCTTGATGCCCAGGCGGACGCATTCATCAAGGAAGTGGTAGGTCTCCGGGTCGGAGAGCTTGTAGCCCTTCGAGTTGCCGCGCCATTCTGCCGTGTAGAGCTTGACGCCCTGAATGTTCCATTCGGCCTTCTGACGCCGCAGTTCCTCCATCCCTCTCGGTCCGTCGCGCGGGTCAAACGCGCCGTTGAGGATGAAGCGGTCTGGATAAGCCTTCTTCAGCACGCTGTTCTGCTCAATCGTGTTGAATCCGTTGTAGTAGAAATCGGTCAAATAGGTCGGCTGCAGAATGGCGAGGTCGACATAGCCCTTGACGAACTCGTCGTACACCATGCCCTCCGGCGTGTACTTCTCATACTTTTCCAGGGGCCAGACGTAATCCGGGGGTGAGAGGTTCTTGTGGTAGGCGTAGAAGCAATCAATCCAGCCGCGACCATACTTGTTGCGCTGGTTCGCCGGGCTGGCATCCCAGAGATGGGTATGCGCATCGACGACGAAAATCTCTTCTCCATTGAGCGTGCGATACATAGTCTGCTTTGCCTCCTGCTGTGGTGCTACATCTTTGCCTCGCATTACATCGCGGGCAAACAGGAATCACACTACGGGGACACACTACCGGCACGCGCTACAGAAAGAACGAACGCCTGCCTGTGTGCGGCAGGTCTCAAAGGGAGTTCAGGCGTACTCAACCGCCTGCGTACTAAGGAGACAGACAACAAAACGGTTAGAGATGTCACACAACATATACCATACGCCAGGGGTAATGTATAGTGGGGCTATTTCATGATATGAAACGTTACGGCACGGTCATGTCATGCTGAGCAATAACGCAATATGATGTGTTCGCGTTACTTTTCAATGGCATGATGGCATGGCATTCAATTGACAACCCTTCCCTTCCCCTGATATGCTTGTGTACAGGCATTGTTCATAACCCGTTAATCTCCGATTGGAGTTTTCATGTCATTACCTGCGGGCGCTCGCAGCGAAGGCGAGGCGCCAATACAAACACAAACGCCGCTTTCAACGCCGCGCCGCAACCTTTCGTGGTTCCTGCTCATCCTGGCGAATGTTCTCTGGGCCTGTAGCTATGTGGCCGCGAAGGTGGCCCTGCGCGATGTCTCCGTCAATTTGATGCTGGCGCTGCGCATGGGCATGGCCGCGCTCGTCCTGCTCCCCCTGCTCATCGCCAGGCGCGACGAGTTGAAGCTGACGCGCAAAGACCTGCCGCAGCTTGCACTGCTGGCGCTCGTCGGTTTCGTCATCAATAAGCTGCTGGAATATGGTGGGCTGGCCCTGACCACCGCCTCGGATGTGGCGCTGCTGATTACCAGCGAGTCGATCTATACCGCCGCGCTCTCCTGGTTGCTGCTGCGCGAGCGTTTCAGGCCGCTAACGGGGGCCGCGCTGCTGCTCGGCTTCGCGGGCGTCTACCTGATTATCGAACGCAGCCTGATTCCGAATCTTCCCGTTGGTGGCGGGGCGTGGCGCGTCGTGGGCGACCTGCTGGTGGTGCTGGCGCTCATCTTCGAGGCCCTCTATACCGTGCGCGGCAAGGCGCTGCTGGTCAAACATTCGCCGCTGCTCGTCACCGCCGCCGCCATCGTTGGCAGCATGGTTTTCTGGCTGCCCCTCGGCAGCTGGGAAGTGCTACATTCCGGCTGGCCGACCATCAGCCTGCCTGGCTGGCTTGCTATCGGCTGGATGGCGATTATGTCGACCGCCATCGCCTACCTGCTCTGGTTTCAGGGGCTGGCAAAGGTGGAGGGTTCTGCCGCCGCCTCCGCGCTCTTCATCCAGCCCCTGCTCGGCACCCTGCTGGCTCTCGTCCTGCTCGGCGACCAGCTCACGCCCACCACCATCATCGGCGGCATCCTGATTATCGTCAGCGTATATGCGATTTCACGGCAGGAGATTGTATAAACATTATCTTGAAATTAAGCCCGCCGCAGGCCACCCGCAAGGGGATGGCCCCATAAGCGTTAACTTAAGCCCGTGCGAGCGCGACGCAGGCCAGCCGCCGGGGGTGGCCC
>CADDYT010000224.1 GCA_902810755.1 Chloroflexota bacterium
ACGCCACCCAGGCGGCGCGGACGCCCTCGTGTTCGACCGATCCCTGACCCGGCCAAGCCCAAACGTCCACGTGGACGCCCTCGCAAGATAGCTTGATGCACGTCCACCAGTTAAGGGGGTTCTACCGCTTGTTTTGCACAGCAAAGAATAACAAGTATGCTAGCAATTTCTTGTCAAGAATGCGAGTTTTGTGTAGAATCGTCGTAGTAGAGCATATTTCCCTTTTCAAAAGATTCTGTACATCCCATCGTAATCCAAGTCCATAGCAGTACTTACAGGCACATCGGTTAGCATTGCACTGCCTGCTTCATGGAGGTTGCCGAATGGATACTTCTGAAGACCTTACTGGCATATTCCTGCATTATGAAGGTGAAGTATATGCAAAAGTTGAAGACTTCTTAGAGCATTGGCAACCAACACCCTATTGGGGAAAGATTCGAGCTATGCAGGCCAATTTCCGTATTGTCTCTAGCCTTGTTCCTATGCAGTTACAGCAAGGCGCAGAGTCCTGGTTGATCCTCCATCGAAGAGACTTCCCGCAGGAATTGCTTATTGTGCCTTTTCCTGAAGCTGAAACAGAAGTTGCCTCTACACTCAACAATATAGAAAGGTTCCGTGATTATCTCTTAGCATTACTGGAATATATTTCTGGCTATCAACGACAATATGGCGACCGACAACAATGGTATCCCTACAATGGTTTTAGAAACCTGATCGACCTTGCTCAAAAGCAGAAACCCCGAAGTCGTGAGCAGATATTTCGCGCCCGGGTCCCCCGTGTTCCTGCGCCGAGTCGCTTTGAGGTCGTTCGACTCGACAAATCCCTTGAAAGCATACTTCAGCAATCGCAACTCCCTCCCGGGCAAGAGGAATCAGAAAGCAATGAGATAGGTGCTGTCTTCACGCAAGTCAACCAACACGCTCAAGAACGCCGTGACGAATTGCTCACATTAGTCTTAACAGCCAATGACGAAGAGAGCAAACGGCAGGCAATCGAAGGATTTGAGAAATTTCTCCTGGATGAAAGCAGCCAACTCACAGAACTGGTCCTGACAAGGCGCACACAGGAAAAAGTTGTTCCTAACATTGTCGATACTTTTGATGGAGTCATAGATGAAGAGACAAAAAAATTTCTCATTTCCTCTGCAACGGTGGCACGGTTTGCCGATAAACAGCTAGCCATCGATTTTGACTACTCACTGGCAGGTTGTGGATTATGGAAGGCCGTTGAGAGAGAATTAAACCTCTCGTTTATCTGGCACTTGCGCCGGTATTATCACATCGTTGGAGATGAGCCATTTGTGCGTATCTTGGAGGCAAGTTTTTCTTTACGGGCAGGTAAAGAAACAGTGGATTTAAGTGAAACAGAGCGGCAAGGTTCAGACCAACTCAAAGGCATTGAATTAGGCAACATTGAATATCTGCTTCGTTCGGCAGACCCTAGGGCCGTCCAACCAATCCAGCTTGCGTTAACTGAAGGGCTATCAACCTTTGTTTTAGGAGACGAAAATACAGCTCTTCGCTCTCAAATTGGACGAATAAAGTCTATTCGGAACAAGTTTGCTCATATTAAGGCAATGCCGTATTCCGAGTATCAACAACTGCATTCTCTCGTACTCTCAAATAAAAAGCAGACTGAATCGCTTCTTGCAAAGATCCTTCAGATGAAAAAGGAGATAATGTATTATTGGAAACAACTGAAGCTTATAGCTTAAGGGTTTAGGAACCTTGTAGCCTGCTACCTGTTCCTGACCTTTCACAAAAACCTTGGGCAGCTTATCTATCTGTAGGGGGAAAGAGAACATTTTTCTACCCATTATCCACAACTTATCCCCTTCTTTACCACAAGGACCCGTTTGCCTCGTAACTGCATGCGAGATCGCTATGTGATTCAGGTGAATTACCCCTCATGAAAGGTTTGCCAGGACCTGATGTGTCAGGTAACCGCTATATAGGAGAAGTGAGTAATGGGACCGATAGGAGTGATTGGAATCCTGTTTGTGGCCGTACTACTTTGAAAGCCGAGCGGTGCCATTATGGGGAGAGCGCCATTCAGAGTATTTGCTTGACCGCTACGAGCGGCCACCGTTCTCCAGTTGAGGTGGAGGAGGCTCATGGGGCATCACTTTGGTAGGGAAACGGTAGGCGTTGGTTTGCGCTTGCGCTGCCTGCAGGTCCTGGAGCGTCTCCTTGCTGGGTTCCCACGCCTTGGCTGAGATCGATTTCATCTGTCTGTAGTAGGCGCTGTAGACCTGGTTCACCATATGCGTGCTGCCCAGGATGCCGTACAGGGTGATGCAGCGGCGCAGTGTGCGTTCACTCATATCGACGCGTTCCCCATGAGCCCGGCCGCCACCCCCAAAGGTGACTTTCAGGTCAAACCGGCTATCGCAGGCGCGCATCGCGTAGGTGCGGTACAGCTGCGCCGCGCGGCTGTAATGTGCGCGCTGCCTTCTCCGCCGTTCTTCTGTGGCCTCTCCCTCCTCAGCTAGATGCTCATCCGCCAGCTCTTGGCCGGCTCGCAGCTCGTACTCGGCTGCATATAAGACGGCCTGAAGGAAATAGTCGCGATAGAGCGTGAAGGGTTTGCGCGCCCAGGTGCCCACCTCTTCGGGCGATTCGTGTAACAGATCAGCCAGGAAATCCCCGGTGTAGGCTTTCCTCAGGCGATCGCATGCTTGCTTGATGGCCTCGGGCACACTATCGACGAGCAGCCCTTCGTCAAAGGCCTGCTGGATGAGGTGATGCTGCGCTTCAATCACGGCCAGATCCGAAACCAAGCACACCCCGGCGAGCCCGTAGCGCTTATTCCTGATGGCAAAGATGTCCAGATTGGGCGGGATGGCCTCGTAGCCCACCTCCTGATTCACTTGCTCAATGGTTTGCCTGAGCTGCCGACGAATCTCTTTTTTGGCCGAGTCCAGCGCGTCCTGCAACTTCTTGGGTGTGGCATCTTCGTCGGCTCTGCCATAGCCAAAGATATGCTCGCGCAGCTTGTCCAGGCTGATCGTCTGCCCCCTGGACTGTCCATGAAGCCAAGCTAGGTAGGCAATCAGTTGCGTTTCTCTCGCGTTCAGGTGGAGGGGGACGCGATAGCCTTTCCCACCTGGCACATGCAGCGTCAGGCTCAGCTCTTTGAGTACGGTTATGGTGACGTAGACGGGAGGGTGCGCTGCACCTGCTGCCGGCGCTGGCTCTTCCCCTGGTACCTCGAGATCTTCGGCGGACGGTGGAGCAATCCCATGGTCTGCGCTCGTCCTGCCGGACGGCTGCTCCTGGGCATTCTCTTCCAACTCAGGAGCTTCTTCCTCCCGCTCTATCTCTTGCCAGGGAGGCTGTGGGCGCTCCTGCTCTGCAGGGACACCGGAAGGCACGAGCGGAATGGGGGTGGGAGGAAGTGATGGCGCTGCTCTCTGCTCCGACTCCCGCATGGATGCAGTGGAGGCTTGCTGCCGCTGCACTGGGGACGAAGGCAGCGTAGGCCCCCGTGGCTGCACCTGTTCGGGTGATGCCTCTGGCCTGAGATACGCCTTAATTGTGTACCACAACCAGCAGCAGGCGCCAGCAATGCCAGCGAGCAGCAGCGGAGAACATACCCGGATCACCAGAAAGATGATTTCTCGCCGGTTGCTGCTGACTTGCCAGAGGGTAGGAAACTGCGAGATACTGCGAGAAAACTCGCCCCAGTTGGGAACCGTGACAAATAGGAACGCGAACAAGAACACGGCTCCGACCACCAGCGCGGGAATGAGCGGTGGTGGCTTCCTGTTCCCAAAGAAGGAGCTATGAGCAGGTCGAGAACGTGAACGTTGATCATTATCGCGAGCCATGTCTCTCTCCTTTTGCTTCCTTTCTACCGTCTGTACCTACCGAATACACAGGAACGCGCGCTCTGATCAAGATGCAGGTCCCACGACAGCCGAACAACTACGAGACCTCTCGTAGAGCGCCGGGGTGGGAGACATGCCTAGCCCGGGATAGCACCACCCTGTGTGACCCCTGGCCTTCTCTCTCCTCTACAGAGCAGAGAGAGCTTTTTTCGTCTGCCTGGCGTAATCGAAGCGACCTGAGCAGTCAACTCCACCGAGATGCTCTGACGTTGCGTAATGGTACGTACCTGCCTATCAAGAGGCACATGCTCTTTACCAGTATAGAACAAAATTTCAAGTCCATCAAGAAGCAGCCATGCGGTCATGCTCTCACATTACGCTGATATCATTCAGAGCACTTGCTTCATCGCACTCGCAATGACGCGATGTGCTCGCAGCGGCTCGCTGTACGGACATCCTCATTTCCCTTATCCTTTATTCAGGTGTGGGAATGGGCCTGCCAACGACGAGGCGCTCCTTGAATCCCTGGAGCGTGTCCAGTTCGCCACGGATGGCTGCCCATGCCAGCACACGGCTCGTGTCCTGGAAGGAAGCTGCTGCGAGCCAACTGCGCGCCTGCAAGGCAGTCCTGGTAAGCCCGAAGAGCACCGGGTGAACAAGGGCTGGCGTCCCGCCTTCTGCGAGCACGTCTGCATTGATAGCTTCAACCACAAAGTGGTCGACGACTTCTCCCGGTAGGAGCGGCGTATCCCCCATCTCGCGCACCGAAACGAAGCGCAGCATCTGGCGCACAATGATCTCGATGTGCTTGTCATGGAGGTACACGCCGGTGCCCCGGTACACACGCTGCACCTCGCTCACTATGTAGCGTGCGAGGGCATCGCGCCCAAGCGTTCTGAGGAGGTCCTGTGGATTCAGCGGTCCGGCAACGAGCGGCGTACCAGCCAGGATGGCCTGCCCCTGCTCGACCAGGAGCTTCTGGCCAGCAGGGATGGAGTAGGTCCGCTCCTCGCATGCCTCGTCGCAGCTGGGGCTACCCGGTGGGTCAGGGGAGGCAACGCAGCGTGCTTCCCGCGAGGTCACACGAACGCGTTGCAGGCCGGTCGCCTCATCCCTTTCGATCTCGACGACCCCATCGACCTCGCTGATGACCGCCCGGTTTTTTGGCGCTCGCACCTCGAACAACTCCTCGACACGTGGCAGCCCCAGCGTGATATCCCCTTGCGCGTTGGCGATCCCGCCGCTGTGGAAGGTGCGCATCGTGAGCTGCGTGCCCGGTTCGCCGATGCTCTGGGCCGCGATCACTCCCACGGCTGTCCCTTTACGCACCAGGTGCCCGGTGGCCAGGTCAATCCCATAACATTGCTGGCAGATGCCGTAAGGGGCCTGGCAGGTGAGCGGCGACCGCACGCGCACAGCCGTGATACCGGTCGCGAGGAGACGATCCACCACCTCTTCGGAAAGCACCGTTCCAAGTTCCAAGCCCACCTCCGGCAGTGACTCCACCAGCACACGGCTCAGGAGCCGGTCCCGCATGGAGGGCAATCCCATGCGCTTGCTCTCCTCGTTGTTGATGAGGAGGCCCTGCGTGGTGCCGCAATCTTCTGCAGTGATCCAGACCTCGAGGCCGACCTCTACCAGCTTGCGTGTCAGGTAGCCCGAACGCGCAGTGTTAAGTGAGCGGTCCATAAACCCCTTGCGCGCACCAGAGGCGGCAATGAAGAGTTCCCATACCTTCAAGCCTTCCAGGTAATTGCCACGCACAGGAACGGCGATGATCTCACCGGACGGATTTGCCATGAGGCCACGGATGCCCGACAGCTGGCGGATTTGCTGGAATTTCGCTTTGGTCGCCCCGGATATGTATGGTGGTCCCAAAAGTCAAGACAGTTTTTGGGCAAAAATAAGATAAAACACAACCATACGAGAAAAATCGACTCAGTGCCCAAAATACACCTGGGCTGGTGTTTGATAATCCAAGGCTTGATGAAGCCGTTTGTGATTGTAAAAGGTGAAGTACGCGCGCAAGTTGCTCACAGCATCTGCCACACTTTGGTAATCTTTGATGTAGACCTCCTCATATTTCACACTACGCCACAAGCGCTCGACAAAAATGTTGTCTAACGCCCGTCCTCTGCCATCCCAACTGATGCGAATAGCGGCAGCTTTGAGCCGGTTCGTAAAGTCGGCACTGGTAAACTGCACCCCCTGATCGGTATTGAAAATCTCTGGCGTGGCTACTTGCAAAGCCCGATCCAAAGCGTCCAGACAAAAGTGGGTATCCAGGGTGATGGAGATTTCCCACGACAACACGTAGCGACTGAACCAATCCATAACGGCTATCAGATAGATAAACCCTCGCAGCAGGCGGATGTAGGTGATATCACAACTCCAGACCTGATTGCAGTGCTGGATGTTTAGGCCTCTGAGCAAATACGGATAGCGCTGCTCAACGGTTCCTGGTACACTGGTTTTGGGCTTGGGATAGATCGCCTCCAAGCCCATCAGGTGCAGTAATCGCCTCACCCGTTTGCGATCCACTGGGTAGCCTTGCGTGTGCAACCAGGCGGTCATCTTGCGCGTGCCATAGAAAGGCGTTTTCGTGTATTGCTCATCCAGTAAGCGCATCAGCACCAGATTTTCCTCACTGTCGGGGACCGGCTCGTAGTAATAACTGGAGCGAGCTAGACCCAGTAACTCACATTGTTGCACGATACTCAAGTCCGGATGCCCTGGCTCAATGAGCGCGCGTTTGGCTTCAATGCAGAGCTCTTGATTTTTTTTCCAACCAGTCCACCTGCACTTTCAGTTGGCCGATTTGTTGGTACAGGCTGGCAATCAGCTCCTCTTGGCTTTTCTGTCGTTCGCTTGCTCGTGTTGAGAAGAGGCTGGGCAAGCCATCAAGGGCTTGCTTCTTCCATTGGGCAATCTGCGTTGGATGCACTCCATACTCAGCGGCGATTTCATTGGCTGTTTTGTGTCCCTTAATCGCTTCTAAAGCCACCTTCGTCTTCAGTTCTGCGCTGTATCGCTTGCGTTGACCTACCACTGTGTTCTCCTTTTCTTTCCACTTCTCGATACAGCTATTTTATCTTATCCTCCTGTCCAGTTTTCTGGTTCATGCCCACTTTCGATGATCGATTGTGGTATAATGAGAGAAAACACCTGTTCCAATAACATCTTCTTATTCCACAACCATCGCGAGTACACCCTATGAATCAATTGACTTTACTTTTTCAAC
>CADDYT010000225.1 GCA_902810755.1 Chloroflexota bacterium
TCAACGGCTGGTCTTCGAGCATTCACAACGTCTTCTTCGTCTTCCTGGGCAGGAACGAGAATCTCTGCTTCGACAGCTCGTATAGCCAGTGCGCTTCCAACTACTTCTGTGCCTATCACAGCTACTTTGGGAGCAACACCATCTACGCGGCTATGCCATACGCCGCCAGTTTCTCCTGCAATCCGGGTGGCCCCCTCCCGAACAACAACGATGCCGATCTGACGATCAACGTCACCTCTCACGAGCAGATGGAAGCGGCAACCGATCCCTTACTCAACGCCTGGTACGATCTCTACGGCAATGAGATTGGCGACAAGTGCGCCTGGATCTTCGGCACGCGCAGCTCCAACGGCGGCGACGTGACCTGGAATGGCGATTCCTATCTCGTGCAGAAGGAATGGGACAATCGTGTAAGTGGCTGTGTCCTCTCAGGGCCGTAGCCGCCTGCCGCTCGCATAAACCGAACGGAAGACTTCCTGCTCTCCTCCCGGGAAGTCTTTCGTTTTGCCGGGAATAACTGCTGCATGGTAATATGTTCTATTTGGTAGCGTCCCTATACTAGACTCACAAACACCCTGAGGCCCTTTCTTACCCGCAAGAACAGCGGCCCGCGTGCTAGAGGAGTCTTGTATGCCATCGCCAGTCCCTTCTGATGTTGTCGGTGTGCCGGAACGCTTGCCGGTTCCTCGTAACCTGCATACGTATCTTGCATCTATCTGGGAACGCTATTTTCCTGACGTGCCTCGCGTCAACGAGGTACAGATTGCCTGGTGCCAGCCCTGGAAAAACCGGCTTGGCCTGATCCGCCTGTCGCTGGACGAGAAAACCTCGTTCATCGGCATCAATACGCTGCTACAGCACGAACTGGTACCCGAATACGTGTTACTTACAACGGTGGCACACGAACTGGTGCATTACGCACACGGCTTCGGTTCGCCTTTGCCGCGTCCCTACGCACATCCACACGCCGGTAACGTGGTGAATCGCGAACTCGAAAAGCGCGGACTGGGTACTTATGTACGTCAATGTCATCTCTGGATTGACAGAGAGTGGTTTGTGTTCTATGATACACAGCAGAAGTCGTGTGGACACCTTGACATCCATTGATACCTGTGGTATATTCAAGCTAGCTCCAGGTTACGTACTGCTATACATACTGCGACTCAAGTGTTCCAGTTTGAAGAGGTCTGCCCTTCCCGTTCAGGGTTGAAAAGCGTTTCAGTTTGAGAGGGTTTGCCCTCACGTTTGTGTTTGAAACCGTAAGTGAACGGTGATTGAAAACGGCACCTCAGTATTCCCAGACCAGACATTACGAGTCGCCACGTGTTATGCGGGTATTTGTACCAGAACATTCCAGGATACGCAACAGGTATCGTTTCCCACCATTACTTATTGTTCATCAAGAAAGGAGAATGGGCGTGTTCTTCCCAAAGAATCTGCGTCGCCCTACACAACGTGAACATCGCTGAGTTAGAAACCAAAACCATAACGGAGCTGCGCGACATCGCTCGCGACCTCGAACTCTCCGGTTATTCCGCCCTCAAAAAACAAGACCTCGTCTTCCGCCTACTTCAAGCCAACACCGAACAACAGGGGAACATCTTCAGTGCAGGTGTGTTGGAAATCGTGGAGGATGGCTTCGGCTTCCTGCGTCAGGAACGCTTCCTCCCCGGAAACATGGATGTCTACGTCTCCCAGTCCCAGATTCGCCGCTTCGGCTTGAGGACCGGTGATATGGTCTCCGGGCAGGTACGGCCACCGAAGGATAATGAAAAATACTATGGCCTGCTGCGCGTTGAAGCCATCAACGGCATGGACCCCGAAATCGCCAAGCGCCGCCCGCATTTTGACCTGCTGACCCCGATCTTCCCCCGCGAGATGTTCAATCTGGAAACCACCCCTTCCAATATCTCCGGGCGGTTGATCAACCTCGTCGCCCCCATCGGGCGCGGACAGCGCGGCCTGATCGTCTCCCCGCCGAAAGCCGGCAAAACCATGCTCCTCAAGTCCATTGCCAACTCCATCACCGAGAACTACAATGATGTCCACCTGATGATTGCCCTGATCGGTGAGCGGCCTGAAGAAGTGACCGACATGAAACGGTCGGTGCGCGCCGAGGTCATCAGTTCCACCTTTGACGAGCCAACCGAGGCTCATACCCGCGTGGCCGAAATGGTGCTGGAACGCGCCAAGCGCCTGGTCGAAGGGGGACGTGACGTGGTGATCCTGCTGGATAGCATCACCCGCCTGAGCCGCGCCTACAACCTGGCCGTGCAGCCCAGCGGGCGTACCCTCTCCGGCGGTCTCGATCCGAGCGCGCTGTTCCCGCCCAAACGCTTCTTCGGCGCGGCCCGTAAAGTCGAAGAGGGCGGCAGCCTGACCATCATCGCCACCGCGCTTGTCGATACCGGCAGCCGTATGGATGATGTGATCTACGAAGAATTCAAAGGCACCGGCAACATGGAACTCGTCCTCAACCGCAAACTGGCCGAGCGCCGTGTCTTCCCGGCCATCGACATCTCGCTCTCCAGCACGCGCCGCGAAGAACTGCTGCTCGACGAGAAGACGCTGCGCGCCGTCGTCGTCATGCGCCGCATGTTCTCCACCCTGGCCGACCAGCGTGGCCTGGAAGCGATGGAGGCCTTGCTCCAGCACATGTCCAAGACCAACAACAACATGGAGTTCCTTGCCACCCTCAATAAAAGCATTATGTAAAGGAAAATTGTATGGCACGCCATCACTGGCCGGCCCGGAGGTGGCGTGCCATACAATTTTCCTTTCCTTAATCAGAGGAGTATTTTTATGACTACCACAGCCCGTACATATCAGAACTACATCGGCGGCAAATGGCAGGATGCGCACAGCGGCCAGACCTTTCCCAACTACAATCCGGCCACCGGCGAGGTCATCGGCTATTTCCCGCTTTCCGGCGAGGCCGAGGCCAATGCCGCCGTTGCCGCCGCCAGAGCCGCCTTTGAGAAGTGGCGGCTCGTCCCCGCGCCCAAACGCGGCGAGATTCTCTTTCGCACCGGCGAGCTGCTCACGCGCTACAAAGAAGACCTGGCGCGCACGATGACCCAGGAGATGGGCAAGGTGTTGAAGGAGACGCGCGGCGACGTGCAGGAAGGCATCGACATGGCCTACTACATGGGCGGCGAAGGTCGCCGTCTCTTCGGCTACACTGTGCCGGTCGAACTACCCAACAAATCGGGCATGGCCCTGCGCGACCCCGTAGGCGTCGTGGCCTGCATCACGCCCTGGAACTTTCCCGTCGCCATCCCAACCTGGAAGATGTTCCCCGCGCTCGTCGCCGGCAATACCATCGTCTTCAAGCCTGCCAGCGACACGCCTCTGAGCGCGCTGCGGCTGGTCGAAATCCTCTACGAAGCAGGGCTGCCCGAAGGCGTCGTCAACATCGTCTTTGGCCCCGGCGGCACCGTTGGCGAGACATTGCTGCACCATCCCGATGTCGCCGTCATCTCCTTCACCGGCTCGACCGAATCGGGTCGGCACGTCGCCATCGAGGCCGCGAAGTCGCTCAAGCGCGTCTCGCTGGAGATGGGCGGCAAAAACGCCGTCATCGTCATGGACGATGCCAACCTCGATCTGGCCGTCGAGGGCATCCTGTGGAGCGCCTACGGCACCACCGGCCAGCGTTGCACCGCCTGCAGCCGCCTCATCGTCCACAGACCCGTCCTCGATGCCCTGCTGGACAAACTGGTGCCGCGCATTGAGCAACTGCGGCTGGGCAACGGGCTGGACGAAAGCGTCGATGTCGGCCCCGTCATCAACGCCTCACAGCTTGAGAAGATTCACAGCTACACGGCCATCGGCAAAGGTGAGGGCGCGACGCTCGTCACCGGCGGCGAGATCGCGCGCGAGGGCGAGCTGGCAAACGGCCACTTCTATCGCCCCACGCTCTTCCGCGACGTGTTACCAGATATGCGCATCGCGCAGGAAGAGATTTTCGGCCCCACGCTCTCCGTCATCGCCGTCGATTCGCTTGAGGAGGCTATTGCCGTCAACAACAACACGAAATTCGGCCTCTCCAGCGCCATCTACACACAGGATATCAACCGCGTGCAGCGCGCTACCCGCGACATTACGACCGGCATTCTCTACATCAACTCCGGCACGACGGGCGCGGAAATCCAGTTTCCCTTCGGCGGCACGCGCGGCACCGGCAACGGCCACCGCGAAGCCGGTCTCGCCGGCCTCGACGTCTTCACCGAATGGAAAGTCGTCTACACCGACTACAGCGGCAAGCTCCAGAAGGCCCAGATCGACGAGTAACATACCTACAGGCCACCAGCCAGGGTCGGCCCCATAAGGCCACAGGCCACCAGCCAGGGTCGGCCCCAGAAGCGGCCACAGGCCACCCCACAGGCCAGCCACCCGCCACCACAGCCACGCCAGGCCAGCCACCCGCCCCCAGGCCAGGCCTGGGGGCGGGTGGCTGGCCTGGCGTGGCTGTGGTGGCGGCTGACCTGGCCTGGCGTGGCGGGTGGGCGGCCTGTAAAGGCTTACGTGAACCCCTCTGGGGTCGGCCTGGGGCGGGGCAGGGATAGAGATGTTGTATTGATTAACTGGCTTTGTTGCTGAACCATAGCAACCTCAACTTCGCCTTCTCGCTCAGGATGACACGTCCGGGCCACTTTTTCATGCCGTACTAAGCGTGTGGACGAAATGTGATACCATGAGGGAGAAATAGAGAGAAGAGAGGATAGACTTTGAGCAGTACATCATTCTGGCAGGCGGAGCTACAGGAAACGCCGGGCTTGCGAGGCGTGGGGACGGCAGGGCCGCTGGAAGGCGATGTTGAGACGGAGGTGGCCGTTGTTGGCGCCGGCATTACGGGGGCGGCAACCGCGTTATGGCTGGCGCGAGCGAGCGCGGTGGTGCGCGTATTAGAGGCGCGACACATCGCGGCGGGCGCGAGCGGGCGCAATGGCGGCTTTCTCGCCACCGGCACCGTCGAGCCATACGCGGTAATGATAGGGCGGCTGGGGCGCGAGCAGGCGCAACAACTATGGGCCGCAAGCGAGCGCAATGCCGACCTGGCTGCCGGGCTGATCGAGGAGCTACGCGAGCAGGGCTGGTATTGTGGCTACCGCCGCAACGGCAGTCTGAAGCTGGCCGCAGATGAGGCGGAACTGGCGGGCATTGCCGAAAGCGTGCGACTGTTGCAGGAGGATGGCCGGGGCGCGGAGATGGTAACACAGGCGGCATTGCCGGTGCGCCTGCGCTCTGCTTATATCGGCGGCTCGTATCACCCCCATAACGCGGAGATACAGCCCGCGAAATTCGTGCTGGGCCTGGCGCGACTGGCGCAGCAGGCGGGAGCGATCTTTTATGAAGAGAGTCCGGTGATCAACACAAAATTGGATGATGGCGGCGTAACGCTCAGCACGGAGCGGGGAAGCATACGCGCTCATAGTGTGGTGCTGGCGACGAATGCATGGCTACCCCTGCTGGGAGAGCAGATGGGCGGGCAATGGCTGGCGCAATGCATCACGCCCACGCGCGGGCAGATGATCGCGACAGAGCCGGTTGGCGAGCGGCTTTTCCCCTGCCCCTGCTCCGGCGATCACGGCTACCGGTACTGGCGGCAGCTTGCAGACGGGCGGCTCGTCGTCGGCGGCTGGCGCAACTACTCGTTTGAAACTGAATACAGTACAGATGAGACGCCCCACGAAGCCGTGCAGCGCCGCCTGGACGCTTTCGTCCACAACACGCTCAGCCTGTCGCAGGTGCGCATTGAGCG
This sequence comes from Chloroflexota bacterium, assembly GCA_902810755.1. The sequence goes on from CADDYT010000225.1 coordinate 5,765, forward strand.
GCGCTGGGCCGGTATCATGGCCTTCTCGAAAGACAGCCTGCCGCTCGTCGGGCGCTTGCCCGGCGTGCCGCACTGCTTCATCTGCGGCGGCTACACCGGTCACGGCAACGCCTACGCGCTCCAATGCGCCCGCATCATCAGTGAACTCGTGCAGGGCCGTCTGCACTCAGATGCGCACCTGTTCGACCCGGCGCGTTTTAGCAGTATGAAAGGAAGTTGAGCTATGCAACAACCGATGGCTCGTATCGATATGGTACGTGACGTCTATTTTGGGACGACGATAGAAGACCCCTATCGCTGGATGGAGAACTGGAAAAGCGAGGAGTTTCAGACGTGGGTGAAGGAGCAGGCGGCCTATACGCGGGCATATCTGGATGCACTGCCCGGGCGGGATAAGCTGCTGGCTCAACTCACCGCATTGAGCAATGCCGGACCCGTCCTCTCCTACTTCCAGGTCATGGGCGAGCGTGTCTTTTACCTGCGCCGCGATCCCGGCGAGAATCTCACGAAGCTGGTGGTGCGCCTGCCCACCGGGCAGGGTGGACAGGAGAAAACACTCTTTGACCCCAATCTGATAGAGGGCGAGGCGCAGACCTCCATCGACTGGTACTTCCCCTCGTGGGACGGTCGCTATGTCGCTTACGGCATCTCACAGGGCGGTTCGGAGAGCAGCGTGCTGCACGTGCTGGAAGTCGATAGCGGCACCATTCTCGATCTGGCGATCCCTCACACCGAGTTCACCCACGTCTGCTGGCTGGAGGATAACCGCTCCTTTGTCTACCATCGCTTCCCGGAGCGGCCTGTTGGCACGCCGGAGACCGAGCGTTTCAGAGATGGCTGCACCTACCTGCACCGTCTGGGCGAAGACCCGGCCAGCGACCGGCCTGTCTTCGGCGCGAACCTGAGCGTGGGCGTTGAGGTTGGCCGAGATGATTACCCCTTCCTGATGATCTCCCCGCTCAGCGACTGGATGATCGGGCTGATTGTTCACGGCGACCTGGAAGAGCAGAGCATCTATGCCGCGCCGCGTTCAGCCCTTGCCGACCCGGCGACGACGCCGTGGAAGAAAATCTGCGATATCGAGGATGAGGTGGCCAGTTACGACCTGACCGGCGATACCATCTATCTTAGAACGCACAAAAACGCGCCACGCTA
>CADDYT010000226.1 GCA_902810755.1 Chloroflexota bacterium
ATGAAGCGCGTTGATGTGATGATGTACCCTTGAGAGGTATGCATGTGAACAGTGTTGTTACCAACGTGCGAGAGGAGCATTACTATTATGACGATGATGATGAGCCGCAAAGCCCTGGAAGATTACGGGTTAGTTAATCTGGGCAATATTCACTGGAATTTATCCCCTGCCGTTCTCATTGAGCATGCGTTGGCCCGCAAAGAGGGCGAGCTTGCCGCGAACGGCGCATTTGCTGCCACGACGGGATCGCATACCGGGCGTTCTCCCAGAGATAAATTTATCGTGACCAGCGAGGAATCGGCAGCGAAAATCTGGTGGGGCGATACCAACCACCCGATCTCGCGCGAAAACTTTGAGGCGATCCGTAGCAGCCTTGCCGCCTATTTGCAGGGGCGCGATGTCTACGTACTGGATGCCGCCGGTGGCGCGGACCCACAGTATCGCATTCCCGTGCAGGTCATTACGGAACTGGCCTGGCACAACCTGTTTGCGCGCCAACTGTTTCTGCGTGTGAGCGAAAGCGATCAACTGAACGACCGTCCCGGTTTCACCATTCTCTGCGTACCAAACTTCCATCTTGATCCCCGTATTCATGGCACGCGCTCTGAAACGGGCATCATTCTCGATTTCCAGGAACGACTTGTGCTGATCGCAGGCACGCAGTACGCGGGCGAGATGAAGAAATCGATCTTTACGGTTCTTAACTTCATTCTGCCGGCACAGGGCGTGCTGCCCATGCACTGCTCGGCCAACATGGGCGATGATGGCAAAGTAGCCCTCTTCTTTGGCCTCTCCGGCACCGGCAAGACCACGCTTTCGGCTGACCCGACGCGCCACCTGATCGGCGATGATGAGCATGGCTGGAGCGATAACGGCGTTTTCAACTTCGAGGGCGGCTGCTACGCCAAATGCATCAACCTCTCGAAGAAATACGAGCCGCAAATCTGGAACGCCATCCGTTTCGGCGCCATCTACGAAAACGTCGTTATCGACCCCGTCACGCGCGAGCCGGACTACAGCGATGATTCGCTGACCGAGAATACCCGTGTCGCCTATCCCGTTGACTTTATCGATAACGTTGTTGAATCCGGCATGGGCGGGCAGCCGGACACGGTAATCTTCCTCACGGCGGATTCCTTCGGCGTGCTGCCCCCGATCTCGAAGCTCACGACCGAGCAGGCAATGTACTACTTCCTGTCCGGCTACACCAGCAAACTGGCGGGTACCGAGGCCGGCGTGACGACGCCGCAGGCGACGTTCAGTTCCTGCTTCGGCGCGCCTTTCCTGCCCCTGCGTCCAGGCGAGTACGCCAATCTGCTGCGCGAGCGTATCGAGAAGCACAATGTCAATTGCTTCCTCATCAACACCGGCTGGTCGGGTGGCCCCTATGGCGTTGGCGAGCGTATTAACATCAACTACACCCGTGCGATGGTGCGAGCCGCTATCAACGGCGCACTCAACAATGTCGAAACCATCACCGATCCCGTTTTTGGTCTGAACGTTCCTGCTGCCTGCCCGGATGTACCTGCCGAGATTCTCATTCCGCGCAATACCTGGCAGGATAAAGAGGCTTACGACCGCCAGGCCCGCAAGCTCGCCGACAGCTTCAAAGAGAACTTCAAACAGTTCACCCTGGTTGGCGACGATGTGCGCGAGGCGGGGCCGCGCTAACCTTCCCACCCGCGTTCCCCAGGCCAGCCGTCCCCAGGCCAACCGCAAGGGTTGGCCCCAGAGGCGTTCACTTCAGGCCGCCGCAGGCCAGGCAGGCCAGCCGCCAGGGGTGGCCCTCCTCTAGACGCGGCGTTCGTGCCGCCTGGGGAGCCGCGTCTCTAGACCGCCGCAGGCCAGCCGCCAGGGTTGGCCCTACTATACACGATTGCTCAGCGCGCCACTGGCGCGCTGAGTTTGTGTGTGCGTCGTCGGTGAGTGATTCGTATTTGTACTCTGGCGAGGTATTGTCGTTTCATATCGGATATGCCATAATCCTGGCAAGAGAAGCATATTTTCAGCTACCGACTTGCCTGCCTTTTCGTCGTAATTGCTGGATCAAGTGATGAGAGAGATGGAAGTATCAGGGGAGATATGCGTAAAATGCGCCTTTTCTCGTTCTTTCTGGCAGATAGCCCTATCTCTCTCTTTGCTATTTCGGCGTTATAGTGTAAAATGTCTGATAAGCGAGTAAACGCTATACTGGGATGAGAGGGAAGAAATCGACCATGAAACAGGGAAATGGCTCTGAGATACTGGATGCGAACGATCCGCGCAGCGCCGAAATCGGCATCATCCATGTATCGCCGGCAGATGATAGACAGAGTGTCCTGGCTGCTATTTTGACGCAGGAACGGCTTGGTCGCAAACAGGTGGTTGTTGAATTGCCCGAAGACAATAAAGCGTTCCGGTCTCCGGTTGATTTTGATGGTCTGAAAAAAACGCGACGCGGCATGCAGGCCGAAATCATTCTGGTGATTCCTGGCGGTCCGGGGCCTGCGGAACTGGCTCGCCAGCGCCGTTTCTCCGTGTATTCGTCTCTGGAAAACTACGCCAGATCGCTGCAGGATACTGCTGCCACACCGGGTCAGGCAAAAGGGAATGTCAGGCCGGGCTGGCTATTTCCTCGCAAACAGAAGTCCGATATTCCTGCTGCCGCTCCGCCTCCTGCGCCGAGCCAGCCTGCTCCGGTGGTGTTGCAGCCACTGGCCCCGGCATTTGAGGCTGGCCCTGCTGAATCAGGGCGTGTCCCGGCAAGTATGGGCGATCATACTGCCCTTTCATCAGATCGTGATGGGATGGTGATGCCTGCGGACCAGAATCATGGGGCCACCATACCCTCCGAGGATGAGCAAAACGGTTTCCAGGTGTCTCTACCGCCTCTTGCCTTCTTTCCTGCCGATCCGGTAGAGCAAGTTCCTGCCGTTCCCGCAACCCCTCCAGCCCCGCCTCAAGCTGACCCGACAGGAGTGGGCAATGGGCCGGGTATTATTGAGCTTTCACCGAGGAAGACGGGCGACACGGGGAAGATGGCCGTTCCCTCTGCCCAGGTAGACCGGCAGCCGACCAATCTCTCTCCAAAACAACGTAATAGCGGGAAAATGGCCGCTGCTGGCGTTGCCGGGACTGCTGCAGCGACCGCAGTAGCTTTCGGCGCAAGGAGAACAGCCAGCGGAGCCGGTATGGAAGCCGCGACAATGGCGCAAACGGCTCCGGGCAGCACCGCCGTTCCTCCCGGTGGTACAAAAGGGCCGGGAGGTCCCGGCGGCCCGGCTAAGGGCAATAGAGGTCGAAACTGGCTCATCGCTGGCGGTCTGGCTGTACTGACCTTGCTGCTCATTTTTGGCACCATTGCTTACGCGGCCCCTGGTATGTTCAGCCATTTCGCCATTCCTGGCGTGGCCAATACATCTACCGCTACCGTGACGATCACGCCCGCCACAAAGACGGTGAAAAATACCTATGTCATCACCGCCATCACCGGCAAACCCGGCGCGTCCCAGCGGCAGGTGCAGGCACGCATTCTCTCGACCAGCCCATCGCAATCCCAGACCGTCAAGGCTACCGGCGTGAAGCAAACGCCTGGCGCTCGTGCTACTGGCTCTTTGACGTTTTATAACGGCTCAACTTCTCCGTTCACCGTTGCTGCTAATACCCTTTTTGTGACTGGTAGTGGCATACAATTAGTGAACAATGTTGCTGCCAGTATTCCTGCTGCTAACCCTCCCAGTTTTGGAACTGTCACAGTTCCTGCGCACGCTGTAAATGTTGGCACAAGCGGTAATATTCCAGCTCTAGCTATCAATGCGACTTGCTGTGCCTCGGGCAATTATATTCTTGTTAAGAACCTGAGCGCCTTCAGTGGAGGACAGGACCCGCAGAACTACACGTTTTTGCAGCAGAGTGACGTCGATGCCGTCGCCAATCCGCTAGAGCAGCGGTTGATGTCGAGCGCGCAGGCCAATCTGAAGGGGCAGAAGCATAGCGGGGAGCAGTTTGTCAATACGAGCAACCCCATCACGTGCAACCCGACGGTGACGGCCAATCCGCCGGTGGGCAGTAAAACAACGAGTGCGACGGTGACGGTGCAGGTGGCCTGTTCGGGCGAGGTTTACGATCAGCAGGGGGCGCTGACGATGGCGGCGAACCTCTATAAGAATGATTCAACCATCAATCCGGGTGCTGGTTTTGCGCTGGCAGGCGCTGTCAGCACCAGTTTGACGCAGGCCAGTGTGGTGGATAATAAGGGGACGGTTTCACTGCTGGTGGCGGCTCAGGGAACCTGGGTCTATCAGACGGCGAAGCTGGTGGCGCAGGAGAAGACGTGGGCGAAGCAAATTGCCGGCAAGAGCAAGCAGCAGGCCATTGCGTATCTGCAAAGCCAGCCGGGAGTAGGCAAGGTCAGCATCGCCTTCTCTGGCAATACGCTACCGACCGACCCGAACCAGATTAGCTTTACAATCCAGAATGTTCCCGTATCGAGTACGCCGACGCCCGGTGGGCCGAGTTCCTCGCCGGTCTCCGGTTCCCCTGCCAGCGGCACGCCCGCGCCCACGCCCACGTCGCAAAATGGGTTGGGTAGCAATAATTAGGAAAGGATACGTCGATCGATGCTGTCTCTGGAAGGCAGGCAGCTTGGCAACTATGATATCGTCCGGCGTATCCGCGTCGGCGGCATGGGAGCCGTTTATGAGGGGCGGCAGCGCACGGCATTTGACCGCCGCGTCGCCATCAAGGTCATTCTCGGCGACTACGCGGTTGATCGCGAGATGCGGCGGCGTTTTGCCCGCGAAGCGCGCACCATCGCTCGCCTGCACCACCCGCATATCTTGCCGCTGATCGAGTTTGGCGACGAACGTGGTCTGCTCTATCTGGTGATGCCCTTCATCGAAGATGGCACACTGACCGGCTACCTGCAGCGCGAACTACCTGCCCTGGATGACGTAGCTTCCATCTACCAGCAATTGCTCGATGCCGTTGAGTATGCGCATGAGCAGGGGCTGATTCATCGTGACATCAAATCCTCCAATGTGCTGCTGGAAGAACGGCGCAGCGGCCCCCCTTATGTCTATCTGGCTGATTTTGGCCTGGTGCGCACAGCACAGCAGAGTGATAACGAACCGGTGGGCGTAGCCATCCCTCTCGATCAGGTGCCGGGGACGCCTCACTACATGGCCCCTGAACAGACGGTGGGCATTGTCACTCCTCTGACCGATATCTACGCGCTCGGCGTGCTGCTCTATCAGTTGCTCACCGGTGAATTGCCCTATGATGACCCCGACGAGATCGAGGTTATTCAGATGCATCTACATGCGCCCATTCCTTCACCCTGCGAACGCGACCCCTCGCTCCCGGCTGCCCTCGACGAGGTGGTACGCACCGCGATGGCGAAGCAGCCTGAGGATCGCTATCAGCGGATCGCGGACTTGCGCCGCGCCTTTGTAGCCGCCCTTTCCGAGCAGCCAGAGCTGAGAGATATTCCTGACGATGACCTGCCGCCTGAAGAGAATGACTTTGTCATCACTGAACACCCGCAAAGACCGGTGTCGCAGTCACCGGCGCCGCTGGCTCTGGAACTGGAGCCACAACCACAGCCGATCCGGTTGCCCCAGCCGCCGCCAGTGCGTCCGAAAGTGCGGGTTCAGCAGGCAGCGGCTCAAACTCCCTTACAGGCTCAGCAGCGCGTTACCGGTTCGATTGTCGGCAGGAAGCCTGTCACCGATTCTGTCCCATTTTATACACACGACCGGCGCAGACAGCTCACCCGTCCTATGCTCGCGGCTATGCTGGTTCCTGTCGTATTATTACTCCTGCTCATTTTGCCGCGCTTTTTTGGCATCAGCCCTTTTCCTGCCGGTTTCCCGGTCTTTGGGCCGCCGCCGGTCGCCGTGGTCTCTCTCACCACACAGACGAAGACATTGCAGGAGAATTATATTCTCACGGCCTCACCATCGATTAAGACGCCAGACCTCTCAACGCGCTTCATCCCCGATCGCGTCATACAAAGCTCGGCTACAGGCAATGAGACCACGCAGGCGACGGGAACGCGCGCAATTGCAGGCGCACAGGCGAGCGGCACACTGCGTTTTGAGAACAACAGCCACGTGCCTGTGACGGTGGCGGCGGGTACCACCTTTTCCACCGCTTCCGGTATCGCTGTGCAGACAACGCAGACGGCGGAGGTGCCAGCGGCGCAGAATGGACAGAACGGTACACTTGCGATTCCGGCTGTCGCGGTCAACGCTGGCTCTGCCGGAAACATTCCCGCACACTCTATTGCGACCTCCTGCTGCGATGGCCTCTCCGTCAGCAACCCGAGGCCTTTTAGCGGTGGAGTCGATACGCGCACGGTGCATTTCGTTCTGCAGGCCGACCTGAACAGGGTCTCAAGCCAGCTGGCGCCGGGCCTTGAACGGCAGGCGCTCAAACTGCTTGAGAAGCAATTACGGGCAAACGAGGTTATGGCAAACCAGCCTGCCTATAGCATGACGGTGACAGCGGATAGCCAGCCTGGCACGGTGGCGAATCAGGTCACGGTGCAGGTCGTGGTAGTTGGCACAGCGACCGTCTATAACAGCGAGCAGGCTCGCCATGTTGCCGCGCAGTTGCTCAATGCTGAGGCCAGGCAAACATTTGGCGTTGCCTACCAGTTGCGTGGGGTACCGACGACCCTGTCGCCGCATCTCGTACAGCAGGGGCCAAATGGCATCCTCTATTTGAGCGTGGAGACGAAAGGCATCTGGGCATACAGCCTTTCCGCTCAGCAGCTTGCGCAATGGGCTTCGGAGATCAAAGGGGCGACCCCGGCTGTTGCTATCTCCTTTCTCAATAGTCAGAAGGGTGTAGCAGGCGTACAGATACAACTCCCCTTTGG
>CADDYT010000227.1 GCA_902810755.1 Chloroflexota bacterium
TCGTGCAGGTCTGCATGACGCAGGTTGGCTCCCCGCAAATCAACGTAAGAGAGATTGATGCCTCTCAGGTTCCGCGCGCTTAAATCCAGCAGGTCAGGAGACTCAACCTGGCTGAGTAGTTGCTCAACATCTGCTCTGGTCAAAGGGGCATTCTCTTCGTTAGTAGCCATATCCCTCCTCACCGTTTTCAGTTTAAGGGAACGAAATTGTGCTAGAATGCGTCATCAATAGTAATATAGCATGTTTTCGGCTTTGATCGTTGGTTATGTTCTGCAAAAAGGAGACGAGATGTTATGGATACTCTTTCCTGGGCGTTCGTTGCCGCGTCTAGCGCGCTGGCTCTGTTTGTTGAGGCTGCGCGTATCGTTGTAGCTCTCTTTATTTCAGGTCAGCGTCTTCACCAGTATTTTTTTGTGCTGCTCCCACTGACGGTTAGCACAGTCTCCTTCCTTATGACGTTGAATGCGTTAGTCAGGTGGGAAGCATTGCTTGCAACGTTTCCCATTGACATTCATCTATCGCCGGTTGCTTACCATGAAATCATAGCGAAGCTGAGCGCGTTTAGTTCTGCCTGTCAGCAGCAGGTTGTCATCATGCTGGTTGCCCTTGCGCTCACCATTTTTCTTGAGTACGACCTGCTGCCCTCTGGTACTGCGCTTCTCACTCCGGGTAGAGCAAGAGACCGTTTTCTCGCCGACCATGTATCTCTATCAAGAAGATATCTGTGATCTGGCTTTCGTCTGATCTGCATGGCATTGAAAACAATCCTGGATATGTCATGCTGAGCGGCAACGAAGCATCCGATGCTGTCCTTCTCAAAAGTGGTGGCCGAAGATGCTTCGCTGCCGCTCAGCATGACCCGTTGGGAGCCTTCAGACAGCAATTTCAAGGCTTCTGGCTGCTCGTTCACCATCAAGGATTGCATGTTCCACTCTGCGCGGGGCGATACAGTCGCCGACGCGGGAGAGTTGTTTGACTTTACCTTGAAGCTGGTGGTAGAGGCTATCGTTGGCGACCTGTGGGGTGGCCATGACGGCGAGGGCGAGCGGTTCAAGCTGGCGCGTTTGCCCGGTGTAGTTGTTCATGATGGTGGCGCTGTTCGGTCCCAGACTGAGCAGGAAATGGTTGGGCGTCAGCTTCGTGTTTTTTGCCAGCATGCGTCGGTACCAGAGTTCGAGGTCGAGCGTGATGCCCAGATCGCCGCCGACGTAGAATTGGCCCGTGACTACCTCGACGTTGCAGCCTTTTTCCGCCAGCAGTTCGGCCACGCTGGTTGCCTGATGGAAGCCGATCTGATCGTAGATGAGTACGCTTTCGCCCGGTTGCGCGCTCTTTTCGCCGGTGAGAACCTGCCAGACGGTTGCCACGTGCGGCAGGTCGGCTCCCGGTATCGGCGGCAGCATGGGCAGCGAGCCGGTGGCGAGAATAACGGCATCTGGCTGCTCGCGCTCGATCATCTCCGCCGTCACCTCTGTTGCGGGGTGAACTTCGACGCCTGCTTCGAGAAGGTCGCGCTGCAGGTTGCGGATGGAGTCGCCGAACTCGACGCGGCCCGGCACGCGCACCAGCAGGTTGACCTGGCCGCCCAGTTCCTGCTGCCGCTCGTAGAGCCTGACACGAAAGCCGCGCTGCGCCGCCACTTTTGCCGCCTGCATGCCGCCCGGACCGCCTCCCACGACCAGCAGCGTGGGTCTGCGTTTGAGATTCTGTGGCGGCTGCAAGCGCGGAAAGCGCAGTTCGTTGCCCGTCGCGGGCGTCTGGATGCAACCCAGGCTGAGGTTCAGGCCCATGCGCCCGATGCAATACTGGTTGCAGGAGATGCAGAGGCGGATGGATTCGGTGCGTCCCTCGCGGGCTTTGCGCGTAAATTCGGGGTCGCAGATCTGCCCGCGCACCACGTCTACCATGTCGGCCAGTCCTTCGCGCAGGATGCGTTCGGCCTGCACAGGATCTTTAATGCGGCCCGTACAGAAGACCGGCAGCTTGACTACCTCGCGGATGCCCGCCGAGACGAAAAGCTGGTAACCGGGCGGCGTGTGCATGGAGCCTTCAACCATGTAGAGGTTGTGAAACTCGCCAATGCTGGTGTTGATGAAATCAAGCTGGCCCGTTGCTTCCAGGCGGCGTGCAATCTTGCGCACATCATCCAGCGTCAGGCCAGCCGGAATCAGTTCATCGCCGCAGAGCCGGATGCCGAGCGTGAAGTCGCGGCCAACCTCGGCGCGCACGGCCTGAATCACTTCCAGAGCGAAGCGCATGCGGTTCTCCAGCGAGCCGCCATAGGCATCATCACGCCGGTTGAAGTAGGGTGAGAAAAACTGCCGGATCAGCGAACTATGCGAGGATTGCAGCTCCGCGCCGTCAAAGCCGCCCTCGCGCACGTGCCGGGCTACGAGCGCGTAGCCGCGCACAATCTCGGCGATCTCTTCCGGCTCGATCTCCTTGCACATTTCACGATGAATGGGATCAACCAGCGGAGATGGCCCCAACACGGGGCGGCGCGAATAGATACTGCTGGCCTGCATGCCATTGTGATTCAACTGCGCGAAGATGCGCGTCCCATACTCATGCACAGCCCGCGTCATGCGCCGGTAATGGGGAACCACCTTCGGATCAAAGCCGTGAATCAGCGGCTGATACGCCCAGTCGCTGGGGTGAACCGACTGCTCCTCCGTGATAATCAGCCCACAGCCGCCCTTTGCCCGTTCCGCGTAATAGGCAGTCAGTCGCGGCCCCGGCATGTTCTCTTCCGCCAGATTTGTCAGGTGAGCCGCGAAGACAATGCGGTTCGGTACAATCGTTTGCCCGATACGTATGGGTGTGAATAAATACTGGTATTGCCCTGCCATGATCCTGTCCTATCAACAATCCAGGCGAGCGCCGTCCCACGCGAACCGCCCAACCAAGGGTAACCGCCCCACCCAGGGCAACCGCAAGGGCCAGGGCAACCGCCCCACCCAGGGTAACCGCAAGGGCCAGGGCAACCGCAAGGGCCAGGGCAACCGCAAGGGTTGCCCCTACTATATACGGGCGCTCGCTCAAGGAGCGAGCATGATACTATTTCAGGGACAGGATGATATGCTCCTATGAGATAACCGGCTCACTGCACCGCATAAAGACATATCACTCCTTTCCTGAAACAGTATTATACGATGTTCAACATGATTCGCCGATTTGACGGCCTTCGGTAATGGCATGTTCGATGCGACGCGGGGAGACACAATCACCGGCGCGATAGAGGCGCGGCACGCGGCCTTTGAGGGCGTAGTAGAGTTCCTGCGCCGGACGATCATAGGTGCCGAGTACCACCACGTCGGCGGGAATGGCGCGCTCGCCTGCCGCGAAGCGGTCGGTGGCGATGACCTGCCCCGGCTCGATACGCGCCACGCTTGTATGCGTCGTCATTGCTACGCCGCGTGCCAGCACGCGCTGCATCCAGCCGACGAAATCGTGGGTGGCGACAAGATCGCGTCCTACGTACCAGTCTTCTGTGATAATCTCGACGCTGCGCCCTTCAGAGGCCAGCAGTTCCGCGACCGAAAGCGTGCCGTGTCCGCCTGTCTCATCGATCACCACTACGCGCTGCCCGTTCGGTCGCTCGCCGCGCAGGAGACGGCGCACATCAATGACGTGCGGCAGGTCGCGCCCGGCGATGGGCAGCAAGCCCGGCCCTGGCTGCGCCCCTGTGGCGATGACGACGGTTTCTGGTCGCTGCGCCAGGATCATGTCCGTCGTCATCTCGCTCCCCAGGTGGATCTCCACGTCCAGCTTTTCAAGCTGCTCTCGCAAGTAATCGGTGATGGCGCGCAGTTCTTCCCGCATGGGAGCTTTTGCCGCCAGCGCCACCGTGCCGCCCAACGCTTGCTCACGTTCATAGAGTACCACCCGCCGCCCGCGCAAAGCGGCAGTGCGCGCCGCCTCCATGCCTGCAGGGCCACCGCCGACGATCAGCACCGGCGCTCGCTTCGCCCTGTCGATTGTCTCGCGCTCGAGCAAGATGGGCGTGGCCTGCACAACATCGGGATTGACATTGCAGCCCAGTTGCACATTCATGGTTGAGCGCACCTGGCAGCCCTGATTGCATGCAAGGCAGGGGCGCACGTCTGCGGCATGTCCTTCCCGTGAGAGACGGGGCAGGTTGGGGTCGGCGATCAACGGGCGAATCATCTCAACACCATCGGCCTGTTCTTCAATCAGTATGCGCTCTGCCTGCTCTGCGTTCATGATGCGGCCTGCTGCGAAGACAGGGATGGAGACGGCGGCTTTGAGCGCGGCGGCAAGGTGAACGGCATAACCCGGCGGCGTTGCCATCGAGGCGTGGAAGGGAAACATGTGCGCGCTGAAGATGCTGCCCATAGTGATAGTGAAATAATCGACGCGACCCGTCTCAGCGAGCTGGCATGCGATCTCAAGGCATTGTTCCGATGTCAGTCCTCCCCAGGGAGCCAGTTCGTCTCCGCACATCCGCACGCCCAGCACGCGCTCGCTGCCCAGCGCAGCATCTACCACCTCGATGGTTTCCTGGACAAAACGCAGACGATTTTCCAGCGAGCCGCCATAGGCATCGCCGCGCTGGTTGGTGAGCGGCGAAAGAAACTGGCGCAGCAGCGAGCGATCAGCTATCTGTAGCTCCACACCGTCAGCGTTGCCCTGAGCAGCGTGTCTTGCTACCAGTCCGAAGCCATCAATAACGGCGCGTATGTCGGCCAGTTCCATCGCCTTCGGCACTTCGCGCGACGAGACATCTGGCACCGCCGAGGGCGCCCACAACTCCGCCTGCCGGTGATCGCTCACCGATTGCTGCCCGTTATGGTTCAACTGCACTAGCGCCAGCGCCCCATGCGCGTGAATGCGTTCCGTAACGGCGGCAATCGCCTGTACCGTCTCCGGCAAATAGCCCTGCAATGCATACTGATACGGCCAGTCCGAGGGATGGACAATATGCTCCTCTAGCACAATGATGCCCGCGCCGCCCTCCGCACGCGCCGCATAATACTGCGCGTGCCGCTCGCTCAGCACGTTCTTGCGCCCAAAATTTGTCGTATGGCTGCCAAAAATAATCCGGTTGCTCGCCTCTCGCGGCCCCAGACGCAGCGGTTGGAAGAGTTTGTTCTGCATGGAGATAGTATATCCCATTTTTGTTGCTGCTCCAACCCGATGATTCAGCTAGCTTCTTTCTCCTTTGTCTCCAATCACTACAATCATTCGCGCTTTCTTCTGTCCTGTACCGTTGTACTGTCATAGCGGGCAGAACCGGTCAATGGAAATATCTAGTATGGTGATTGTGGTTCTCATAAAGGAAGCTATCTGATGATGGCTTCCTGACCGGAAACACTTTAGCGTATAAAGAGATCGGTCAAGATAAGATTGTGGCAGCAAATCATCATTTCTGAAGAAAGGCAAAATCCATGGCATTTCAGCTTCCAGATCCATCGACGTCTTTTGGCGAGAAAGTGGCGCGCCGCCTGCGTGATGAGCGCATTATCTGGTTCACCACTGTTGACGAGAAAGGCACGCCGCAGCCAACTCCTGTCTGGTTCCTGTGGGATGAGGCCAGCTCGGAGTTTCTTATTTACAGTCTCAATGGCGCGAAACGTTTGCAGCATCTGCAGCAAAATCCTCGTGTCTCTCTCAACTTCGATGGCAATGGTTCCGGCGGCGATATCATCGTCTTCACCGGCCAGGCGCGTTTCAGCCCTGATGAACTGCCTGCCGATCAGGTAGCGGCCTATGTCGAGAAGTACAGCTCCTTCATCGCTCGCAGCTTTGGCACGCCAGAAAACTTCGCCGCTCGCTATTCCGTTGCCCTGCGCGTTCTTCCCTCCGCCGTGCGCGGTCACTAGCGGAATCGCTACTCCGCGCAGTCCCCTGTCATGCTGAGTGGAGCGAAGCGTCTGGCAGACGCCGCTACTCAGAATGGCGCGATCAGATGCTTTGCTTCACTCAGCATGACAGAGGGGCCTTCCAGCTTTTTTGTTGCACCTGAAAAAGTCGTCGCGCTGCTGACATACTGTTGTCACTGGCACCGGGTAAACTATGGACATGAAAAAGATCAAGGCTGTCGATAGCCTCAGTTTTGAAAGGAAGGAACGCTCATGGCAAAACTGCTCGGACCCGATTTTATCAGCTTGCAGGTGCGCAACCTTTCTGCCTCGTGCACGTTCTACACCGAGATGCTGGGCCTGACCATCGATGAACGCTTCAACACGCCCGATTTCGTCCTCTTCGATACCAACTCAATCCCCTTCGGGTTGAGCGCAGGGCGGGTGAATCTGGATGAAGCGCCACAACCAGGCCAGGGTGTGACGCTCTGGATCGATTGCGATTCCGTCGATGCGCTGCACGCCAGGCTGCTGGAAGCGGGTGCGCGCATCATCACGCCGCCCTACGATAGTCCGTTCGGGCGCGCCTTCGTCTTCGCCGACCCCGATGGCTACCGTATCACCGCCAACGAAAACCCCTGGGATCGCTTCCCGCTGGGCGGCAGACGCGAAAACCCGTAGGCCACCCGGTATGCCGCAGGCCGCGACTCCAGGCCAGCCGCCGCGCAGGTCACGCCGCCGCGCAGGTCACGCCGCCCCCGCAGGCCAGCCGAGAGCAGGCCAGCCG
>CADDYT010000228.1 GCA_902810755.1 Chloroflexota bacterium
CAGATCATACCGCCTGCCAGACCTGCACGGTATGGTCGAGGCTGGCGGAGGCAATTTTGCTGCCATCGGCGGCCCATGCTACCGCCCAGACGGTGCCGAGATGGCCATTGTAGGTGAAGGCGTTGGCCCCGCCTGTCGCGTCCCACACCTGCACCGTTTTATCCTCGCCCCCGGAAGCTATACGCTTGCCGTCCGGCGACCACGCCACCGTCTCGACAGGGCTGCTATGGCCGCGATAGACGTAGAGCGGGTGGCCGGTCGCGGCCTGCCAGACCTGTACTGTCCTGTCATCGCCGCCAGAGGCCAGACGCTGGCTATCGCCTGCCCATGCCACCGCCCAGACCTTGTTTTTGTGACCGGAACAGGTCTGCAACTGATGGCCTTTGAGGGCATCCCAGACCTGCACCGTCCTGTCCGCGCTGGCGGAAGCGATATACTTGCCGTCCGGCGACCATGCCACCGCCCCTACCCAGTCTTTGTGATGCGTGTAGGTCAATAGCCGGTGTCCCTGGCGCGTATCCCAGACCTGTACCGTCGCATCCTTGCCCGCCGAGGCGATATATTTGCCGTCCGGCGACCATGCCAGCGCCAGCACGCCATCTTTGTGGCCGCTATAGGTGAGCAGGCGCTGGCCCGTCGCCGCCCGCCAGACCTGCACCTGCCGGTCGGTTCCGCCCGAAGCAATGGTTTTGCCGTCCGGCGACCATGCCGCAACCTCGACTCCCCCGCTATGGCCCCTGTAGGTAAAGGTATGGTCGCCGCTGAGGGCATCCCAGACCTGCACGGTATGATCCAGCGAGCCGGAAGCGATGCGCGGCGAGACGTTCGCATTGCCAGCAGGGGCGGGCGACCATGCCACCGTGAGAACCTGATTCGCGTGTCCCGTGTAGGTATAGAGCAGACTGCCCGGAGTGGGCGCGCGCGGCTGCAGCAGGTACCATGCCACGCCTCCGCCTGCCGCCGCGAGCCCCACCAGCCCGGCCAGCCCCAGCACGACCGTGCGTCGCGAGAAACGCTGCACATACATATCGGGGCGCGGCGGCAGGTGCTTATTGACATACGCCATCGATGGGCGCGCTGCCAGGCTGATCCCTGAGAGGGATGATGGCCTGTTGAACGCCGGATTGCCTCTCTTCATCTCTCTTGCTTCTGGCCCCACGTGTGCCGGTGGCGCGTTCCCTACGGAGCCGGTTGGCGGGCTGTAAGGCTCCTCGCGCACAAACGGAGCTGGCTCATACGGCATCACTCCTGCGAGCGGCGGCGTGATCGGCGTCGACAGGACATTCACCGGTACCGGTGACGGCTCTGGCCCCGGCGAGAAGGCAGGTGGCGTTGTCGGCAATGCTGGCTCTACATACGTTAGTATCGGTGCGGCTGCAGCAGGGAGCGCGTCTGCTGTTGGCCTGTCTGCCAGATCGGCAGGCTCAGCGGCAGCCAGGTGAGCAAGGACGTTGGAGAGCGAGAACGGCGGAAATGCCTGCGGCTGGCATGCTTTTTCAAAGGCGTGCGCGAAGGCCTTGACGCTTTCAAAACGCGCCTGCGGCTCCTTTGCCAGCGCCCGCGCAACCACCTGCTCGATCTGTGGCGAAAGCGCGGGAACTCTGGCGCGTAAAGATGGCACCGGGCTGCGCAGGTGCTGCTTGCCTACCTCAATGAAGGTTCCCTGAAACGGACACTGGCCGCAGAGCCACTCGTAGACAATGACCCCAAGCGTATACTGATCGCTGGCCGGGCCTGCCTGGCCGCGCAACTGTTCCGGCGAGAGGTATAGCACGTTGCCAACAACATCCAGCGCACTGGCCGAACGCATCCCCTGCACCAGCAGCGTCAGGCCGATGCCGCTGACCAGCAGTTCGTAATGTTCGCCCAGCAGCAGGTTGCCCGGCTGTAAATCGAGGTGCAGCAGTCCCTGCTCGTGCGCGCTGTGCAGCACATCAGCGACCTGTTCAACATAGGGCAAGATTTTTTCCGCTGGCTGCGGCGCGCGCAGCAGATAGGAGAGTGTTCCGTGAGGTGCGTAGGTCATGACAAGATACGGCATATCGCCCACAATGCCATATTCGAGGATATTTGCAGCGTCAGGATGCTTGAGCATGGCAATACGTTGCATCCCGTCAAGGAATGCGCGCCGTTCTTCGTTCATCAGGTGCAGCAGAAGCACCTTGACGGCGGCCAGCGTCCCGGTTTGTGTATGCTTGGCCAGATAGACTTCGCCTGTGCGCCCCCGTCCCAGCGGGTGTAGCAGCCGGTAGTTGCCAATCATCCTTCCCGGCAGGCTAACCCCACCCCGGCCTTCCCCCTCGGCCCGGTTTCCCCCGTACATAACGACACACCCCTTCTCAGGTTACAATCAAGCAATTCCCCTTTTTCCCTCGTGTCATTCCTTTTCCCTGTATTATTGAACGAGCAACCGGCTAACCAGTAACAATAGTAGAGATTGGATGTATTATTATAATAGTAGAGAACACCCATCGTATCCCACAGGCCAGCCGCATGCAGGCCAGCCGCAAGAGGTGGCCCTCAGAAGCGTTAACTTAAGCCCGTGCGAGCGCGACGCAGGCCACCGACGCCGCGCCGGGCAGGCCAGCCGCAAGAGGTGGCCCTACTATATACGGGCGGCTCGTGCTGCCTGGAAAGGAGTCGTGGAGAGTAGGGCCAGCCCTGGCGGCTGGCCTGGCCCAGATTATACTTGGGATAAATGGCGCGGTAGACGGTCGCGTATAGTAGGGCCACCCCTTGCGGGTGGCCTGGGGCGGCCTGAAGTGAACGCTTCTGGGGGCCACCCCTTGCGGGTGGCCTGTGGGCGGCGTTCCCTGATACGGGCATTGACAACCGTCTTCCGCTCCGATTACACTTGTGATATGTTGTGATATGCGCGTAAAATTGCTCGGAGGGAAGGAGACAATGGAAGACGCGGAAAGGGATCGGTTACCTGACGATCTGGACGTTGAGATGGTTTCACTGGAGGAGGGAGCCGATACCGCTGTTGGCGGGCAGGCTCCCTCGCTGCTTGCGAAGGCTTTGATGGCGCTGGCTGCGCGCTGGCGCGGGCCAGTGATGTCTGTCGCTATTATTGTGAGCGTCATCATCTTGCTGGTGATGGTCGCGCGCTCCAGTTTTCCTCTTCCCGGCGGCCCTGCCGGAGAGCGGCAAGACGCTGTGCTGCCGCCGGGCTATAACGACTTCTTCCTGCGGGCAGACGTTCCCTGGACGCAGATCTTCATCGATGGACAGCGTGTTGAGCCGCCAGGGGCAGAGAGAGCGAGTTCGCTCACGCTCAAGCCCGGCCATCATCTCATCACCTGGCGCGCCGCCCCGTTCCAGCCGCAATCTTGCCGCATCTCCATTCCCTACGCAGTCGGTGACTCCTGCAAGTTTGCCCGTGAAGAGATTACGCCGCCTGGCTCGTCCGTTGGTCTGCAGATCATCCTGTTGCACGAATCGCTGCTCACACTGTCTGCTGCGCAACAGCTTGCTTTGAAAAATGCTATTCAGGCCAGCTTCGATAGCATCCCGGCCAGCCAGAGGGTGCTGCCGGGCGAACGTTATTTCACCGGCAATGGCACGCTGGTGGCAACGCAGCCCTTGCAGGCGACGCTGCGCCTCTCGCTTGACACAGACAGCGATGCCAATTGTGCGCTGGACACAGAGGTCATGTTCCCGCAGACCTGTACGCTTGCCGAACAGAACTGCGCGCAACTCTGCACCATCCCCTGGAATGCGCAGGGCATACCACAGGAGCCAGGCTGGTTTGCATTCGCTCAGACTCATCTCTCCTGGGATTACACCACGCTGCAAGGTCAGCCCATCGCCAGCGATCAGCCCATCGATAACAGTTCGGTCAACTTTGCTTCTATGACTGACCAGCTTACATTGCTCAGCATCACGTGGCAGCATGATGGCTGGCACATTCGCCCGCTGCTCGGCTCTGACCTGCCTTCCCCCACCATCGTGGACAGTGGAGACCTGGGCCAGCCCATAGGCGAGAACATCCAGCTGGCCGATGATCCCGCCTGCGTGGCCGCGCAGAACGTGTTCGCCGGGTTATCTGCGTATTCCTCTTCCCTGCTCAACGCCTCCCCGCAGCAGATCCATTACGTCTCCGGCGCGAACCCTGCTGCTGGCTGTGTCGTTACTCTGCCGCTCATCATTGATAACGCCACTTCCACTGGCGGGCAAACCGCCATCTTCCTCGAACGCTTCGGCGTCATGCTGGCCGTCAACGCTGCCGCCCATCACCTTCAGCCAGACCTGCCTCTGGCCGATAGCGAGGAAAAGACGCTGGCCGACCAACTGACAACCATCGTGGGCTGGCGCAGCAGCTTCTCACGGAGCGGCGACGGTCACTGACTACGGCGTCAGCCGGTTCAGGTCGCGCGGGAAGGTCGTGACCAGCTTAACGTTGGGCGCGCCCGTCAGTTGCATCAGCAGGCGTTCGAGGCCGATGGCGAAGCCGCCGTGCGGGGGCATGCCGTATTTGAACGCCTCAAGGTACGCCTCGAACGGCTCGACGGGCAGGTTGGCCTTCTCCAGCGCCGCCAGGTAGTCTTCGTAGCGGTGCAGGCGCTGCCCGCCCGTGACCAGCTCGGTGCCGCGAAAGAGCAGGTCGAACGAATTGGAATATTCTGGCCTGCCCGGCTCCGGGTGCGTGTAGAATGGGCGCTTGCGCATCGGATAGCCGGTCACGAAGAGGAAGTCGCTGCCATATTGCTGCATGGCCCACTCGCCGAGCCAGCGTTCGTCCTGCGGGGAGAGGTCTGGTTCGCCGCGCACATCCACGCCGTGCAGCTTGAAAATCAGCTCCTGCGCCTCGGAGAAGTGGATGTGCGGGATGCGTTCCGGCACGACCGGCAGCTCGACGCGCAACAGTTCCAGTTCCGCCGGGTACTGCGTGCGGAAGGTCTCGACCATGTCGGCCAGGATGTCACGCAGCAGGGCCATAATCGTGAAGTGGTTCTCGATGAAACCCATTTCGGCGTCCAGGCTGACGTATTCGTTAAGGTGGCGCGTGGTGTCGTGCGGCTCGGCGCGGAAGACCGGCCCCACCTCGAAGACGCGCTCGAAAACGCCCACCATGATCTGCTTGTAGAACTGCGGGCTTTGCGCCAGGTAGGCGTCGCGCCCGAAGTAGCCAATTTTGAAGACGTTGGCCCCGCTCTCCGTTGCCGAGGCCACGATCTTTGGCGTCTGAATCTCGGTGAAGCCGCGCGCCGTCAGCGTCTGGCGGAAACTGCTCATCACGCCCGAAGCCAGGCGCAAAATGGCGCGCCGGGTCGGATGCCGGTTGGCCACAACGGCATGGTCGAGCAGCGTGTTGATGTGCGCGTTCAGCCTGCGCTTGTTGAGCGGCAGCGGCGTTGGCTCCTTTACGGGCGTCACCACCTCAATTTGC
This sequence comes from Chloroflexota bacterium, assembly GCA_902810755.1. Next base: position 5,393 of record CADDYT010000228.1, read on the forward strand.
AGGTTGTGCAGTTCCACGCCGCCGGGGGCCTGCGCCTCGCTCACGACCTGCCCCTCGATCTCCACCACACTTTCCAGCCCGGCCTCGCTTTCGGCGAGCGGAGCCAGTTCGGCCTCGCTCTCGGCTACCGCCTGCACGCTGCCCCAGCCGTCGCGCAGCACCAGAAAATTGATGCCGCCCAGTCGCCGGTTCGATTGCAACCAGCCCGCTACGCGCACGCGCTCGCCCACGTGCTGGCCCACCTCGCCAGTACGAATTCGTTCCATCTCCAATCTCCTTTTCCGTTCCAAAAACAAAAACCCTCGTCCCATTGGAGGACGAGGGCAAAATGCCTGTCGTGGTGCCACCACCATTTACCCCGCGCCATACTGCCTCGCTCGCGAAAACGCGGCACACGGCGCAAGGGCCTTTATCGGTTCCGCCCCATATATATGGGGTAAACCGTCGCGCTACAACGGGCGCGGCCCGCAGCCTGCTACTGCACCCCGGGCTTACACGGGGTGGTTCACCGGCTGGCTCAAGGGGGTCATTGAGTGACCCGGCGGCAATGCTCGCAGCAGACGCATCGCTCTCTGAACGCCGGTAAGACACTCAACCTGTCCCTCTCATCGCCATTGCATCATCTTTTGCTTACTGCGACTATAACACCATACACGCCAGATGTCAAGCAAGCGTTTAGCCTGAAGAAGCCAGACATGCTCCTCTGGCCTGCCCTTAAGTAAGTGTTCAGACTTGGCCTTTAAGCCACCCTTGACTTTTGGCGCGTATTCGTGTACCTTAAGAGAGAGTTTCAAGCAATTTTTAGCAGATAAACCAGAGGTAGGTAGAGCGTAACATGATAAGCTTCCTGTAATTCCACTTTCCACGCGGAAAATACCTTGCGGACACCCGGCATCCTCGTTTCGATGCGTCGGCGTTATCTGCTCTTCTGGTATTTTGCCTCGTGAGAAGCGGTGAAGAGGCTATCATCGTTGGCGCTGACCGGAGCTTCTGGAAACCAGACGTTTGAATGCAACCATTTCCCCGTTCCATGCTCCCACAAA
>CADDYT010000229.1 GCA_902810755.1 Chloroflexota bacterium
TCGGCTGCTGTTTTGATTATTCAGAGCAGTGGAGAGTTTTTTTGATGAGTTCAAGGTTGAGCCAGATGCGCTGGGCCTCGATATTGCAGGTACCCCATTTTGTTTTCATCTGCTTGATGCCCCATTCGGCTACTTCCACGCCGATGGTGATTTCCCATTTAGCGATCAGGGGGTAACTTCTTCTTTGAGGCGATGGCGATACCAGGAGGCGCTGGCGATACCAGCCGAGCAGGACGCGCTCGCGCCGGGCGGTATCGCTACCGGGGCGCACGTAGAGATCCATTGTTTTGTTGTTACGAATGATCACCTCTGGCGCGCCTTCGCGGTAGATCACGTTGAGCAGGTAGCGGTTGCCCTGATAGTAGTGGCTCTCGCCGGAGACGAACTCGCGGGCGGCCTGGCGTTCCTGGCTTTCAAACTTCGCCTGCTGGCGCTTGATCCATGCCAGTCTGGAAATGGTGAATATCGAGCAGCTCTGACATCCTTTCATAACGCGACGCAGTGCGACATGAGTGGTGATAGGGGCGGGCGTATTATGGCGTATTATATAGTAGGGCCACCCCTGGCGGGTGGCCTGGGGACGGGGGCGGGGGCCCGCGACGGGGTGAGTGCAGCTTTCTGGATGAATCTGCAAAAACGCTATGAACTGGAGATTGCTCGCGAGAGGATATGCTTAAACCAGTTCAATCCGTAGCTCTCTGCCTACAACGGCAGCGGCACGTTGCATCGTTTCCAGTGATACCCCTGTCTTTTCAGGGTCAAGAAGCCGTTCGAGTTGTGACCTGCTTGTGTGCATACGAGCAGCCATAGCTGACTTCGTAATATGTTGCGTGCGCATCGCCTCCTCGATCTGCCACGCCAGTACCCTTTTTACTGCGATTGCATTCGATGCATCAAGGATACCTTCCTCTTTCAGAAAGTCCTCAAAAGAGGAGCCTCTATTAGGATTTTCGGGCATTGCTATCATACTCCCTTCTGCGCCTATCTGCTAACTCCAGGTCTTGTTGTGGAGTCTGTTGGGTTTTCTTAATAAACGCATGCAGCAGAATCATTTCACCTCCGCTAATGTGAAAAATGACTCGCGCAATTCTTCCATTAGAGAGACGGCTACGTATCTCCCAATCGCACATTGACATAGCCATACTTCAGCATGTAATCTTGAGGTAGCGCAATCAGGGGATTGGTGCCAGTCGGGAAGTCAGTAAACAGGCAGCAAAGGATTGTTTGCGGATTCAGCAGTCAAGAGATCAGCAGAAGAGGAGGAGTTCTATGAGCGAGGCAACGACAAAAGAACGGTCACAGGAGCCGACGCCGGAGCAAAAGGTGCTGCGGCGCGAGGACCCGGTGTTACTGACCGGGCGCGGGCAGTATGTCGGCGATATTCGTCGTCCGGGTATGCTCTCCATTAGCTTTGTGCGCAGCCCCTATCCTCATGCCCGTATCGTCTCGATTGATGCGCAGCGGGCGCTGGCCCAGCCGGGCGTGGTGGCGGTGGTAACGGGGACGGATACCGCGCATCTTGGCGGGTTGCTTACCAATTTATTTCCCGGTTCGGCATGGGTGCCACAGCCGGTTCTGCCACGTGATGAGGTTAATTATGCCGGTGAGCCGGTAGCGGCGGTGGTGGCCGAGAACGAGATTGCGGCATTCGAGGCAGCCGAAATGGTAGATGTCGATTACGAGCCGCTACCCTCCGTCGGCGGGCTGGATGTCGCGCTGCAGGCGGACGGGCCGAAGATTTTCAACGAACATACCAATATTACTTCGACCAGAGAGAAGACGATTGGCGATGTCGAGGCAGGCTTCGCGCAGGCCGATAAGGTCGTCTCGCTGTATATGCGGCTGCCGCGCCTCGCGCTGGTGCCGATGGAGCCGCGCGGCATTATCGCCGAAGGACACCCTGATGGCACGCTTTCAGTCACCATCTCCAACCAGTCGATCTTTCTGACTCGCATCCAGCTGGCGACAATGCTACATATATCTCCGACGGATATCAAGATCACCGTGCCGCATGTCGGGGGCGCTTTTGGCGGCAAGACCCGGCTATCCGGGGAAGAGGTCGTCACGGCCTTCATAGCGCAGAAGTTGCAACGCCCGGTACGCTGGCTGGAGAGTCGCGAGGACAATATCGTCTCGATGGGGCATGGCCGGGGCCAGCATGCCAGCATCCAGGCCGCCGTGCGCAGGGATGGCGCTGTGCTGGCCCTCAAAGCCGAGTTCTTCGCCGACCTGGGCGCCTATCCCGGCGATTATAGCATCCTCAGCGTCGATTCAACCGCTTCCATGATCTCCGGCACCTACGCCATTCCGGCGATCACAACGATTGTGCATGGCGTGAAAACCAACGCCGTTCCCACCGGCCCCTATCGCGGAGCCGGACGACCGGAAGCCTGCTACTATATCGAACGCACGATGGATGCTATCGCGCACGAACTCTCTCTCGACCCCGTTGAGGTACGCAAACGCAACCTGATCCCCGCCGAGGCCTTCCCCTACACCACTGCCACCAGCACGACCTATGACTCCGGCGCGTACAATTACGCTCTGGATACCCTGCTGGCTGCCGCGAACTATGGGGAGCTGCGCGCTGAACAGGCTCGCCGCCGCGCGCAGGGGCAGTACATGGGCATCGGGCTGTGTGTCTATATCGAGAGTACGGCGATAGGCGGACAGGGCATGAGCGGGCAGCCGGATAGCGGGCAGGTGCGCATCAGCCCGGACGGCAAGATTCTGGTCGAGAGCGCGTCGGTGGATAGCGGGCAGGGCCATGTCACCTCGTTCGCCACGATTGTTGCCCGCGAGTTCGGGGTTCCCATTGAGCAGGTTGAGGTCTACATTGGAGACACGCCCAACAGCCATTCACTGGCGACCTTTGCCAGCCGCAGCATGGGCGTGGGCGGCGTCGCACTCGCGCAGTCGGCCCGCGCGGTCAAGGCGCAGATGCTCAAGCTGGCCTCGCACCTGCTCGAAGTGGGCGAGAGCGATCTGGAACTGCGCGAGGGGCGCGTGCAGGTCTCCGGCGTTCCCGGCAAAGCCTACACCTTCGCCCAGCTGGCCGCCATCGCCGAGGACCCCGCGCAGAAAGAGCAGTTCCCCGAAGATCTTCAGAAAGAACTGCTCAAGGGGCTGTGCAGCATGCAGGGCTTCGAGCCTGCCGATCTCTCCTATCCCTTCGGCGCGCACCTTGCCGTCGTGCAGGTCGACCCGGAGACCGGCGAGGTGAAGTTCCAACGCTACGTCGCCGTCGATGACTACGGCCACGTGCTTATCCCCACGCTGGTCGAGGGCCAGACACACGGGGCCATCACGCAGGGTATCGGCCAGGCCCTCTTCGAGCAGATGGCCTACGACGCCAGCGGCCAGGTTCTCAGCGCCACCCTGATGGACTACGCCGTCCCCATCGCCGCCGAAGTGCCATCCTTCGAGCTGACGCTGACCGAGACACCCAGCCCGCTCAACGTTCTCGGCGTCAAAGGCGCAGGCGAGGCAGGCACAGTAGCCGCCCCTGCTGCGGTCGCCAACGCCGTTATCGACGCGCTCCTCCCGCTGGGCGTCACCTCTCTGGATGTCCCGCTGACGCCCAACAACGTCTGGCAGGCTATCCAGAAGGCCAGAGCGACCGGCGGTTCGTGAAACGACAGCCGGTACCCGAATCCGTAGGCGCCGATGTGTCCCAGAGCGTTTTCATGAGAGCGAGGGGCGGCGTTGCGACCAGGGGAATGCCTGCTCAAGCTGCGCGGCCAGTCGCAGGAGGGTAGCCTCGTCGCCATAGCGCGCGACAAATTGCACGCCGATGGGCAAGCCCTCGTTTGAGTGGCCCAGAGGCAAACTGATAGCCGGCTGACCCGTCATGTTGAAAAGCGGCGTGAAGGGGATCAGCGCGAACAGCCTGTTCAGCCATTCTCTGGGATCGATGCCTGGCTCGTTCTGGTTGACGGTGCCGAGCAGCGGCGGCGGCCCCGCGACGGTCGGCGTCACCAGCACGTCGTAGGAGCGGAAGAACGGGCTGACCCCTCTGGTAATGGCGCCGCAGAGCTTGAGCGCGCGCAGCAGATCGATCGCCGAGAGCCGCTGCCCGTACTCCACACTGGCGAGCGTCACCGCTTCCAGGACATCGGGGCCGAGATCAACGCCGACAGCGCGAGCGATGCTCAGCGCGCTGTCGGCGAGCGAGGCTGTCCAGATCGGCACGTTGGCGTCGATGAAAGCTTCCCAGTCGATGTGCGGGCTGGCTTCCTCGACATCATGGCCCAGCGCGGCCAGCTCGCGGCAGACCATCGCGACGGCCTCCGCGTACTCGCCGTCAACGGGCGAGCCGGACCATGCACGCGTCGTCATGGCGATGCGCAGGCGGCCTGGTGGAGTCACCACCTCCTGCGTGTAGGGCCGCTCTGGCGGAGCGGCAAAATATTTATCTCCGTTGCCCGGGCCACACACCGCGTCAAGCAGAACCGCGACATCGCGCACCGTGCGCGCCAGGGCGAAATCAACACCCAGCCCGCAGAGACGTTCATCGGCATCCGGCCCCGGTGGAATGCGCCCGCGTGTGGGTTTGAGTCCAACCAGCCCGCACCAGGCGGCGGGAATGCGAATCGAGCCGGCGCCATCGGTGCCGTGCGCTACCGGAACGGCCCGCGCCGCCACCAGCGCCGCCGATCCACCGCTCGACCCTCCCGTACTGCGCGCGAGATTCCAGGGGTTGCGCGTGGGGCCACCGGCAACCGGCTCCGTCGTCACGTTGAAAGCAAATTCCGGCGTCGTCGTGCGCCCCAGCGTGACCAGCCCCGCCTGCCTGAAACGCGCCATCAGGTCAGTGTCATGGGGAAAGACGATCCCCTCTCCGGCCAGTCGCGTTCCCACCGCCGTCCTGACACCCGCCGCGTGCAGCGAAAAGTCTTTGACCACAAAAGGCACCCCGGCTAGCGGCCCATCGCTCGCGGCGGCCGGCGCCTCCTCAAACAGCCCTCCCACCAGCGCGTTCAGGCGCGAATTCACCTCCAGAAGCGCCTGCCGGGCCAGTTGCTCCACCTCATGAGCCGAGACCTGCCCGCTCCGTATCAACTGCGCAAGGCCAGTCGCGTCGTACTCACTGTACTCTGAAAAATCCATAACGCCTCCTGTCTTCGCAGAGACAACATGCATGCTGAAGCTTTCCTGTAGATATACCAGTATAGCATACGACAGGCGGCCCTCCTGCAAAAGGGGGAATGATTCTGCCCTCTTTGCGTGTTATGATAACGGGGAAAACAGCAGAGGAGACAGGTAAACAATGGTCAATCTGGAGATTGCGCGGCGACGACTGCATAACCAGCACATCACGCGGCGAGAGATAGAAACGCTGCAGGCGCTGGTGGAGTGGCTGGGGGCGGTACAGGCGCAGGATTTCGCGGGCGCGAGGCTATGGGCCTTCCCTCCCCCGGAATGGGGAGCGGCTCCTAAAAAAATGCTTGACAGGACGCAAAACGTCCACTATAATAGTCACGCACGATCCACTTAGATCGGCGCAAACAACAGAAAAGCTTACCTTCAGGGGCAGTTGCCAGAGCGGTCAATTGGAGCTGACTGTAAATCAGCCGCGTAAGCTGCGGAGGTTCGAATCCTTCACTGCCCACCAGCAGGTAGCCTGAGTACACAGCAAACTGCATATTACGGGGGCGGTTGCCAGAGTGGTCAATTGGAGCTGACTGTAAATCAGCCGCGCAAGCTGCGGAGGTTCGAATCCTTCACCGCCCACCAGTTCTATCTCGTTTCGCTCGTGTCATCTTTCTGTTCGTTCGGTTACATTGCCCGTGTGGCGCAGCGGTAGCGCACAGTCTTGGTAAGACTGGGGTCATGGGTTCGATTCCCATCACGGGCTCCCATCATCCCATTCGGGATTGAAACGGATTGGAAGAAACCTTTTGCTGCCGTCTTCTGAGTCGATCGATCCATTCCCTGTACATTACTATCACATTTGCGATTGAAACGAAGGCGGCAGCTGTAAGTCTATATTCAGATCTGAAAAGGTTTACCTTCCCATCTGGGATTGAAACTGATTTCAGAACACATTCAACAGAAGCCGCTTTCGCAAAATGGCAAAGAAGCAAGGGTTTATCTTCCCGTTTGGGACTCAAGCCAGATAGAAACATTTCCTGTATCTAAAAGGATCTGTCACCCCATCTGGGATTGAAAAAAGGAGCTACTTTAGCAAATGGCAAAGAAGAAATTTGAGAGAACGAAACCCCATGTGAACGTGGGAACGATTGGTCACATCGACCATGGCAAGACGACGCTGACGGCGGCCATCACCAAAGTGCTGTCCACCGCCAAACTGGC
>CADDYT010000230.1 GCA_902810755.1 Chloroflexota bacterium
GATGCATTCTCCTCAATGGTACTGTAACGCAGGAGCCACCTGACAAAGTAAAAGATGGCCCCCGGCACAGGTATACGGCACTTAGCGAATCGACTGCTCGCGAAAGCCGCCGGGATTAGCCTGCTCCTGACGATAGCTCTCCTCGTAGGCTTCCAGGACGATCTTGCAAATTTCCTGTGGACTATCGGAGAGACGCAGCAAACCGGCATCTTCGGGCAGAATCTTTTCCGAGGTCAGCATGAAGTCACGAATCCAGTTGATGAGACCGGCCCAGTACGAAGAATCATAGAGAATGACCGGGAAATGGTTCACCTTCTTTGTCTGGATGAGCGTCAATGCCTCGAACAGTTCATCCATCGTGCCAAAGCCGCCGGGGAAGATGATGAAGGCTTCGGCATATTTGATAAACATCGTTTTGCGCACGAAGAAGTAGCGAAAATCGAGCGAAATGTCGAGATAAGGGTTAGATTTTTGCTCAAAGGGAAGCTCGATATTGCAGCCAATAGAGACATTGCCACCTTCCTGCGCGCCCTTGTTCGCAGCCTCCATAATACCAGGGCCGCCGCCGGTGATGATGCCAAAACCAGCCTCGGCCAGCAGCTTCGCCGTCTCTGTCGCCGCCTGGTAGGCCGGATCGTCCGGCTTCACCCGCGCCGAGCCGAAGATGGCGACAGAGGGAGGAATATGCGAAAGCGCGTCAAAGCCCTCGACAAACTCGCTCATGATACGAAAGACACGCCAGGGATCGGTGAGCGTGAAGTCGAAGTGAATGGCGCGATCAACAGCATGCTCGATCTCCTTCACCTGCTCCTGCGGAATCGGCGCCTTTGGTTTGATTAATGGCTGCGTCGGTCGAGAGAGCAGGCGCTCATCCTCGGTCTTTGTGCTGCGCTCCTTGAGGGCGCGAACGCGCTGCGATCTCCCATTTTTCCTGGACACATGATTATTTGGCCCATTGCCATGACTATTCGGCCCGCCCTGTGTGGGCTTCCTGTCGTTGTTCATCGAGTTGCGATTCATCTTCCGAATTCACTTCCTCCATCTCTGTCAGTGTAGGTGGTACCGGTCGCCGCTTTAGAATAACCGTGCTTAACGGCGGCAGGGTTAAAAGAATAGAATGAGGACAGGATTGCCAGTATATAGGTGCGCTGGGCATGGCATTAGTATTTTCCAGCCCGCTGCCCCCGTAGCGGCTGGCATCGCTGTTCAGCACTTCATAGTATTCGCCCGCATCTGGAACCCCCAGTCGATAGCCAAACCGCGGAACAGGAGTAAAATTGCAGACAAATATGACCGTCTCATCAGCCTTCTTAGAGCGGCGCATGAACGAGATAACGCTGTTATCAGAATCGTGAACATCGATCCACGAAAAACCCTCCGGGTCGACATCACGCTCACTGAGCGCCGGTTCGCGCCGATAGAGCAGGTTCAGGTCGCGCATATAATCACGTAACTGAGCGTGGTGGGGGTCGCTGGGTGGCTCAAGCAGGTGCCAGTCCAGACTTTGCTCGAAGTGCCACTCGTTCCACTGCCCGAACTCAGCGCCCATGAAAAGCAGCTTTTTCCCCGGATGCCCGTACATATAACCGAAGAGCGCGCGCAGATTGGCGAATTTCTGCCACAGGTCGCCCGGCATCTTATTGATGAGCGAACCCTTCATATGAACGACTTCATCATGGGAAAATGGGAGGACAAAGTTTTCGGAATAGGCATACATGAGCGAGAAGGTGACATAATTGTGATGGTAGCGCCGGTAAATGGGGTCGAGATGCATATAATCCAGCATGTCATGCATCCAGCCCATGTTCCATTTGAGGCTGAAGCCCAGACCACCAACATACGTCGGGCGGGTGACCAGCGGCCACGCCGTTGACTCTTCGGCGATAGTGAGCGTCCCCGGAACCTCCGCATACACGGCCTCATTAAACTGGCGCAGGAAATCAACAGCCTCCAGATGCTCGCGCCCGCCATATTGATTGGTAACCCACTCGCCCTCTTTGCGCTGATAATCCAGATAGAGCATAGAGGCCACCGCATCCACGCGCAGCCCGTCGATATGATATTCACGCAGCCAGAACAGTGCATTGGCGATTAAAAAATTCTTGACCTCGCTGCGTCCATAGTCGAAGACCAGCGTCCCCCACTCTTTATGCTCGCCCTTGCGCGTATCCTGATATTCATACAGATGCGTTCCATCGAAGTAGTTGAGGGCAGTGCCATCTTTGGGAAAGTGGGATGGCACCCAGTCCAGGAAAACGCCAATACCCTGCTGGTGCATATAATCCACAAAGTATTGAAAGTCCTCCGGCGAGCCGTAGCGACTGGTGGGGGCATAGTAGCCGGTGACCTGATAACCCCAGGAGGCATCATAGGGATATTCGGTAACAGGCAGCAGCTCGATATGAGTGAAGCCCAGGTCTTTAACATAAGCAGCCAGGGCAGTAGCCAGTTCGCGATACGTCATGAAGCGATCTTCTTCTGCCGCGCCCTCAACATGCCGCTCTGGAACATGGCGCCACGACCCCAGGTGAACCTCGTAAATCGAGATAGGCGAACTGAGCTGCTGGCGTTGCGCGCGTTGCTGCATCCATTCCTCATCATGCCATTGATGCCGGTGGATGTCGGCGACAATGCTGGCGGTCTTCGGTCGCAGCTCAGTGGCAAAGCCATAGGGGTCAGTCTTGTCAACCTGGTAGTTGTTGAAGCGGGAATAGATGGCGTACTTGTAGAGATCGCCAACCTTCGCGCCCGGCACGAACGTTTCCCAGACCCCCAGTTCGCGATGGCGTAGGTGCATGGGGTTGGCGCTGCGATTCCAGTCATTGAAACTGCCAATTACGGAGACGGCCAGCGCGTTAGGCGCCCAGACCGCGAAATGGACACCGGCCACCCCATTCTCGACGCGCGGGTGCGCTCCCATTTTCTCATAGAGGCGATAATCCCGTCCCTGCCCGAAAAGATAGAGGTCATAATCACTGAAGATTGATTGTTGTTTCTGCTCGCGCTGTTCATCTGTCTCTGTTACAGGCATATTCGATGCATTTTCGGCTTCGCGCTGGCCTTCCATTATTCCATACCCTCACTCATGAAAATACTCTGAAAACCTTCCTCTTGACTAGCATAACATACCTGAGAAGAGGCTTGCCGACAAAGTTCTGCCAGCAACAACGGCTAAATCTTCCTCTTGAGACATTTTTATCATATGCTATTTCAGAGAAAAGCACAATCAGGAGTTTTTATGTCATTCTTACCCGCAACGGATTTACTGCGTTCTCTCGGCGCTCACCGCGTGGTTGAGCCGGGCGGAGCATTGCCTCAACCGGCCTGGAAACTCGACAATACGCCGATGGCGCTGCCAACGGAAACACTCGTCCGTGTACAGGCGCTGCATCTCGATTCCGCGAGTTTCACGCAGATCACTCATGCCTGCGAGCAAGATACCGAACGGATGCGCGCGCATATTTTCGATATTGTGGCCCGGCGCGGCAAGATGCACAATCCTGTTACCGGTTCGGGTGGCGTCTTGCTGGGAACTATCGAGCAACTGGATGAGGTTTTTGCCGCGAAACACCACATGGCTATAGGAGACACCATCGTCAGCCTGACCTCTCTTAGCTGGCTTCCGCTGCATCTGGACGCCATCTCCGCCATTCACCTGGATCGCTGCGAAGTCGTGGTAGATGGAAAAGCCATTTTCTTCCGCAGCAATCCTGCCGCGAAGCTGCCCCACGACTTACCGGTACCCATTGTCGTGGCGGCGCTCGACGTTGCAGGCGCGCCTGCCCGTGTCGTAGCCCTGACGCAGCCGGGGCAGCGCGTGACCGTACTGGGCGCAGGCGGGACAGCAGGGTTACTCACCCTCTGCGCGCTGCGCCAGGCTCTCGGCTCAAACGGACAGATCATTGCTATAGAATACAGCGAGCGGGCACTGCACGATGTCGCTGCGCTGGGCGTTGCTGATGTTCTGGTACAGGGAGACGCGACGCATCCGCTTGAGCTGCTTGAGCAGGTTCGTGTGTCCTGTGGCAACGATTATGAAGCAGATCTGACTATCAACGTGGTGAATGTCCCTGACACAGAGTTTGCCACCATTCTGCTTACCAGGCCACAGGGACGCATCCTCTTCTTCAGTATGGCTACCAGCTTCACCACTGCCGCGCTGGGAGCGGAAGGTATGGCACGTCCGACCGAAATGCATATCGGCAACGGCTATATGCCCGATCACGGGGCTGTTGCGCTCCAGCTTCTACGCGCTTATCCTCCTCTGCGCGCTATCTTTGAGCGACGTTTCGGAGTATGAGGGAGAACAATGACAGCTCAACTGGCACATATCATCGCGCGGGCCAATATCAAACGTCTATCCTTAATCGGACTGTCTAAGAACGTGGGCAAGACAACGACCAGCAACTATCTGCTGAAAACGCTGGTCGCCGAACGACTCTACCGTGCGGAAGAGTTGGCCTTGACCTCGCTCGGACTTGATGGGGAGGCGATAGATGCGCTAACCGGGCTGCCCAAACCGCGTTACATCCCCCAGGAGGGGCTGCTGGTGGCAACAACGGTCGATCTGCTGCGTGAGGGTGAGGCCAGAGGGGTCGAGGCCGAACAACTACTGCAACTGCCCGGCAGAACCGCGCTGGGGCCGGTGGTAATTGCGCGCGTCCAGCACGCGGGACAACTCGCGATTGCCGGGCCAGTACAACTCAGGGAGGTACGTTTCGCGCTCGAACAGTTCTCAGCATACGGCGCGCGTCTCAGCATCATTGATGGTGCAATCAACCGGCTGGGAGCGGCAGCCCCGACGGTGACAGATGCCTGCGTTCTCTGCACGGGTACCAGCGCCGGAGCCACACCTGAACTGGTAGCGCGCCGCACGGCAGATGTGCTGGCGCGCCTGACCATCCCGCTTTCAAGGTGGAGTAATGCCTATAGGAACAGCTTTCCAGCCGCTCGCCTGCTTGCGTTCTCTCCGCCCGACACAGCTTCTGCTGAAATCTGCCAGCTCGACTCAACCGAACCATCCGCCGAAGCGGCATGGATAGCGGAAAAAATGAGCCAGCAACCAGAAGTGGTCTTTCTCCTGCGCGGCGCCTTTACCGAAGAACTTGCGCGAGCATTACTATCACAACTTACCGCAACACCGACTGCCTGCTCTGCTGAACTGGTCGTAGGAGACGGGACAAAGGTTTTCTGCCATTCCGCCGTTCTGCAGCGACTGGCGGCGAGAGAACTTACAGTGCGGGTCGCTGAAACTGTGTGCGTACTGGCCCTCACCATCAATCCCTATACCCCCGAATATATATGCACTTCCCGGCAATTGCTGGAGGCGCTTGTGAAAGCCCTGCCCGCCGACCATCCAGTGATTATCGATGTAGTATCGGGCATAACCTCGCTCTAGCGAATCAGTTACGGTGTAACTTCTTCCGTATTGATCAGTAGAAGTAAATCCGTCGAAATAGTTTTCTATAATTCCCGGAGGAGAACATACCTTGCTCTACATCAAACGTACTACTCTGATTATTCTGACGCTCTTTTTTGCAGTGGCCCTCGTTGCCTGTGGTAGCAGTCCTTATGGTACCGGATCGAGCGCAGGCGGTAGCACGCCGACGACCGCTCCCACAACCGCGCCAACGCCCACGCCGACGACCGCGCCAACTCCTACACCAACTGCCAGTTCCTCCGCTCTTCTCCAGACGGCGACGGCCACCGTTCAGGGCAAGTCGGAAACAATCCTGACCGATGCTCAGGGTAAGACACTGTACTACTTTACACCGGACACGCCGACTACCAGCGCCTGTACGGGCGGGTGTGCGCAGACATGGCCCCCACTGCTCGCCGGCGGCTCAGGCGCCCCGACAAGCTCCACGACGCTACCGGGCAAGCTGACTGTAGTGACCACAGCCAATGGCAGCCAGGTTGCATATAACGGACATCTGCTCTATACTTATGCAGGCGATAGCGGGCCGGGCCAGACTGACGGCGAAGGGCTGTTTGGCAAATGGTTCGTTGCTACCCC
>CADDYT010000231.1 GCA_902810755.1 Chloroflexota bacterium
GCCTCTGACGGCACTACGGGAGCGAGCCTACGAAGACGCACAGCGCAACACTCACTACTGCAAGTATACCCTGCACCTCAGCGATTTGTCGCGCCCGTAGGCGGCAATTTTCGTACCAGTTTCGGCAGAAAACTATGCCGAAAACGGCAGCAAACTATACTGAAAACGGCAGAAAATCTACCGGAAAAGAGAGTATTTCCTGCCGAAAATGGCAGGTTGCCCTACCAGTTCCGGTAGACTTTCCTGCCAGTTCCGGCAGGAGCCAGGAGGAAAGGGGTTCGCAAGAACGGATTCACCGCAACCAGTATGCCTATTTCACTTGCCCGGCAGGACAAGGTTTGCTATACTGCACAGCAACAAATGCGAGTGTTCTTTATTGAGAGGTTTTGATGTATGGCCGTAGACGATAAGACAAATGGAACTCACATAGAGCAGCAGGGTAACAGTGATGGACATGGACAGGGCGGCGCTACTATGCCTTCGGGGCTGGGGCGGGCGCGACTGGCCCTGGCTATTTCTGCCGGGAAGCTGGCCGGGGCTTCCGGGCGTTTCTTCCGTATCGGCGGCGGGACGAGCCTGCCCGGCATGATTGCGCGCCGCATCGACCCTAATGTCCTCAAGTCCATCGTGGGCGCGAGCAAGGCGAAGAAAATTGTCATCACGGGCAGCAACGGCAAGACGACGACGGCGCGCATGACCGCCGCCATTGCCGATGCCAGCGGACAGCGTGTCTCGCAGAACCGTACCGGCTCAAACATGCTGCAAGGCGTGACCTCGGTGGCCGTCAATTTCGCCGATATCTTCGGGCGGCTGGACAGCGACGTGCTGCTCTTCGAGATCGATGAAGGCACGATGCCGCTGGTACTACCGGAGATTGAGCCGGACGTGGTGGTCATCACCAACATCTTCCGCGACCAGCTTGACCGCTATGGCGAACTGTATTCGGTGGCGAAGGCCCTCAATAAGCTGCTGGAGTCGCTGCCAGCGTCGTCAACGATTATTCTGAACGGCAATGACCCGCAGGTGGCGAATTTCGGGCAGAACGCGCAGGCGCGCCGTCTATTCTTCGGGTTGGAATCGAAGGAGGTTGGCACGCCGGTACCCGAACAATCGGCGGACATTATTCGCTGCATCCACTGCCAGGAAGACCTGCTCTACGAAGTGGCCTACATGTCGCACCTGGGCATCTATCGCTGCCCCAACTGCGGCTACACGCTGCCGAAGCTGGATATCGCCGCGACCAGCATCCAACTGGCCCCCGACGGCGAAGGGCCAACGCATGTAACGATGCGCATACCTGAGGGCGAACTACACTTCGAGATTCCCCTGCCCGGCCTGCACAACGTCTACAACGCCGCCGCCGCCATCGGAGCCGGGCTGGCCGCCGGGTTCGACATGGAGAAAGTTCCCGCCGCCATTGGCAACATTCGCCCCGCCTTTGGCCGCTTAGAGAAGATTCAGGCAGGCGATCAGACCATCTACCTGGCCTTCGTGAAGAACCCGACCTCCTTCAACCTCATGCTGCGCCTGATCGCGAAACACCCCGGCCAGAAGCACCTGCTGCTGGCCGCCAGCCACACCATCGTCGACGGCGAAGACTTCGCCTGGCTCTGGGATGTGGATATCGAAGATCTGGCTCCTGACATTCTCGATGTGGTGTGCAGCGGCAACAAGCCCGAAGAACTCGCCATGCGCCTCAAATACGCCGAAGTCCCCGTCGACAAAATACAGTTGATCGAGGATCGCGAGGCAGCACTAGACGCGGCGCTGAAGAATGCCGGGCCGGGCGGCACGCTCTACATCATGTGCAGCTACACGCCAACGCACGAACTGCGCCGCATCATGCAAAAACGCGGCTGGGTCAAGCACTTCTGGGAAGAATAACATTCTAGAGAAGAACGGATGAGCCAGCTTGAGAGGCTAGAGAAAGTAGACGAGAGCGATAAATCATCGGCGGGAGGAATACTGACTGTGAGCGAACAAGAACAAGTGCAAGATAGCGGTATGGTACTGAAGATTGGCCATCTGTATCCAACACTGATGAGTGTGGCGGCCGATCGCGGCAACCTGTTTTCCATCGAGAAACGCTGCAAATGGCGCGGCATTCGCACCGAGGTGGAGCAGATTTTTGTGAAGCAGACGCCCGATTTTACGAAATATGACCTCATCCTCTTTCATGGCGGGGCCGACCGCGAGATGGAACTGGCCTCGCGCGACATCCAGGCAAAGGCTCCTTCACTGCGCGAGGCGGCGGAGTCCGGCACGGTCTTTCTCAGCGTCTGCGCGGGCTACCAGTTGCTCGGACACTATTACAAGCCGTTTCAGGGGCCTGAACTGAAGGGCGTTGGCCTGCTCGATCTGTATACAGAGGGCGGCGATAAACGCTTCATGACGCATATGGCGCTGGAATGCGAGTTTGAGCCGATCGGCAAACAGGTGCTGGTGGGCTATGAAAATCATAGCGGGCGCACCTACCTGGGGCCGAAGGCGCAGCCGCTGGGTAAGGTGCTGGCCGGCTGGGGCAACAATGGCAAAGATAGCTACGAGGGCGCCGTTTACAAGAATGTCTTCGGCACCTACCTGCACGGCCCGGTACTGCCGAAAAATCCCTGGTTTACCGATTTGCTCATCCTGCGCGCGCTGGAAAGACGCTACGGCAAAGGCAATGTGCAGCTTGCTCCCCTGGATGATAGCACGGAGATAGCCGCCCATGATGCCGCCCTCAAGCTGGCAATGGAGTTCAAAGGCACTATGTCCGCTATCGAAGCAACCCCCTGGAAACGCTAACCGTATATTCTTCGACAGTTTCGCTGTGAGCGGTACGGCGGCACGTATCATGCAATGAACTTTGACAGATAATCCGTCTATGTACTTACCCGTAGGCGCCGGGTGATCGTGCGTTCCACCAATTTATTGGCCCGTCTTGCTTATATTGCCCGTGTTGTCAATAAATTGGCGAACAGTCGGCGCCTACGGCATTATTAAGGAAATGTCTATGCCATTCAAAAAACTGCTCAAACTCCTTCTACTGTTCCCTCTGCTGTTTTGCGTACTGGCAGGCTGTGATCTGACATTCAGCGGCGCATCTTCCTCGTCAACAGGTTCCGGCGTTGATAGTTCGGGGACACCGGCGTTGAACACGTGGATACAGGCCGCGCCGGGCGTCGAGATTCGCTATGAGGACTGGAAAAGTCCGGGCGATAATGAAGATACGGTGACAATTGTGCGCTTCGACGTACATCACATCCGGTTGAGCGTCGCCTATCAGCCCTCTGATCCACTGGCGATGAGCGAGTGGATGAAGAAGGAGCAGGCAACGGCCATTATTAACGGCGGCTACTTCGATGAGCAGAATAATGCTGAGGGGCTGGTGATCGCCGGCGGGCAGGCGTTCGGCACCTCCTATAGCGGCTTCGGCGGCATGCTTTCCGTCAACAGCCAGGGGCAGATTCGCCTGCGCTCGCTTAGCGAAGCCCCGTATAAACCCAACAGCGAGCAGTTAGAGCAGGCAACGCAATCATCCCCGCTGCTTATGCTGCACGGCAAGCGCACGCAATTCAACGCCGACTCGGCAGGCTCGCGGCGCAGCGTGGTGGCAATGGATAAGCAGGGTCGCCTGCTCTTCATCGTCAGCCCCGGCATGGCCTTCTCGCTGGACGAACTGGCCGACCTGCTCGTCTCTTCCGACCTCTCCATCGATACCGCGCTCAACCTCGACGGCGGCGCCTCCACCGGCCTCTACGTCAATGCCGGCAACCAGCATGTCAACATTGACTCGGTGACACCGCTGCCGCTTGTGATTGTGGTGAAGGCGAAATAGACTGTTCCGCTCCCTGTGTTCTCAAGCGTACTGCATGAATCAGCCGTGAGCAAGCTGTCAGGCTCGACGAAAGAAGCCTGATTGGCAGCTAGCTGGCCTGCCAGACGCGAAGGCCGTCAGCCGCACAAGCGATGCGTGAGCCGTCAGGCGACCAGGCCAATGCTCCCACGACATCTGGCAGACCACGATAGGTGAAAACCAGGTGCCCCGTGCTGGCATCCCAGAGTCGCACGGTATTGTCCCAGGAGCCAGAGGCGATGCGCTGGCCATCGGGCGACCAGGCGACGGCCTGAACTGTAGCGGTATGGCCCCGGAAGATCAAGTGGGTGTGACCGGTAGTAGCGTCCCAGACGCGCACGCTGTGGTCTTCACTGCCCGAAGCAATGAACTGGCTATCGGGCGACCACGCCACGGCCCACACCCACTTGCTATGGCCACGATAGGTCAGTAGATGTTGACCGGTGGCAGCGTTCCAGACCTGTACGGTCGTGTCGAAACTGCCCGAGGCAATGCGCGTGCCATCGGGCGACCAGGCCACTTCCTCAACCGTCGCGGTATGGCCGCGATAAGCCAGGATGCGCCTGCCCGTCGCCGCGTCCCAGACCTGGACAGTGTGATCGCTGCCAGCAGAGGCGATACGTTTGCCATCAGGCGACCAGGCGACAGCAAGCACCAGGTCGCTGTGGCCGCGATAGGTCAGCAGGTGTCTACCCGTCGCCGCATCCCAGATCTGCACTGTTTTATCCCAGGAGGCCGAGGCAATGCGTGTGCCATCGGGCGACCAGGCCACATCCCAGACGTGATTGAGATGGCCATGAACCGTGAAGAGAATCCGACCCGTGGCGGCGTCGCGGACCTGCACCGTCCCATCCGTTCCTCCCAATGCCAGATATTGGCCATTGGGAGACCAGGCCACCGTGAAGACGTTGAAAGGGTTCTTGATGCTTAGCAGTGTCGTTCCCAGTGGCGGAGCACTCCTGAGCGCGGCGCTGACGGCAGAGCAGGCAGTCAAGACCAGGAGCAGCACGCTGATAGCAAAGAGCCTTCCGAGAGTACGCAGCCGCATGGAAACTCTCCTTTCGGCAAGCCTATTGCACCGTGAACGGAGTCAACATGCCCAGCAGAAATTGGGACTTGCCTGTCGCTTTATCAAAGACCTGAGAGAATGCCACGTAGTTGCCTGTTGCCAGATTGAATTTCACCCAGCCTGAGAGTCCTGGCGAGATGGAACTCATGCCTCCAATACTGACAAAGGGCGGCGGGCCAGACGGATGGGCGTAAAACGCGATGATATCCCGGGCTGTCTTGCCGGGAGCCAGCTTCACCACGTAGAACTCATATGGTTCCGTGCCGGCATTCGTCACCTGCCAGGTCACTGCCCCGGCGGCTACCTTTGCAGGTATCCCGCTATAGCTGAAGCTCTTCATCGTGATCTGAGCAGTGGCAGTGGGTGTCACTGACTGAGTTGTGGTGGCAGACCCCGTCACGGCGAACGAAGAGAGCATTCCTTTCTGGAAATCACGCTTCCCATCTTTACCCGGGACAGCAGACATGGCGACATACTCCCCGGCGGGAAGATTGAGAATGACCTCACTGCTCTTGCCAGGAGCGGCGACATTCGGCCCGCCCATAATTTTGCCGAGGGTGCGCATCACTAGCAAGCCTTTCTGCAGCAGGGCACTCTGAAACTGGTCAAAGGTCACACCGCTATTTAACAGGATCAGACCCATCTGGTGCGGCAGCTTGCCATTGTTGAGGAGCGTCATATCGACCAGACCGGCTGGAACCGTTTGCGGAAGATCAAAAGAATACTCGGTCGCTGTAACGGTGAACGCCGTTGGCTGGCTGGTGGGTGCGGTAGTCGGCTTTGCTGTCGGGGTAGGAGAGCTACCGGTAGTGGTTTGCCCACACGCGATAACGCCGCCGAGGGCCAGAATCAGTAATACCGGCAGAAGAAGAAAATGCTGTACTGTTTGCTTTCTCCGTGCGTCCAACATGCCTGTACCTCCTTTTTGTTGTTTGAGTTCCTGCGCCGGGTGAAGTATCCCTCTTCTCCCGACCGTCAATAACCTGCAGCTTGATGGACCGCTTCCATAGCCGCTTCATAATCCGGCTCGTGGCTCTGATCGGTCACATACTCGACGTAGACGATGCAGTTGCA
>CADDYT010000232.1 GCA_902810755.1 Chloroflexota bacterium
CCTGGTCTGGGGCTGGGTACCGGTCTCGGTCCGGGTTGGGGTCTCGGCCCCGGCATGGCGCCGATACCGCCGGTCGGGCCGTCAGGCTTTGTGCCGCCACTGGTACCGCCGATACCGCCAGTAGTACCACCCATTCCACCGGTGGCTCCTGGTCCGGGTTTCGGTAGGTTTGGCGTTGGCCCTGGCATTGCGCCTTTCGCGCCCTTTGCGCCGGTGGGCGTTGGGTTCTGGCAGGGGCCTGTTGGGACAACCGTTGGTGAAACAGTAGAAACTGCCACCGGCCTTAACAGCGTCGTGTAGCCAACAGCGTCGTGTAGCCCTCTATCTGGCCTTGCAGCCCGGCTTTGCTCGTCCCACTTTGATGACGGGCAAAGCTGGCTGGATGAGTGTTTCCTCTGGTCGATTCACCGCTCTTTTGATGCTTTCCCTCTCTCCACCGATGACTGGTGACTTTTACCTGTGGCAGCCGTCTCAACGATACGATATACTGTGAGGAAGTACAGGCTCTTTTCAGAAAGCACAGGTGGAGGAATATGATGGATAAAGCTGGTCTTGAGGCTGCGTTCAGAGCTGCAGGCTTAGCGCGCCTGTTAAAAGACATTGATTACATTGCGAAACCGGCGATTCGGCTCAATACGACCCCTGTAGATGAAGCTGCTCTGGCAACAGGCGCATCGAAGCTGGGTGGCTTGCCAGATTTACCCCCTGCTTTCTCCTGGCCCGATTGGAAGGGCCTGCCGCAATCCTTTATCGGGCAAATCCGACTCGCCGATGTGCGTCCGTATGACATCAACCATGTTCTGCCTGCTGATGGCATGCTCTGGTTTTTCTACGATGCCAGACAGGAGACGTATGGTGATGCTCCTGCTGATCGCGGTGGCTGGCGTGTCTTCTTTAGCGATGCTGCTGCCCCTTTGCAACGCCTTCCTGCCCCTGCCGCGTTGCCGCCGACGGCCCGGTTTCACGCTGCTTCCCTCACCTTCACCGGCGAAATGACGCTTTCGCAGTTTCCAGATATGGAGGCTGCGCACTTTGACTGGACAGATGATGAGCAACACAAATATGAAACGTTGCTCTCGGATCTGCACGCCCGGCGCGCGCAGCCGGAACATCAGTTGCTCGGCTTCCCTGACACTATTCAAGATGATATGCGCCTGGAATGTCAGCTTGCCTCGCATGGCATTACTGATTTCGATAGCCCTGCTGCCGCCGCGCTTGCGAAGGGCGCATCAGACTGGCAATTGCTTCTGCAAATCGATTCCGATGATCGCCTGGGCATGCGCTGGGGGGACAACGGCCTGATCTATTACTGGATTACATCCGCGAGTATGCAGGCCCGCCATTTTGACGAAACGTGGCTGGTATTGCAATCTGAATAAGCTATTTGCTGCCTGCAACAGCTTTTGCGAGAGTGCGCTATTTTCCGTGAGAGGAGCAAGCCATGAGAAGATATGTTTCCACGCTGATTGTGATAGTGGCGCTGGCCATCATCTTGAGCAGTTGTGATGTCTCGGTTACCGTCCCCACTGGCACGGCAACGGTAACAACGACAACCGCAACGACGCACCGGTGGGGGGTGCGCACCAGAACATCCGGCTGCCAGGCGCAAGGACCATTGCAGGACTCCGCCTGCACGCCTGGAGATATCATTCCCACTGCCACGAAAGATGTCATCTGTAAGTCTGGTTACGCCAGTTCGGTGCGCAACGTGCCGACCAGCGAGAAAAATGCTGTCTACGCCGAATATGGCATCACGCATCATTCCGCCGGACAGTATGAGGTTGACCACCTCGTCAGCCTGGAGCTTGGAGGCTCCAACGATATCTCAAACCTCTGGCCGGAAGCGGCTTCTCCGACGCCGGGTTTCCATCAGAAGGACAGAGTCGAAAACTACCTGCATGACCAGGTCTGCTCCGGTGCGGTTTCTCTGCAACAGGCGCAGTTCGATATCGCCACCGACTGGCTCACCATCTACAACCAGATGCCTGCCAGCGACCATTAAGTGATAGGCTGACGCACCCACAGGCCAGCCCTTATGGCTGGCCTGTGGGTGTCAGGGATAATGCTTGACGCTGCATTGAACCACGTCATACAATATACGTACTTACTAATTGTAATGATATGTGTCCCTATCTATGCTGGAAAGCACTAGTTTTTTTGTTGGAGGCCCTCTTGGAGCAAGAACAGGAACAGGCAGCACTGACCTCATTTAACACGATTGAAGACGTACAGCGGGCGATGTTTGCCCAGCGTTATATCGCAGACCGCAGTCTGGCAACAGCTGTGTTCCTGGCACTCAAACGACGCAAGCCGCTGTTGTTAGAGGGTGAGCCTGGGGTGGGCAAGACGGAGATCGCGAAAGTTCTTTCCGCCGCACTGAACACAAAGTTAATTCGCCTGCAATGCTATGAAGGCATCGATGTCAGTACCGCCGTGTATGAATGGAATTATACACGCCAGATGCTGCATATTCGCTTGATGGAGGCTGGCGGTATCAATCGCCAGCAGGAATTAAAGGAGATTTTTGGCCCTGAATTTCTTATCCAGCGTCCTCTCTTGCAAGCCATCGATCCCGCCAATCCTCAGCCGCCGGTGCTGTTGATTGATGAGCTTGATCGCAGCGATGAAGAGTTTGAGGCGTATCTGCTTGAATTGCTCTCGGATTTTCAAATCAGCATTCCAGAGATTGGCACCATTGAGGCCAAAGAGCCGCCTATCGTGATTATCACCTCGAACCGCACCCGCGAGATTCACGATGCGCTGCGCCGTCGCTGTCTCTACTACTGGATCGATTTCCCCACACTGGAAAAAGAGTACGCGATTGTCACGGCTCGCATGCCAGACGTGCCGGAGCGGCTTGCTCGCCAGGTCTGCGTCTTCGTGCGCGAACTACGCAGCGTCGATCTTTTCAAGGCGCCCGGTGTCGCCGAGACGCTGGACTGGATCAGTTCGCTGCTGGCGCTCAATCAGATGGAACTGGTGGAAGGCCCGGTGCGCGATACGCTGGGAGCTTTGCTCAAGTATCAGGATGACGTTCTCAAAGTTGGTGGTAGCGAGATGACGCGCATGTTGCAAAAGGCGCGTGGAGCTTCATAAAGTGAGTATGGATTTCCTGTCACAACAGAACGGCGATTACTTTGCCACAGAGCCATTATCGGTGAAAGAGATCGAGCGCGGCGAGCGTCTGCTCTTTCGCCTGACCGAATTTGGCCGCCTGCTCTGGGAGGTCGGCATCGATGTCGGCCCGCGCAAGATGCTCGATGTCGCCGAGACGTTGAACTATATCGACCTCACCAGCAAGGAAGATTTTTACGATGCGCTCAAGGCGATGCTCTTGCCCCGTCACGAGCAGGAACCGCTGTTTGACCAGATGTTTCTCTATTACTGGTACATGCGCGATCGCAAGGAGAAGCCGGGGCAGGCTCCACCTGGGGCGGCCAGGCGCGACGACAAGACGATGCGCCTGCCGCCCTCTGAGCGCAAGCGGCTGGCCGAGCATCTGAACGTTACCGAGACCTCGCGTAAAGAACTGCGCGCGCACATGCGCGAGACCGAACGCCGCCATCGCTCGCAGGATTTCGAGGAGCAGGAAGAAGATGACGAGGGCAATCCGCAGGGGACAGCCTATAGCGCCATCGAAGTGCTGCGCAAAAAAGACTTCGAGTCTTTCACCTGGGAAGAGGTGCAGGAGGCGAAACGCTTGATGTCGGAAATGCGCTGGAATCTTGGCATGCGCCCGACGCACCGCAAGCGGCCTTCGCGTCGCGGCTCGTATCCCGATATGCGCCGTATTGTGCGACGCAACCTCAAGTATGGCGCGGAATTACTTGAATTGACGTGGCGCGAGACCAAACGCAAGCCGCGCCCGCTCATCATCATCTGCGACATCAGCGGCTCCATGAGCCTCTACTCGCGGCTGCTGCTGCACTTTATACACACCATCTCCAACGGTCTGATGAATGTTGAAGCCTTCGTCTTCGGCACCCGCCTGACGCGCATTACTCGCCAGCTCAAGCGGCGTGATGTCGATGATGCTGTGCGCGACGTTTCTAAGACGGTGCAGGACTGGTCTGGCGGCACGCGCATCGGCGATGCTCTGCATTACTTTAACCATAGATGGGCGAAGCGCGTGCTGGGTCGCGGCGCCGTTGTGCTGATTATCAGCGATGGCTGGGATCGCGGCGATGCCAGTGTGCTGGAGGTCGAGATGGACCGTTTGCAGCATAGCTGTCACCGGCTCATCTGGCTCAACCCCTTGCTCGGCTCGCCCGATTACCGCCCGTTGACCATTGGCATGAAGACGGCTCTGCCCTATATCGATAACTTTCTGCCTGCCCATAACCTGGACAGCCTGATTTACCTGGGCAACTTGCTGCGCGACATTGACGACAGCCGCCCTGCGCGCAACCCGGCGGCGCGCCGCAAAGCTGTTGCCGGGTGGAGCAAACCCAGGATAGAGAGCTAGTGTCTTGTCTTTCCCTGCCAGGCGCGCTCTTGCTACCCATGGCAAGAAGCCGCTCACGTACAGAACAGGAGGTCTTTACCATGCGGGATGTATTACCTGATATTGAACGCTGGCGCGCTCGCGGCGAGCGAGTTGCCATTGCGACGGTGGTGAGTATGGCCGGTTCGGCTCCGCGCCAACCGGGGGCGAAACTGGCGGTCAGCGAAAGCGGCGAGCTGTCCGGTTCGGTCAGCGGTGGCTGCGTCGAGCCGGCAGTGGTGGAGGCCGCGATGGAAGTGATCGAGGACGGCAAGCCACAGATGCTTGAATTTGGCATTACCGAAGAGGAAAATATCGAGCAGATCGGCCTTGCCTGCGGCGGCACCATTCATGTGTTTGTCGAACGCCTCGACTGGTGAGCATGGATGGACGCAAGCAACGACATCCATAAAGGAAATCTGCGATGAGTGAGCTTTTTGAAACATTGCAAGCCATGCTGCATCAGGAGAAAGGTGTAGCGGTGGCGACGGTTGTGCGTGGCGCCGATGCTATCGGGAACAAACTGCTGGTGCTTCCCGGCGGGCGCACGCAGGGCAGTCTGGGTCATGCCGCCCTCGATGCGCTGGTGGCCGCAGATGCCGAACGCGCCATCTGGAACGGCGAGGCGGTCACGCGCACCTACACGGTCGAAGGCGAGACCGGCGCGCAGCCTTATGATGTCTTCGTCGAGGGCTTTCCGCCGCCTCCCACCCTCATCATCGTGGGTGCGGGTCATATCGCCATTCCCCTCACCACCTTCGCCAAAACGCTCGGCTACCGGGTCGTCGTTATTGATGCGCGCTCCGCTTTTGCCACCCGCGAGCGTTTCCCCCATGCCGATGAATTAATCGTCGAGTGGCCGGACGAGGCCCTGGAACGCATGGACCTCAACCCCTCCACCTCGGTGGCCGTCCTGACCCACGACCCCAAATTTGATGAGCCAACGCTCAAGGTCGTTCTCTCACACAATGTTGGTTATGTCGGCGCCATCGGCAGCCGCAAAACCGGCGCGGAACGGGCCGAACGCCTGAAAAAGCAGGGCCTCACCGATGAGCAACTGAGTCGCATTCATGGCCCTATTGGCCTCAACATCGGAGCAAAATCCCCCGAAGAAATGGCTCTGGCAATCATGGCCCAGATTGTCGCTTTCCGGCACGGCAAAGATCAGACATCCGTGACTGATTGGAGTAAAAAGTAGCCGTAAGTATCCCGTAGGCGCCGATTGAGCGTGCGCCCCGCCCATTCCCTGGCGGGACGCACGCTCAATCGGCGCCTACGGGATAGTAGCATGGGTGAGACTTCTGCACTGCTGTTTCGTTTTATACCGTAGAGAAAACCCTGTTGACTGCTTGAACGTAC
>CADDYT010000233.1 GCA_902810755.1 Chloroflexota bacterium
GTTGCGGGGAAGCAAGCGTCGCGTCTGCGATTGAAACGCCTGACCGTCTCGCGGTGCTTGCCCAGAAAGACGGTTGTGGGGAAGCAGGCGTCGCGTCTGCGGGGGAGGCTCCTTCTGGTTTCTCTTTGTCGGAACTGTTGGAGAATGGTAGAGTTAAAGGTGTCCTTGATAGCTCTGGGTAGGAGATAACTATGTTGACGAATATTGGCACGATCACTGTGCAGGTGTCGGATCAGGATGCGGCACTGGCGTTTTATACGGAGAAACTGGGGTTTGAGACGCGCACCGATCAGCCGATGGGGCCGGGACAGCGGTGGATTGAGGTGGCACCGCCGGGGGCGCAATCACGGATTTTACTGTATAAAGCGACACCGGAAGCTCCAGGGGCGGATTCGTTTGAGGCTGCTCAGGACAGCATCGGCAAGTCTACCAGAATGGTGCTGGAAGTGGATGATATTGTCGCGACCTTCGCGCAACTGAAAGCGAATGGCGTGCCGATTGTGGAGGAGCCGCAGCAGCAGCCCTGGGGCTGGTGGGGCGTCTTCGCCGACCAGGATGGCAACACCTATGGCGTCCATCAGTGAGGACATGCCATAAAAAACGCCCCTTCACATGTCATCCTTCGCTGTATTCAGGATGGCATATTATGAGAATGGTTCTCTCCTGCGTCATGCTGAGCGCAGCGAAGAATCCGAGGGGGCCACGCCGCTCTGTTGGTCACCGGAGATTCTTCGCTGCGCTCAGCATGACACGTCGGAGCCACGTTTTTATGGCATGCGAAGGGGCGTTTTTTAATAACAGTCATGTAGAGCTAGCTGAGAATCTCGGCGGTGAAGCGGGCGGGACGGGCAATGCTCATGCGCTCGCTGCTCACGCCGCTGTGGTGTTGCTGGAACAGGTCGTTCTGCAAATATTCTTCCACTGCTTCCTTTGACTCCCAGCGAGAAACTGCCTGCATGCTGCCATCTTCGGCTGTCCATAGCTCAAAGCCCAGGAAGCCACTGAAGCGTTTCATACCGGGTAGCGCGTGCTTGAAGCCCTCGATTACTGCCTGCCTCTGCTCCTCTGGCACCGAAATGGTATTTACGACAATATACATTGGTTTTTTCTCCTCAGTGTTCTAGTGCGTCTGGTTGCTGTCTCTGACATATTGTCAGCACATGCATTATAGCGTATCGGGGCCGCAGTGGGTAGCTTCCATCGTGTTGGTCTCCGGCGGTTTCTGCTCGCTGCAGCTTTTTTCTGTATGTTGAGCATGAGATGTTCTGACCGACAGGAATCGAGACGAACTTTCATGGGCATGGCACGTAGATAAGGATGATGAGGTATGGAAAAAACAGAGAGCGGTGCATCCGGGGTTTTCTGAATGATATGTGAGGATGTTCTATCATGGTGAAAGTTACGCAGCGCGTGCAGGTACAGGATACACGGGATGAGAACAGCAAGCGAGAGAGACGCCTGAGTGCGTTAGAGCGCGACGTGGAGCGGGTACAGCGACGGTTGGATAACCTATCGGCGCGCAGCCTGAGTTTGCGGTCGGCGCAGTTGGGGATTTTTATTGGTGGAGTGGTGGTGAGCATTTTTGTGCTTTTCGCGGTTCGCTGGCTGGGCGTGCTGGCCTTTGTGCTGACTGGTGTGGCCTTTGTGTGGGCCATGCGCCAGACTCGCAAGGTTGATCAGAGCGTCGTGCGCCATCGTCTGTGGTTGCAGTTGAAGCAGGCGCAGGTGGCTCGTATGCATCTGGACTGGGATGCGCTTCCGCTGGCCCGGCGCCGTGATGCTGAGGAATATAAAGATCACCCCTTTGAGGTTGATCTGGATATTACGGGGGAGCATTCACTGCACCGGCTACTGAATGTGGCCGTTTCATTTGAGGAACGCGAGCGGCTGCTGGATTGGCTGTTAACTACCACTCCCGACGAAGCGGAGATTCGCAGGCGGCAGGCGCTGGTGCGAGAACTGACCCCCATGTCGCGCTTTCGCGATAAACTGCAACTGCACGGATTGTATGCAACACGCTATGATGCAGGGCAGCTGGATGCCGGACAACTGCTGGAATGGCTGGATAAGCCGACATTGCCTCAGATGTCGCCTTCGTCGCTGCTGCTGCCAACACTGCTCTCAGGTGTGACACTGCTACTGCTAGCATTCTACCTGACGGGGCTGCTCTCGCCACTGTATTTTCTGCTCTTCATGCTGGTTTCACTCGGCTATTATCTGCTGACTCGCAAGAGCCGGGGCAATCTGGTGGCGGACGTGGCTGGAGTGCGCGATGCTTTCGGGCAGTTAGAACCGATTTTTACGTATCTGGAACGCTATCCCTACGGCAAGCATGAGCGTGTTAGAGCGTTATGCGCGCCATTTTCTGGAGATAGGACGCGCCGACCTTCGTTTTTGCTCAAGCGGTTGTCCCACCTGGCATCAGCGGCGGCGTTGGAACAGAGCGATATCCTGGGCCTGGTGGTCAATGCGCTGCTGCCCTGGGATGCCTGGGTGGCGTATCAACTGAGTCGATGCCGCGAGCAGATAGCGGAAGTATTACCGGTCTGGCTGGAAGCCTGGTACGAGCTTGAGGCCCTCTGCTCGCTGGCCAATTTTGCCTATCTCAATCCCGATTTTACCATGCCTGAGCTTGTTGCGGAGACGAATGCGGAAAAAGAGACGCCGGTCTTTGAGGCGGTTGGCCTGGGGCATCCGCTGATTGTGAGCGAGCAGAGGGTGGTGAATGACTTTTCTCTCCATACTCTGGGCGAGCTTATTATGATTACAGGCTCGAATATGGCGGGCAAGAGTACGTTCTTGCGCACGCTGGGCATTAATCTCTGCCTGGCTTACGCCGGTGGCCCGGTGAACGCGAGGAGCTTGCGCACGCGGCTGTTTGAGGTGTATGCCTGTATCAGGGTGAGCGATTCGCTGGCCGATGGCTATTCGTATTTCTATGCCGAGGTGCGGCGGCTGAAAGGGTTGCTGGCAAAACTGGAGGAGAGACGAGCTTTGCCTGTCTTCTTCCTGATTGACGAAATCTACAGGGGAACAAATAATTACGAGCGACTGATCGGCAGTCGGGCCTATATCCGGGCGCTGGTGGGCAGGCATTGTGTAGGCGCGCTTTCAACACATGATCTGGAACTGGTGAAACTATCCGAGACACTCTCGGAAATTCATCATTACCATTTCCGTGAAGAGGTGGTCAATGGACGACTTATCTTTGATTACCGGCTGCGTCCCGGCCCCTGCCCCACGCGCAACGCACTGAAGATTATGCAGTTGGAGGGGCTGCCGGTAGAGTAACATGTTCAGCGCGAACGTATTATGCTGAGCGGAGGCGAAGCATCTTCGGCAAATCGTGGGTTGACCTGTCCCACCTTAGCCGCTTTGCCCCCGCCCGGCATGGCATATCCGGGGGAAAAGGTCATAATGGCTTGCCAGTTGGAGCATTCTTCGCTATAGTAGTGGTTAAGTTTATCAGGAAGGGAAGTTTGATGTCCTTAGCTGACTATTTTTTGCTCAGGGTGTACGAGTTGAAGCCGGGCGTTGAGGCGAGGGAACTGGAACGACTGGCGGCGAGTGGGTTGGCGGAGATGCAGGGCTGGATAACGGGCGTGAAACGTTTTTCCCTCCTACGGCTGCATGAGGAGGGTGCGCCTGCCCCGGCGGGAACAGGAACGGCGGAGGAGACCGCGAACACAGCGCGCTACCTGCTCCTGCTGCACTTTGCCAGCTACGAGGCATACAGCCGCTGGCGGCTGGTGGAGGCTGAGGGCGCGGACTTCTGGGAACGCTACGCCTCCGTGATGATTGCCTGGGAGCAACTGGGCCAGCCTGCCATGGAATTGTCCGGGGAGGCAGTGGTCGATATCCTCTTTCCTGCCAGTCAGGGCTGATCTTGCCTGATACCGGTAATACTGGCTATTTTGCCTGTTCATCTGCTATAGTTAAGATAATGGTTAGAGGAACGTTGATGCGCGTACCTGTATAGATTGAGAGTGCCGGGAAGAGAGCATGGAGCAACACTATGGGGTGCTGCGGGTCGTAGGCGTGCGCCCACCCGCCAATACGTCTCCTCACCAGGAACGCTACACGGGGAGTTTGATACCCGAAGAGCATCTGGTGCATGTGATTACGCGCACGGATACGGCTATTGGACGGGCGCTGAACAATGATGTTGTGTTGATGGACCCGACGGTATCGCGCCTGCATGCCCGTTTGCTGCTGGACCAGAATGGGTGGCATATCGTCAATCTGACCGCTCATAATGTCGTGCGCGTCAACGGGCAGCCGGTGCAGGCGGGCCAGAGCGTGCCGGTGCAGCCCCAGGATATGCTGATTCTCGGCAGTACGATGCTCCAGCTGATTGCTCCCCAGCGCGCTCCCCATCCGGGGGCGTTTGACGATGTGGGCAACGCGCCGACCGAACGACTGCCTGCTCCTCCTTCCCCATCTTTCCCCCAGGCTTCCGTCCCGGCGCGCAACAGAAGCATGCCCCCTGCCCTGCCCGCGCCTCAACCTCAGCCGCAGCTACCGGCTCGTTCTGGCGCAGGCAATATTCCCTCCCTGCCGGTGCAGCCGGAGCCGGAACTGGCGGCGCAGCCCTGGGATGATGAGGAAGATGTGAATTTGCTTGGCGCGGGCGTGACCATGCAATTCGCGCTGCCACAGCGCATGGGTATTCGCACGCGCTGGACCATCGCCGGTATCGGCATCGCCATTCTGGGGCTGAGCGCGCTGGTCACGATCCTGCTTAATAGCGTCATTGGCTTCTCTGCCCTGGCGCAGTATGGGCCGCTGACCGTGCTGGCCGCGCTGACCATTCCGGTAATCCCGGCCATCGGCATCAACCTGCTGGTCAATTTCATGGATCGCTACGAGCGCGAACCCTGGTTTTTGCGCCTGGCCGCGTTTCTCTGGGGCGCGTTGATCGCCATTCCTCCGGCGCTACTGATCGAGCGGCAGGTAGACGGCGCGCTGCAAAACATCCTGCCGCCGGGCGCAAGCGATGTGCTTCGCTCGGCCCTGCAAGGGCTGAACGCGGGCCTGACAGAGGAGACAATCAAAGGTCTTGGCCTGTTGCTGCTCTTTTTTGTCCTGCGCGACGAGTTCGACAACGTGACTGATGGCATCGTCTATGGCGCGTTGATCGGCGCCGGCTTCGCGATGGTCGAGAATTTCGCCTATTTCGCGACGCAATCCCATAACATCCTGGTATTTCTTATCGTCGGAAGAATCATTCTTGGCTGGCTGGGTCATTCGACATTTACGGCCTGTTTTGGCGCCGGCCTGGGCTATGTGCGCCATACGCGGGTGCGCTGGAAGCAGATTTTGATACCCTTGCTTGGCTACTTAATCGCTGTCGGGCTGCACAGCTTTTTCGATTTTGTGGATTTCCAGGCCAGCGCCGCCGTACAGGCTGCCCCCGGCAATGAGAGCGTGGCCCTGTTCTCGTTGATCGCCATTATCGGTGACTACATTCCCCCCTTCCTGGCGCAGATCGGCCTGCTCTACATCCTCATCAAGAGCCTGGCGCATGAGGCTGCTGTTATTCGCGAGTTTCTTGCGGTAGAGGTCAGCAACGGCGTGGTGCGCGTCGATGAGTACGCGCTGCTGCAAAATTCGTTCCAGCGCACAAAGGCCGAGCGGCGTGTCCTGCGCAAGAGCGGACTTCGGCAGTGGATGCGCGTCAAGGCGCTCTACCAGACGGAGATCGGCCTGGCCTTCCGCAAATGGCACGTGCAGATGGGCGACAAGCCCAAGCTCGGCTATCGCCAGCCGGAAGATGCCTA
>CADDYT010000234.1 GCA_902810755.1 Chloroflexota bacterium
GCTCTCAGAGCAAGGTGGCCAGCGCCAGTTGACGCGGCTGACGCCACCATCCTGGTTCTGTAGCGGGATAGAAGGCGCTGCGGCGAAACCCTGCGAGCCAGGCGCGCACTTGCCGCACATGTTCGGCGCGATGCCGTCCTTTCACGTGCGGCAGCATGATCTGCTGGCCGTCTGCGGTGTTCACCGGCAGCACGGCGGCTTCCTGCTCTCGTTCCGGCGGCAGACTGGGTGCCGAGCGGTACGACCAGTCGCACCAATCGGCGTAGCCCCAGCGCCCTAGCGCCGGACGCACTGTCGGGCCAATGCTGTCCGTCGAAAGCATGACCTGGTACTGCTCACAGAGCCACAACAGGTCAGCCAGTGCTGGAGCGTAGATCACGCCCCACAGATGCACGCGGCGGATACCTTCGCGACCCAGGAACGGCAGCACGCGCGCCATCGTCTCGCGGAAGACGGGCAGCATCTGCGCCGGGAATTTGCCGACAACGCACCAACCGCCAAGACCGAGGAGGTCGCCGTCCTGAAGCAGCGGCACCACCTGCTGGACGCAGCGCAGGTATTGTGCTGGGGTGACACCCTGGGCGGAAAGCACGCAGGGGATGCCGTTGCGGTGGGCAGGGGCTGCCAGGAAGCGCGCTGCCTGGACCGTCTCGCGTACCGCTTCTTCGGCAGCCGCTTCCGTCCAGCGCCGTTTGTGCCGCCGGAAGATGCCACAGGCTTCGTCTTCCGACCACATCTCATCAATGAGCAAATCATAGCTGGCGCGGGCGGCAATTTGACCTGTATAGCTGTATCGTTCGGCATGGATTTCCTGTCGCCGCAGAGCCTGGGCAAATGTCAGGCGCGTGCTGGGGCCATCGGAGAAGGCTCCACTGTCTTGCAGCACTCGTGTTCCGGCGGGAATGCGGGGCGTTGAGGCGCGTTTGCGCAGCGTTGATTTGCCATAGACCGGTGAAACGCAGGCAAACGGCCCAGGAGCAGGTGGGTAATAATTCCAGGACGTCTCGCTCACGCCGCAATAGAAACGAATATCCTCCTCCATAAGAACCTCCTTGAGAGAGCGAGGCACAGGCAAGCCAGGAGCAGCAGACGATGCGCGCGATGGCTGCTAGACCCTCCTGGTTGCCTGTGGACGCAGAGGCGTGCTGACCTGGCTCTCTTTCCACCGCCGAACGACTGTCCCCACACAGCCAACACAGCAGCATTCTCCGCCAGAGGCCAGACCGAACTGGAGAGCGGCAGGCCGACCACAACGGATGCAGCAAGCAACCCGCTCGATCAGACAGGTGCGCCTGCGCTGTGACTTCGCTCTTTGCCCCGGAACGCTCTTCATCCTCTGCTCTCCTGTGTCCCTGCTCTTCGATGGGGGATGCTTCGGCTGACGGCCTCATAGAGCCGTTCCCACAGTTCATCGAGATTGGCCGCCTCCACCTGCACGTTCGGCAGCGCGCCCCCATCGCCCTTGTCCCCGACCGGTGTCATGTCCAGCCAGGCCAGCAAGCGGGGGCAGCCATCCAGCGCCTCGACGATGCAGCATGGCCCCTTGCTCTCGGTTTCCCTCTTTTTCTCGTCCTCGTCCCCGTCAGCCGACTCCGGCCAAGCAGGCCAATCATAGCCTGCCTGACGTAAGAGGCGTTCCGTTTCTTCACGGTACCAGACGTTGCGCTCCGGGTAGCACTCCGAGCGCAGGGTGGCGGCCTGTATTGCTCGGAGCAGGTGAGCCGTCTCGGCACGACGCTGGCACCACCAGAGTGCCTCCTGGTAGGTGAGACAGAGGACGGGGCCACTGCCGCTAGCGGGGCAGTCGCCCTCGGCGAGTGGCACGGGATCGTCGTGCTGGGAGCAGGGACGTAGGGCGAACGCGAGCGTTTCCTGCTCAGCCGTCGGTGCCACTGCCAGAGGCAGGAAGCGGCCATCAGCGAGGAGAGCAATGGCATAGCCTGTCGGTGGCCGCTCGTTTGCCAGGGCCGATGCGTCTGCTTCTGCTGAAGCGGGAGCAAACGTGGTTGGGGTCGAGAGGTTCCTCAAGAGAAGCATGGAAGTGGTCATCATTGGTGTCCTTCTTGTCTTGTTCTTGTTTATGCACATCGATGGTTGTACGCTAGCCAGCTTGTTCCCGCCAATGGGGGGCTTTTCCTCGTCGTTGTCGTCGTAGGACTATGGCTGCTGTGAGAGACCCAGGCCGATGCCCAGGCTCTCCAGATCGTCGCCCAGTGTGGGGTCAAAGGGAACTTCGTCCTCTGCCGGTTGGTGTGCCGACATCGGCGCACGCCGGTGCGCTGCTGCCTTTCCTTCGTCGTCGGTCGAGATCGAAGGCGAGGCATTGCAAGC
This sequence comes from Chloroflexota bacterium, assembly GCA_902810755.1. The sequence goes on from CADDYT010000234.1 coordinate 2,332, forward strand.
CGTCAGCAGCGCCAAGGAGAGGGGATGTTCGTCATGGGCCAGCAACAGGTCGATGGCCGAGCCAAGATGGCGGCGCAGGGCCTTCGCCAGATAGGCCGCCTCTAGCCCGGCGTAGGTTCCAGCGGGATCGGGGTTGATCTTGGTCGCCTCTACCAGCACCCCACAGCCCAGCGCGAGTCGGTACACATCGCTGAGCGAGAGGCCGGTCTGCTCAGCGATGGCACTGGCAACGGCAACGGTCTCTGCCGGAAGGTGGCGCAACGGAATGGACTGATGGCTCATGGCACTACCTCCCTCGTGTTTCCACCAGAGGACGATGATCGGGCTGCTTGAGTTCAGCCAGACTGCGCTGGGCTGAGGCCATCGCCAGCACATAGCCGCCGATGACATTGAGGACTGGACTGAGGGATGCTGGCACAAACAGGTACTCGTGGGACGCACGGGTCGGCATCACCAGTGAGCGCAGGGCTTTCTCCAGCAGGACAGACCCCCCGCCGGTAAACAGCAGGAAGTTGCGCCCTTCCTGAATGAGCGGAAGCATGCGGGCGAACAGGTTTTGAGAGCGAGCCGTGATGACTTCTTCGATCACCTCATCGACCGCGACCCGGTGCCCTCCCACAATCACCTTTCTGGTCAATAGCACCTGCTGGGCTTCGGCATCGGACAGATGAATGCTTGCATGTCGGCTGCGGATCGCCTCGCGGGCTGCGCGCGCAATCGTAATGGTGCCATCGCCGAGCAAATTGGCGGCCATACGCAGTTTGACGCGCCCGTCGCTCTGGAGTTGCAAATCCACCTCACAGTCGTGAAACTGTCCGCCGCCAATATCGAGTGTCACATGGCGCACAATGCTGGTGTCGATGGGCCGACCGTCAACAGTGTAGTACCAGGCCGCAAAGGAACCGAAGCTCTGGGGGTAGGGGGCCAGTTCGGCCAGCGAGAGCTTCCAGGAACTCTTCTGCCCCCGTTCATCGATGCGGTGAACTTCAAAAGGGGTCTGAAGCAAGAGGCGCAGCGCCGCTGTGACGTCAGGTTTGGCTCCCCGTAGCGTCATTTCCTCATTGGGGATGCCGAAGCTGGCATAGAGCATGTAGCTGCCGGCCTCAAAACCGGCGGTGAGCAGCAGTTCGACCAGGCAGGCTGCCAGATACGACTGGAAGCGATCATCGGGCAACCGCTCGGTGGTCAGTCCGACAGGCAGTCCTTCCGACTTCTGGGTGCTGACCGCTTCGTCTCCGATCCAGAACCACTCGGAGCCGTTGACCTGGTAGGCGGTGATGCCCTCCCCCATGCGAATCGTGCGTGCGGGGGCGTAAGCGGTCACGATGCGCGTGGTGACGAGCTGGGGCAGACTGGCATGCATGACCGCCCCTTTGAAGGCGTCATTGCCATTATCAATGGCGACGATCAAAGCCGACGTCTCCCGCTCAGATAGGCGAGTCGGCAGCACGCGAGGCAGCGGCAGCCCGCGAGAGGTAAGCAGGGGCAGATGCTGGCTGACTTTTGCCAGAAAGCTATCGGGATGGATGGCCGGGTGCAATGGTGGGAAAGACATGATGCTCCTCACAAAAAAACTGACAAACAACGAAAGCACGGAATCAAAAATGATTCAGAATGATCTCAGAATGACCTCACACGCTGAGAAAAAAGGGAACAAAACGAGTCGATATGATTCATTTTGAGATCGTTTTGATCTCAGAATGACTCTGACTCACCCTGTCAGCACAGCGCGCCCGCCCACCGGACAAAAACGTCCAGGGTGCCACTATCTTTCTCTCTTGCTGTCTGAGTTCTTGTGCCTCCTCAGCTCTGCTTAAGGAACGCGCGCTAGCAGGTGATGTTTGCTGTCGTTTCATGAGATAGCCCCGACTGAGGGGACTGCAATTCGGCGATTCTCGTCGCAGTGTTGTTGTTGTTTGCCTGTTGTTGTTGTTTGAGAAGACCAGAGCCAAACTTGAGCGTAAGATGGTTCCAAACAACAACAACAACAGGCAAACAACAACAACAACAGGCCACCACCACCACTGCGGCAGGCTCATCTAGACCACTTCCTTCTTCTTGCGCCACTTCCACTGGATCAGGCCCAATCTGTCTAATTCGCTGAGCAGTTGCCATGCTTTGGTTTCGCCCATACGGGTGGCGGTAGCGAAATCTCGCACGTTGGCAAGCTTCTGTTCTTCCAGTTCATGCCAGATGGCGATCTCCTGCTCATATTCCTTGAGGTATCTGGCTTTGAGGGCCTCGTGATCCTGCTGAGGTGATGCCTCGGTTTTTCGGCCAGCAACATCGATCAGCCCACGCTCCTGAAGCTGTTTGAGCAACTGCCCGGCCACCGCCGGAGTTGTCCCAAGCTGCCGCGCCAGATGATGGTGGTTCATGCCGTCCCGGTAGGCGTCGTAGGCGGCCTGCAACTGCGGGTTCAAGGCCCTCGTCAGGTGTTGCGTCTTCTGTCCCTCCTGCTGCTGCAAGAGCAGCACGTCTCCCTGGGCCGGCTGCTCTTGCTCACAAGGGGGGGCCATCGTCTCTCTCGCTGTTTCCATGACGGTGCTGCGATGAAGTGTTTGTTCGGGCCACCCCATTGGCTCCAGGGTGGGCAATGACGGGGGGGCAGCGGCGGGACGGCTCACTGCTCTTGCCGACGCCGATGCCGACGCTGGAACAGGCACCGCAGGGCCGTCTTGCTGCCCTTGCTCGTCTTTGAGCGAGCGGCGTAATGCCTTGATGCCTGGGGTGATGCCGCCGTGCGGAGAGTTGCTTTTGCGTAGCCGGTGCTTTTCGCGGGGCAGACCTGGCGCGAAGACAAACGCCTCTCCGTCCAGCAGTCCCATCGCCTCCTCCGGGCTGATGCCGAATTTCGCATATTCGCGCCAGTCTGCCGGTTGGGTTTGTCGCATCAAGAACATCCATGACCCTTGCAACGCTCGCTTGTCAATCTCGGCGATGCGTTGGGCCGCCAGCGTCAGGCCAATCCCTCGGCGGCGACCACGCCGCGCGACGGTCAAGAAGGTGCGTTGCAGCAGCGTGAGCAGCGAGATTTTTCGGCTTTTCTCCCCGTGTTCCTCGCCCGCGTCGGGGTCGTCAATCAGCACGTTCGACAGCAGGCTCTCGCGGGGATTTTGCGGCAGCCAGACCGAGGCTTCATCCAGCACGATCTCACAGGGAACACGGACGGGGCGTGCTTC
>CADDYT010000235.1 GCA_902810755.1 Chloroflexota bacterium
CGCTTTCCACCAGCCGTTTCAAGTGCGCGAGACCATCCTGCTCTCCACGCGTCGGACCCCAGGATGGCTCGATGATCTTGCCGGTCGCGACATCCAAATTGAGATACCAGGAGAGGGTTCCATGCCGAATATACTCAAATTCCCGCCTCAAGACATGCCCTGGCTTCATGGGCAAGTCGGGGTGTTTGCGTTCCAGGGCTTGCACCCCTGTCAACTCGTCCATGCTGATCGTTCGTTCTCCCTGTCTGGTTCGCTCTGCGGCTTGTGCATAGACCTGACACCCCTCGACGATTTTCTCTTGCCGCTGGGGGTCTTCTTCCTCGCTGAGCCAATAGCGAAAGCGGTGAGGTTGGAAGCCCCCCTTTTTAGCAGCCGAGCGGCATGGCGGGGAGAAATCTGCGTGACGATGCCACGGGCCACCAGTTCATCGGCGATTTCCCGGCCTGTCCACTGGCTGATCGGACGACCCATTTTCGCCGGCGCCGAACACGCCAGCGCCGCCATCTGCGCCCGTTGCTGCGCCGTAAATTTGGGGACCGCTCCCGGACGAGGGGCGTCCTCTAAGCGCTGCAACAAGCTCCCTGCCTCCGGCTCATTGGTCTGGGCATCAGCCTGCGACCAGTTTGCCCAACGATCTCTCCACAGGCGCACCGTATCGACAGTGATCTGCAATTCCCGTGCAATCTGGATATTTAGAAGACCCTTTCGCCGCCGCTACAATGATGCGCGCTCTGAGCACGAGTTGTTGTTCGCTTCGATGACGCCTCGTCAGTTGGGTCAACACTTCCTGCTCTTGCTCACTCAGATGAATGGCCCTCGCTCGCTTTGGCATCGCTTCTTTGATCTCCTTGCTCTTTTCCTCCTATTCTATCATGGATTCTTCAAAGCCTCAATGTACTAGCGGGGCCAGGATGCGGTGAAACATCTGCTTACTCCTTATCTGTTAAACGAAAGTCAGGCCCTCTCTTCAGTATCAAATGGCAGGCGAATAGAGACGACCTCTGCTCGCTCTTCCAGACCGTATCACCACCACCAGGGAGTAACAGACGTGTCTCCTTGTTGCAACAAAGTGGCTAGCCAGCGGATAAATACAGAGCGACGAGAGGATACCGCTGCCTGCCCTCCCTTTTGAGCAACGTAATCTCGTCGCACACGGCGCAACCGCTCTATTTCTGAAGCAGTCCATCCTGCCTGACGCAACAGTTCGATAGCTTCTTTCTCATCGATGTCGTTCTTCATAAAATTCTCCTCGCTGTTCTCTGCTTTGTCGCAACACGCTGCGACTTTCAATCTCTTCGCTTGCCCACAGCATATCTGGGTGAGAGCAACTGTACCGCAACATTCTATCGTATTGCGATATAACCTACTTGTATTATACTATGTAAAAGCGTGAAGCAGGCACGGGAACGGTCACAGATCAATCACGATCAGTCCATGCGCTGTTGGATGGCAGAGCAGTTCAAGAGTGGGAAAAAAACATATGCTACAAGCAAGAACAAAGGACTCTTCCTCTCTCTCGGGGGCGTACCTGCCTATCGAAGACTACGCCGTGATCGGTAATCTGCATACTATCGCTCTGGTGGGCAGGAATGGCTCAATCGATTGGTGCTGCCTTCCGCGTTTCGATGCTCCCACCGTCTTCGGGGCCTTGCTCGATGCCGAGAAGGGCGGCTTCTTCCGTATCGCTCCCCCTGAGAACGTTTGTATGGAACGCAAACAACTGTATCTCCCGGATACCAATATCCTGATCACGCGCTTTCTGACCATCGATGGCGTCGGTGAACTCATCGACTTTATGCCTATTAAGCCGGTGGGCAGCGCCATGCACCAGCATCACCTTGTGCGATCTGTTCAGGTGGTGCGTGGCTCGCTTTCCTTTGAGATAGTCTGTTGCCCCGCCTTTAACTATGCGCGAGATCCACATCAGACTTACCTGTCGGAGGAGGGTGCAGTCTTCACAAGCGACACCCTGTGCCTGAGTTTGACGTCCTCGATCCCTCTTATGGAGGATGGGCAGGGAAGAGTGCGGGCCACATTTACGCTGCACCAGGGGCAATCGGCCCATTTCCAGCTCGAAAGCGCACGAGATCAAGATATTCGGCCTCATCATCACTCACCCCGCTATTACGAGGAGGCCTTTCTCGAAACGAAACGCTACTGGCAGACCTGGCTCTCCCAGTGCCGCTACCAGGGACGCTGGCGCGAGATGGTGTACCGTTCGGCCCTCGTCTTAAAGTTGCTGACCTATGCGCCGACTGGAGCCATCGTCGCCGCTCCAACCACGAGCTTACCGGAAACCATTGGCGGGGCCCGCAACTGGGATTATCGCTATACCTGGCTGCGTGATGCCGCCTTCACCATCTATGGTTTACTCATCCTCGGCTTCACCCAGGCGGCTGAAGACTTCATGGGCTGGCTTGATGCTCGCTGCCACGAGTTAGAGCCAAACGGGTCACTCCAGCCAATGTATACGATTGATGGCAGACACGATCTGACAGAGATCACCCTTGATCACCTGGAAGGCTACCGTCAAAGCCGACCGGTGCGGATTGGCAATGCGGCTTATAAACAGCAGCAGCTCGACATCTATGGCGAGCTGATGGATTCGATCTACCTTTTTAATCGTCACAAAGGTATTTCCTATGATCTCTGGTCGAACGTGCGTCGCCTTCTTGACTGGCTGAGCCAGCACTGGCAAGACGCCGATGAGGGCATTTGGGAGGTTCGTGGAGGGCAACAGCCCTTTGTCCACTCGCGGGTCATGAGTTGGGTCGCCTTTGATCGTGCCTGCCGTATCGCGCGACATCGCGGATTGCCTGCTCCACGGGCCGAATGGGAAACCATCAGCTCGCAGATCTACGAGGAAGTCATGCAGAGAGGCTGGAATGAGAAAGCAGGCAGTTTTGTCCAGTACTATGGCAGTGAGGCCATCGATGCCAGCGCCTTGCTGATGGTACTCACCAGGTTTGCTGGCGCGAATGACCCTCGTATCTTACGAACTATTGATCGTATTCAGAAGGAGTTGACCAGCGACTCGCATGTGTATCGCTATCATCCCGAGCTGGCAGCAAACGATGGGTTTAGAGGCCAGGAAGGAACCTTTAGTCTCTGTAGTTTCTGGCTGGTTGAGGCCCTGGCCCGTGCCGGTCGCCTGGAACAGGCACGCCTGATCCTCGAGAAAATGCTGACCTACGCGAACCACGTTGGATTGTATGCTGAGGAGATCGGAGCGACCGGGGAGGCCCTGGGGAACTTTCCCCAGGCGTTTACCCATCTTTCGTTGATCAGTGCCTGCTACAATCTAGATAGAGCGTTAAACGGGACGCTGCAAGGGTAGAAGGCCGTTCTACGTTCGAGTACGGCCATCTGCCCGATCTCTGCACGCGCAGGCAGAGGGACAATACAGCGCCACCTGCCCATCAAACGTCGCCGGCAGTGGCCCTTCCTGATCGAGGATTACCAGCCGGTACGATCGGTTGTCCACACGCACATAGGTGCCCGCCGGCACGACTTCGCCCGCTTTCCACAAGGGCATCTGGCACTCCTCACACTGCAGATGTTCCGCCTCGTCAGGCACTGCTTCGCGAATGAGTGTGTGCCTCATGAGAGCGCCTCACTGATAAAGTGTGTGAGGTCGGCCATGCGACAGGCGTAGCCCCACTCATTGTCGTACCAGGCGATGACCTTAGCGAAGTGGTCGCCCAGCACTATCGTTGAGAGACCATCGACAATGGCGGAATGCGCATCTCCGCGAAAGTCAGAAGAGACCAGCGGCCGGCCCCTCGGTATAGGCAAGAATGCCCTTGAGCCTTCCTGCAGCGGCTCTTTGGAAGGCAGTGTTGATGGCCCCGCGGCTGGCTGGTTCTCTGAGTGTAGCCACGAAATCCACCACGGAAACGGTCGTTGTCGGCACGCGCAAGGCCAGGCCATCGAACTTGCCTGCCAGATCTGGGATCACCAGTCCAAGAGCCCGGGCGGCGCCTGTCGTCGTCGGTATGATGTTAGCAGAGGCAGCACGAGCGCGACGCAGATCTTTGTGAACGACGTCGAGTAAACGCTGGTCATTGGTATAGGCATGCACAGTGGTCATCAAGCCCTGTTCGACGCCAAAGGTATCATGAAGAACCTTGACGGTGGGTGCCAGGCAGTTCGTGGTACAGGAAGCGTTCGAGATGATATGATGCTGCGTGGGATCGTAGGTCTGTTCATTGACTCCAAGAACGATGGTGGCGTCCTGCCCGGTAGCGGGGCTGTGTAACGGAGCTGAGATAATCACCTTCCTGACTGTCTCGTGAAGATGAGTACGGGCTTTGGAGGCATCAGTGAAGTGCCCGGTACTCTCGATGACGATCTGTGCGCCCACCTCCCCCCAGGGAATCTGGCTGGGGTCGTGCTGCGCAAAGACCGTGAGACGCTTGCCGTTGATCACAAGATCATGTTCAATAACCTCGACTGTCCCATTGAAGTGACCATAGGTCGAGTCGTAGCGGAAAAGATGCGCATTCGTGTGCGCATCAGTAATATCGTTGATCGCGACAACCTCCAGGTCGTCGGGGTGCCGCTCCAGTATTGCTCTCAGGCTCTGGCGGCCAATGCGCCCGAAGCCATTGATACCAACGCGCGTCACCATAGCTGAGAATCCTCCTCGCCAGAAAGAACCAGGATACCAGAACAGAAGAGGGTTGGCTTTCATTAGCATACTTTCCATATGTACACCGTCGAAGCGATTTCCGCAGAGAAGGCGTGCGGGCAGCCACCAGCGCGTCTTTCGGTATGTGCCCCAGCCGCTCCCTCTCTCGTCCAGATAGCAGAGGGAGTGTTTGAGTGCTGCATCCGGTACTCTACTGCACGTCCTTGATGGGGGAGTACCGGGTTCATTTTAGACACTGCCCTACGCTACCGTAGAACGATCTCTTCCAAAGCATAGCATATCATCCGTGGAGAGAAGCATCAGAACAATCACAAAGCAATCACAATGTGCTGTGAGGGACAATTATTTCCTCTCCTGAAAGAGGAGAAGGTCTATCTTCCCTTCCTCGACAGTCGCCTGATATCCGAGAAGGCGGCTCGGATGTTCGCGCTGATGGAGCAGACGGTGCAGGAGGCCAGGAGCGCGATGGAGTGAAAGCCCGCCTCACGATCTCTGCTGATCGCCGGACGGCGCGGTCAGCAGATAGCCAACCCCTGCCTCTGTGAGGAGGTAACGTGGGTGGGCAGGATCGGTCTCCAGCTTGTGCCGCAGCCGGTTGACGTTCACCTGCAACAGGTGATGCTCACCCATATACGCGCTTCCCCAGACATGCTCTAAGAGCC
>CADDYT010000236.1 GCA_902810755.1 Chloroflexota bacterium
TCGGCGTAAGCGGCACAGAAGGCAATGGAGTCTTTCCTTCCTCCTCCCGCACTGATTGCCGGAGCGGGATCGGGGGCAACGGTGCCTTCCCCTCTTCTTCGATAAACCGACGCGGCGTAAAGACCTGGGCATCGGCTGAAGAAGACTGGATAACGGTCGGCGTATGGTCAGCTGCGGGCGGCACGGGCGTTTCCGGGACAGCCTGATATGGTGGAGGTACGGGTGCGAGCGCAGGCAATGGCGCGCCCAGGGCAGTGAGAAACGCTTCGATATCGGGGAAACGCCGGGTTCGATCTTTCGCAATGGCTCTCATGATCGCTGCCTCTACTGGATACGGAATCAAGAGATTCAACTGCGTCGGCGCGATTGGCAACTCCGACATATGTTTGTAGCCAAGCGCGAAGAAATCAGGCGCGTCGAATGGCAGGCGCCCGGTCATCGCCTGGTAGGCGATACAGCCGAGGGCATATTGATCGCCCTCTTTGCTGATGGTGCCGCGAAATTGCTCTGGCGCCATGTAATACGGCGTGCCGACTACCGTCCCCGATTTCATGCTATTCGCCAGCATGGTGGCAATGCCAAAGTCTGCCAGCAAGGCATCACCCCTGGCATTGAACAGAATATTGGCCGGCTTGAGATCGCGATGAATCACGTTCTGCTGGTGTGCATAGTGCAGCGCCGAGCCAACCTGACCGATCATCGTCAGGGCATCCTGCAAAGACAGCGGGCGAGGAGCCAGCGATTGCAGGCGCTGATGCAGCGAACCGTTGGCAGCATACTCCATAACCAGGTAGGGAAGCTCCTCTTCGATGCCCACATCCAGCACCGGAACGATTTGGGGATGGCGCAGCATCGTCAGCAACTGCGCTTCCTGCAAAAACGTGCTGCGTTCCTGCGGGGAGGCCAGGTGGGCCGCGTGCATAACTTTGATAGCAACCGGGTGATTGTGACGCGACGTATCTTCGCCCCGATAGACACGCCCGAATGATCCCCGTGCGATTTCCACTAGAATCCGATACTTACCAAAGGATTGTGGTATATTTGCCATAAATGCCCCCGCTCTTGAATGGCTATTGTTCCCGCCACACATCTGTGTTATAATATATTCTAACATATGATCTATTCATATGTAAACATGTACATAGGGGGATTTCCCGATTTTATTCATCCATCAATCGATAGCCTATTTATCAGTACGAAATGTTCTACTGAAACGCTTCATATTGATGTTTGCACATGATTTTTCGTACTATTATTTCACCAGAGCATCAGAGCAGATCACGAATGGGGGAAAGCGCAGGCTCATGAGAGCATTTGATTTGTACACACGTCGTTTCACCCGCCGTTATCCGGGGCTTTTTATCATTCTGCTCGATCAATCGGCCTCGATGGTTGAGGAGGTAGAACAATATCACGCCAGTAAAGCCGATTTTGCCACCACCGCCATCAACAGCCTGATCTATGAGATGGTGCAGGCAGCCGGTTTTGATGTGAGTACGGGGAGACGGCGCAAATATGCCTATCTGAGTATCCTCGGCTACAACGATACCGTCTATCCACTGCTGGCTCCTGAGCCAATGGACATCCCGTTTCTGGGCGAACACCAGCGCGGCACGCTGCCCGTCGTCCGTGAGGTGCGCGACTCTGTGACGGGGCAGCTACGACGGGTGACGGAGCAACGAGCCTTCTGGATTGAACCCCGGCACCAGGGCAAAACGCAGATGGCTGAGGCGTTCATGATGGCCCACGAAGTTGCGCGGCGCTGGCTCAGGGATCGGCCAGAACCGGGGCAGGCCCCCCGCGACGAATGCTTCCCGCCCATCATCATCAACATTACGGATGCCCAGGATAACGGCAAGAAAGACCCTTTAGCTGTCACGTCTGAAATCAGGCGCGACGGCACGCAGCAGGGCAACATTCTGATCTTCAACTGCCACTTCACCACCTCTATGGGCCAATCGCAAATTTTCCCGGCTGATGTGATGCGCATAGCCCATCTCGACCCACCGTTCGCTTCACAGATGTTCGAGATGAGCAGCATCATTCCTGAGCCGCTGCGTAGGAATGCCGCTGTCGAGCTTGGATTAGGCCGCGAGGTGCCGCCGGGTGCGCGCGGCCTCGTCTATAACGCGGATCCCAATGTGCTGGTGAAATTTCTGCACTGGGGAACAATCGGGGCAGCAATTCAATAACAGGGAGGCAGCATGAGCTATCCTACGCCATCACCATCGTCACGCAAGCGGGGAGCGGGCCAGCCGCGTTCCGGTTCGCCGTTGCGCGCGATTGGCCTGCTGTTCTCGCTGGGCTGTGTGGTGATGGGGCTGCTGGCTATCATCTTTTCCCTGCATAGCATACTTCTCTTGCTCTCCATCATCATCTTCCTCTTCGGGGCGCGGCTCTTCGCGCTCTGGTTACAGGATCGTCCTGCTACAGTCTCCGTAACCCCCACTGGCCGCAGACAGTCTCCACCGGCTCCATATCGTCAAAACGATGCTCTTGCTTCATCCCGAAGCTCCAGCAGGGCCACATCTTATGCGAATAGCGGGCGGGGAGCAACTGTCGTGCCATCTGCCCACCTGCACAACCTGGAATACGACGAAGTGACGACCGAGCAGGATGTACAATCGGCTGTCACGCGCACGGGGTCGCTGCCCGACGAGCCTCTTGAGCAGGACGTCCTTTTCGCCCTCGACCAACCTGTAATGAACGAACGCTGCTTCCTGCTGCCAAAAGAAGGGGAGCCACTGATAGAATGCCAGGATTGCTACGCCCTGGCATATGCTCATGGCTATCGCAGTTATGCCGTCACCGATGGAGTCGCCAGCAGCTTTGTCCCGCGTCCCTGGGCGCGCATCATCGCCAGAGCTTTTGTCGAGAAGGCCAGAGTGTTCGCTGCGAAAGACGAGTTTCAACACTGGCTCGCGACTTGCAGTCGCGAGTGGCATACCTGGGTCGAGCAGCGTTGGGTGCCGACCATCAATGCCCTGCGCCAGCGCAATGGAGACCGCTCCCGTGACTGGAGCCAGGAAATACGGCAGGGGGCGCAGACAACGCTGCTTGGCTGCGTCCTCTCTCCCCCTCAACTCGTCGAGGGCCAGCCCTGCACAATCGTCAGCGTCTTCGCCATCGGCGATAGCGAGCTATTTCACTTCGTTCCCGATGGCAGCGGCTGGGCAATACAGCTCGTGTTTCCCTACCAGAAAAGCGCGGATTTCGATGCCTATCCCGCCACGCTGCTCTCGATAGCTCGACCCGACCTGGTAGAGCGCGCCTGGAAAAGCCATAAAGCCGCCACCATCAGCGCGTCCCCCGGCGACCTGCTGGTTCTCGCCACGGATACTCTGGCAAAGTGGCTGCTTGCGCAGATTGAGCAGGAGACAGACGGCTGGCAAGCCTTGCTGGCGGCCTCGACATCAGAAGACTTTGAAGACTATCTTCGCCGCGAATTTCAGCGCGATCATGTCGAAGACGACGACGTGACCATGTTGCTCATCCCGCTATGAGCAAAGGACAAAACACATGAGAGATAACAGGGAGATGGTAAGTAGAGAAGAACTCTGGCCGGGTAGAGATGAATACGACCTGGCACTGGCACGCTGGACGGAAACCCTCTTTGATCCCGAATTACGCAGTGGAAGGCTCGATTATGACCATCTGGGCATTCGCCGCTATGGCGGGGCCAACCTGTATACCTGTGTGTACCGCATTGGTAACTGGATGGTTCGCTGCTTCTGTTCCAACGGCAAGCGCCAGCCGCCCACCGATATCAGGGAGCGTTATCAGGCCATCGCCCGTTTTAGCACTATGGCTCAGGGGCGCGTCTCGGCGCTGGCCACCATCACCTACGAAGAACGGGGCATTCAGGTGGGGACGCGCATTCTTCCTCTGGTGAAAATGCCTTTTTTCGCGAACTGCCCCTCACTCGGCGAATTCATCATGGATCATTACCTGGAAGCTGGTGTGATGCAACAGCTATGCGATGCCTGGCTGCGCATGATTGCTGAAATGGAAGCGGCACAGGTGGCACATGGCGACCTCGATCTCTCAAATGCCCTGGTCGAACAGCACGGCTCAACACTGGTGCTGCACCTCATCGATTACGACAATATGTGGGTGCCTGAGCTGGACAGGCGCCAGCAGTATGAATTTGGTCACCTGCATTTCCAGCATCCCGCCTTCATGCCGCCTCACCCGCGCCCCTTCACCCCCGATATGGATCGCTTCTCCGCTTTGACCATCTATATCTCGCTCAACGCACTCATCACTTTTCCCCAACTCTATGATGAATGGGGAGCCGATGAGTCAGAACGCCTGCTCTTCACCGACTCAGACTACCGTAACATCGATCAAGCAGGCAACCGTATCGGCCTGCTGCGTGCGTTGAGTATACCCGATCTCCACCCGTACATCGACGAACTGCTGGCCTCTCTGCGCGAACGCCGCATACCACACTCGCTGGCAAGCATTTCAGCCTCTGTGGGCTACAGACCGACGACTCCTGCGCCCGCCCCCGTCGCGCCGCCAGCTCCTGCCGCCATCCTGCCGCCACCACCGCATGCCGACTGGAAGCGAGCGGTCTACCTTCCGCCACCCGCCACTGCGACCCAACCCACGCCTATGGATTCCTCACCCAGGACTCCCGGGTTCGCGGCTCAGCCCATAGCCCTCAATCCCACTCCGGCACCGCCGGTTTTTGCTGTCCAACCTATGTCTCTCAACCCCACCTCGGCGCCACCGGCTTTTCCTGGCCAACCCACACCCTCACATCCCCTGCTCACACCACCTGCCTTTCCTGCCCAGGCTGCACCCCTGAATCCTTTACTGACGCCGCCAACACCTGGCCAGCCCACACCCTCACATCCCCTGCAAGCAAGCGATAGTCAACGAGAGCGCGATCACTCGAGCCAGCCACTCTCCAGTTTCCCAACCTCAACACTCCCGGCCTCAGCCTCACCGGCTCCGCCCCCTCCACCACCGCCTGACCCATCGCAGGCGAGCGGGGTTCGCCTGTCGGAGAGTACACAGCAGACAGATGAACTGCCAGCCTCTACAAAGAGCCACCTGTGGCTCTGGGTCGTGATTGGCGTAGCCATCGGCCTGCTCCTGCTGGCCATCCTGGCGGCAGTGCTGCTCCTGACAGGTATGCGCAGGTTTGCCCTGGAGCCACTCACGATCCTCTACAGCGCGCTTATTACGGGCTTGCCTTCCTGAGCATTCCAGGGCATACCG
>CADDYT010000237.1 GCA_902810755.1 Chloroflexota bacterium
GCCCCACTCCATCCTGCCGGTGTCCAACCGGCAGGATGGAGTGGATCGGACCCAGGCCGCGCCCCTAGCCGATATACTGCTTCACCCCTGCGACGTATGACGCGCTGGAGTTGGCGTAACTGATGCCTCCACTCAGTTCAATGTCGATATGCGCGGAGACGGGGGCGCTCGGGCTATAGATGAGCGGCGAGTACAACTGCTGTCCAAGCATCCCGTCACTTAAGAGCGTTTCCCGGGAAACCGGCCCCGTTTGTTCTGTACCTGTGACCGACGGCGGAAGTTGGCTCACGTTGTCAAACCACTGGAGAAATCCGTTACTGGTTTCGGTCTGCACCAGAATGGAGGCGCTCTGCACCTGGCTCAAGGGGAACGAGAAAGAGACATACCCAAAGTACGAGCGACAGCGGCCAAGCCACCAGAGCTGTAGCGTACCAACAGCATGGCCCACGGTATCGGTGATGACCTGGTTCTCAACGACCCTGTGGCTGTCATCAATGCAGGCTCCCGCACCCATCTGCGCTCCCGACGAGGGCGAGACATGCGGTGGTGAGACGGGATACTTGCCGTTGCAGGTGTCAGGCGACGGGTTGGCTGCGCAGGGGCGCGTATCGAAGCTCGCCGGGTCCGCGATGAGCTTCGTGGGGTCCAGGCCCTGGCTGGACTGTGTGCCGTCGATAGCCATCGAAAGCGCGGAGACGACGCCGAGTCGGCCTTGGCGCAGGGCCACAACAGAGAAGGCTGTGACCACCAGGCAGCAGGCAAGGGAAGCTGTCAAGGCGGGCAGGGGCCAGCGCCTGACTCTCTGGCGTCTCAGTTGCACACGTGTGTTCATACAATCTTACCTTTCTTTCTAGAGGTGTTCCTCTCTCCTCTCCGGCGTACTGCCGCAACTCGTAGGGTTGACAGGCAGTGCGCTCGGCTGGAAGACACTGTAGATTTCTGGCCTGGAAGCCACATGGGAATCAGTCGGGTCGCACCTGGGAAATACTGGGCAAAAATCGCAAGAACACAGGCGAGAAGTGATGGAAGCGGGACTAGCCAGGATACGCAAGCTTCTTAACGGAAGCCTAGTAAAAGTCCTATCTCCTTACTTCCCTGATTCCTCTTCGTTCTACTAGTGTTAGTATGATTGTTCTAGAGGGGAATCCGTTCGTAAGAAATGTTTCCACTCCAGATGAGAAGGGTTGAAGTATGGAATATGATGCATCCTCGCGGTCCTTTCAAGACCCATTTCGCTTTCAAACCTCACAGCAAAAACGGTTGTATAAAAATCTGCGGCTCCTTGGACCGGGTCCGGCTACTTTCTACAGGGAAGCTCGGGTTTTGATGACGCCGCCCCAACAGTTTGCAAGCAGCGCCCACCTGGTGGCGCACCTTCTGCGGGAAATTGAGAGCGCGGTGCGCAGTGTCCTCTTGCCTTACAACTTCACGCTGCCCGAGGCATGTGAAACGTGTGGCAATCGTCCTGAGGTCCACGCGAAGCAGATTGAGGCAATCACGCAATCGTTGGGGTTGGACGCACATGTACTGGAGAGATGGAAGAAGATCGCGACGAGGAATAAAGCATACAACGGCCTTGCAGCTCTGGCCCATCGAGAAGATCTCTCGCTTCCCCGAAAGATTGATGCTTCCTTTGAGGAACTCGTCGGCGCATTCGAGGACGTTTTCGATGCTGTACTTGCCGCCTTTGAGCAGCAGTCGATACCCGTCTTTGCTCTGCTTGATAGCCTGCTCAAGAAGGATCGTCCGAGCAAGACAAAAAATGACCTGTCTACCTTAAGAAATAGGGTCCCTCATAACGATGCAACACATCGTTACTTCTTTGAACGACTACAAAGCCCCGGATGGCTGGAGCCGCTCTATGGAGAAGGATTTTTTCTTCCTCCTCCAACAAGAGTGTGGGATGAAGATCTCGATCGGCCTGTCTATTCTACCTGGCCGCCAGTCCCTTATCTGCTTCGCATGGCATCGGTCGAGTCGGCACAGCGCACGGTTTTAGCTATTCTGCACGAGGTGGTCGAGACCGACAATCCCTTTGTCCGACGTGCTACGCTCCTAATCGCGCAGGCGCTCCCCGCGACACTCGCCGCGACACTCGTCTCGGCTGTCGAAAAATGGGTACAGGACCCTCTCTTGCCGTCTGTGGAGTTTAGCCAGATCAGCGATTTCATCACCCATCTCGCACAGGGCCATGAGGGCAAATCCACTGTTGCGCTCGTAGAAACCTGTGGCACGGTGCTTGAGCGCAGCGCATCATACTCTGAGCAATGGGATTACGAGAAGTTACTTACTACTAATGTCCCGCTTCTGGTCAAAGACGCTGCCCTTGAGACGCTTTCCATGCTCTGCCGACTTCTGGATACAGCCATCTATGAGCGCTACATCCGCTTTAGAGAGGTGAATGGCGAGCGGAATGAACACTTGCGCCAAGAGGCTCAAGTGGCCAGCACCCGGTCCTGGCAGCGTGCGCTGGATACCAAAGGCAACTTCCCAGTGGGCATGGGCGACTCGTTGCATCTGTTGGTGATGGCGCTACGCCAGGCGGCGGAACAAGCAGTGCGGGAGCATCTGCTCACGGTAGAAACTGTGGTGTCTCTCTTTGAGGGATATACCGGGCGCATCTTCCGCCGCTTTACGCTCTACCTGCTGAGTTGCTTTCCCCAGGATCAACCTGAGTTGGTGAGCCGCTACCTTATGGATCGGAGCCTGTTTGATGATGGCGATGTGCGTCATGAATACGGACTGCTCGTACATGCAGGATTCGCAGCGCTGGTCGATACCGAGAAGGAACAACTGCTCCAGTGGATAGAGGCCGGGCCGGACCTCCAGTTCTATCGGGATTACCAGGAGCAGATCTATCATGAGCGGCCTGACGAGAAGCTGGTGCGGCAGTTTGCAGACGTCTGGCGCCGCGATTGGTTCGCTCACATAGGTGATCAATTGCCGGTATCCTGGAAGGCGCGCTACGATGCGCTGGTAGCCGAGGTGGGTCCCGGTGGGCCTGATGACACGGACTTTTCCGTGGTGTCATGGGAAGGCCCTACCAGCGCGCTCTCGCTAGAAGAGCTGCGCCACATGGGTATCGACCAACTTCTCTCCTATTTGAGGAACTGGCAACCTTCCGCAGGCTTCATGAGCCCTTCACGCGAGGGGATAGGACGTTTGCTTACCGCTGCGGTGAGTGAAGACCCAGGTCGCTTTGCCGAAGATGCCTTTCGATTTCAGGGATGCGATCCCATGTATATCAGCGCAATTGTGCAAGGTTTTACTCAGGCAACACAAAATCACCGCTCCTTTGATTGGGAACACATCTTAGACCTCTGCCGCTGGGTCGTCGAGCAGCGCTATGCGCCCTCGGAGAATGGTACCGCAACCATCTGTGATCCTGCATGGGCCTGGGCCAGCCAGTTGGTTGCGAACCTGCTCTTGTGCGCAGTGGAGGCGCAACCTCCCGTTCTCCCCGCCTCATTTCGCGTCAAGGTATGGAATGTGCTCAAGCTCCTCGTAGAGGATCCCGACCCTGCGCAGGAGGATGAAGCTGCCGAAAATGACCCGATTATGGAATATGCCACGTGCGCCATCAATAGCGTGCGTGGGATAGCGCTGCACGCGGTTGTGCAGTATGCGTGCTGGGTGCGTCGGATGGCAGAAGAGGAAGCGGGCAGCGATGCCGCTCTGGATTTCAGGGCCATGCCCGAAGTCCGAGCTGTCCTTGAGCGCCATCTCGATCCAAACGTGGATACCTCCCTTGCCGTGCGTTCGGTGTATGGACAGCGCCTCACCAACCTCATTGCCCTTGACGCACAATGGACGGGCGAGCATCTGGCACAGCTCTTTCCGCCCGAAGCCGATCAGCAAACGCTGCGGGTTATAACATGGAGCAGCTATATTGTCTTCTGCGAGCCCTATAACAATGTTCTGAAGCTCCTGCATGATGAGTACGTAGCTGCGATCGAGCGAATGGACGCGATAGAAATAGACCAGGGCGCCTCAATTCTCGAAAATCCTCACTACCAACTCGGTGAGCATGTGATCCGGTATTATTGGAGTGGACTGGTCTCACTCGGTGCTTCTGAAAGCCTCTTGACACGCTTCTTTGCCAAAGCACCTGACTATTTGCGGGGGCAGGTGCTTGCCTTTATCGGACGAGCATTCTTTCATTCAGGGGAAGAGATTCCACCTGAGATCGTCGAGCGGTGTCAACGACTCTGGGAGTGGCGTCTTTCTGAGGCGCAAGCTGCGCCATCGATCACAGCATATCGACAAGAGCTCGCAGCTTTCGGCTGGTGGTTTCGCACGGAGTGTTGTCCTGCTGAATGGGGGATGCAGCAGCTTGAAGCTGCCCTTAACCTGGTTGGATGCATTGACCTGAGCTATGCTGTAGTCGAGCGATTAGCAAAGTTCGTTGAGCAAAATCCCGCTCGAGTGGTGAGATGTCTTGAGCGGCTCATCAAGTGCGATACGATGATGTGGACGACCTCCACCTGGGAGAAGGCGGTGCGACCTATCCTGAAGTACGCTCTGCAGCAAGAGTCAACGGAAACACGACGACGGGCTAAAGCGGTCATTAGCACCCTGGCGCTCCAGGGCATGACCGCTTTTCTCGATCTGTTGCCCGGAGAGGACAAGTAGTTCATAGCTCTAATCGTCCTCTCTCTGAAGCAGCAAAAGGCGGGAAGTTATTCACCCAGGCAAGATGGAGCCAGATGTTTCTGGCTTCATATCATCCTGTGCTTTGCCTATGATTTGACTGGATACTCAATCGGGGATGGCTTGTTCCTAAAGTCTAGGATGGTTTTAAAAGTGTCAGGATGGTATTGAGCTGTTGCTCCATCCGTGCCAGCCGCTCCTTCACCTCGCTCATATCCTGTCGCAATTCCTGCGTGATTCTGACCTGGTCAATAGTCAACCCCTTCACCATTGTCAGTTCGTAGGCAATGTTCTGGAGGACTGGCCGATATTCTGCTGCCGTTTGTTCTAAAGCGGTGAGTCTCTCTTCTTGCGTTGGCACAAGTCTTCGCCTTTCGCTACATGTCCGTCTCCTTAGTCAGTCCTATTATACCCTATAATGATCTGCTTGACTACGTGAAGGATGAGAGATCCTGCCATATCTGGCGCATGCAATACTTTGCCGGTACTTTTATTCAGCGTTGCGGTAGCAGCGCTTCCTCATGGTATTCTGCCCGATATGTCCAGCAAACA
>CADDYT010000238.1 GCA_902810755.1 Chloroflexota bacterium
GCCAGGCAGGCCAGCCGCCAGGGGTGGCCCTACTATATACGGGCGGCTCGTGCCGCCGGTGGAGCCATCGTATATAGTAGGGCCACCCCTGGCGGCTGGCCTGCGGCGGTCTATAGACGCGACTCCACCGGCGGCACGACCGCCGCGTCTAGAGTAGGGCCACCCCTGGCGGCTGGCCTGCCCGGCGTTGGCACTGGCTTAAGTTAACGCTTATGGGGCCGCCCCTGCCCTCGTCACCTGGCTCCATGCCGGTGAACCGCGCTGTAGGTGTACAGGAGACAGCTTACTACCCAAGAAACGACACCACCAGCTCATTAAACACATCAGCCTGCTCGATATGCGGGCAGTGTCCGCAGCCGGAGAAGATTTCCAGGCGGCTGCGTGGCGCGCGTGTGGCCTGCTCTGCATGGGTAACGGGGATCACGGCGTCTGCGGCCCCCCAGATGAACAGGATTGGAGAGGTCAAGGCTGGTAGAGTATCGCGCAGGTCGATGTGTTGCAGGCCGGGGCCGAAGGCGGCGTCGGCGGTGGCAACGAGGGCCGCGTGCGCGCCAGGCCGCGTGCGCTGCTGATAGACTTGCTCGACCAGTGATTGCTGGACGAGGTTGGGCTGAGCGAAGAAGTGCGTGAGTTCGGCGCGCACGCTGTCCGGCGTGGGGCGGGAGCGCATGAGATCGAGTACGGTGGCGTCGATCTCTGGCCCCAGACCGGCGCTGTCGACCAGGATGAGCTGTTCGACGCGCTGCGGGTATTGCTCTGCGAAGGAGAGGGCGACGGCGCCGCCAAGAGAGTGACCGACAAGGCTGACGCGCTGCCAGTCCGGGCCGAGGGCGTCGAGAAAACGCGCCAGGAAGGCGGCAAGAGCCGGGACGCTGTAGTCCATCTCCGGTTTGTCGCTATCGCCCGCGCCCGGCAGGTTGAGGGCGCAGATGCGGAACTGCCGCGCAAAGGCGGGCAGGTTCAGGGACCAGGTGGCGAGCGAGCCGCCAAGTCCATGCACGAAGACGACGTGGGGGGCGTTGAGCGGCCCGGCGAGCAGACAGTGGATGCTCACGCCATCGACGGTAACATCTCGCTCCTCGGCCTCTTCAGAAGCTGATGCTGCCTCCCTTGCCGCTTCAGCGGCGCGCAGCACATCTTCGCGCCCGACCATGCCGCCGGGGCCGGTCCCCGCGATGGTTGAGAGGTCAACCCCAAGCTCTTGCGCGAGACGGCGCGCGGCCGGTGAGGCGTTGACACGGCCTCCGGCAGTTGTTGGAGCGCGCACTGTCACCCCGGCAGTCGCGGACTTTGCCGAAGACGGGGATGCAGCAGGTTTTTTCTGCATCTCCGCTCGCTGCCGCCGGGCCTCCGCGTCTTCGCGCAGCAGGGCCGCGACCTGCTCGTCCGAAAGCGTCTCACCGGGGGCGGCAATGACGGCCAGGGGTTCGCCGACGGGCGCGCTGTCGCCCTCCTGAACGCCGATCCAGCGCATGGTGCCGCTGGCGGGGGCCTCGACCTCGTTGGTGGCTTTTTCGCTCTCGATCTCCACGATTGGCTCGCCCTGCTGCACCGCTTCACCTGCCTGCTTGAGCCACGCAACCACCAGACCCGTCTTCATTGCCAGCCCCCACTTGGGCATACTTACAATTGTTGCCACATTCTATCTCCTATCTTCAGCCATCTCATGCTGAACTCTCGTTCAGCATGAGATGAGAATCGCCTCTGGCATGTCATGCTGAGCGCAGCGAAGAGTCTGTGGTGAGCCATGCCGCCTGGTTGGTGGCACCAGATCCTTCGCTCGCGTCCAGCATAACATGGGGTTACATGATTTCTTGCACAGTGGCAACGATGCGTTCGGGGCCGGGAATGTAGAACTGTTCGAGCGGCGGGCTGAAGGGAACAGGCGTGTGTGGGGCCGTGACCAGCCTGATGGGCGCATCGAGTTCGCTGAAGGCTTTATCTGCCGCCAGCGCGGCTATATCGGTGGCGGCGCTGCAACGCGGATTATCCTCGTCCACGACGACGAGTCGGTGCGTTTTGGCGACCGAGTTGAGGATGGTCTCTTCGTCCAGGGGTGAGAGCGTGCGCGGGTCGACGACCTCAGCGGAAATACCTGCCGCTTGCAGGGCGTCCGCTGCCGCCAGCGCCTGCTGCACCATGCGCGAGATAGCAACAATGGTAACATCCGTACCTTCACGCTTGATGTCGGCCTTGCCCAGCGGAATCACATATTCGCCTTCCGGCACCTCACCGCTCACGTTATAGAGCATCTTGTTCTCGAAGACAACCACCAGATCATCGTCGCGAATGGCCGCCGCGAGCAGCCCTTTGGCATCGGCAGGAGTGGAAGGCACGACCGTTTTAATGCCGGGCATATGCGTGAAAACGGAATAGTGGCAGCCGCTGTGCTGGCCAGCCGCGCCCATACCCGCGCCAATCATCGTGCGAATGACGAGCGGGCAACTGGCCTTGCCGCCGAACATGTAGCGCAACTTGGCCCCCTGGTCAAATATCTGATCCCAGCAAACGCCGAAGAAATCCACGAACATCAACTCGACGACGGGACGCAGGCCGGTCGCGGCTGCGCCAACCGCCGCGCCGATGAAACCCGCCTCGGTAATGGGAGTGTCAAGCACACGATTACGACCAAATTCCTGTACGAGTCCTTTGGTGACGCCCAGCACGCCGCCCCAGGCATCTTCCTGCTCAAAACCGGAGACTGTCGCGCCCCCCGCCACATCCTCGCCCAGCAAGATCACTCGCGGGTCGCGGCGCATTTCCTGGCGCAGGGCCTCGTTGATGGCCTGCGCATAAGTTAACTGGCGAATTGCTACTGCCATGATCTATTTCCTCCTCGGTATGCAGTTCGTCCTGTTCTACTGCTTGTCCAGCATTGCTTAACATTTCACAGAAACAGCGAGAACACACCACGCGCACCCACGCTAACGGTAGCTCACATAGACATCGGTCAGCGCCTCTTCGGGAGCAGGGTAGGGGGCTGCTTCGGCGAAACGCCAGGCGTCATCAATCTTCTCCTGCACCTGCCGGTCGATGGCCTCCAGTTCCGGCGCGGTGGCGAAGCCACGTTCGAGCATGAAGGCGCGTAATCGCTGGATGGGGTCGCGCGCGCGGTAGGAGTCGACCTCTTCTTTTGTACGGTAAGTGATGGTATCGCCCTCGAAGTGACCGTGATAGCGGTAGGTCTTGCATTCGATCAGACTTGGCCCTTCGCCGCGTCGCGCGCGGGCAATGGCCTCGCCGGCAGCCTCGTAGACGGCCAGCACATCCAGGCCATCGACGGTGACGCCGGGCATGTGATAACCGGCGGCGCGTTCAGCGATGTCGCGGCAGCTCATATGATAGGTGACGGGGGTGGATTCGGCATAGCCGTTGTTTTCGGCGACATAGATGACGGGCAGTTGCCAGATACCGGCGAGGTTGAGGCTTTCGTGGAAGGTTCCCTGGTTGGCCGCGCCATCGCCAAAGAAGCAGACGGCAACCTGGCCGCGCCCGTTCGTTTTCGCGGTCAGCCCGGCGCCGGTTGCCAGGGGAAAACCGCCGCCAACGATGCCGTTGGCGCCAAGCATGCCCTTATGCACGTCGGCAATGTGCATGGAACCGCCCTTGCCGCGACAGGCGCCCGCCTCGCGACCGAGCAGTTCCGCCACCATCTCGCGGATATCCACGCCTTTGGCAATACAATGGCCGTGACCGCGATGGTGGCTGGTAATGAAATCGTCGTCGGTCAGGTTGGAACAGACGCCGACCGCGACCGCCTCCTCACCGGCGTAGAGATGCACAAAGCCGGGTACCTTTCCGGCGGCAAACTCCTTGCCCGCGCGTTCCTCAAATTCGCGGATGGTCTGCATCTGCTCGTACATGCGCAGCAAGCGGGCCTTGTCCAGCGCCTGCGTGCCACCAGTGGTCTGTCCGGTTGTCATAGATGCTCCTCCTTGCAAGAAAAGAAAACGGGGAAATACGATACGCAACGCAGTAAGCTGACGACGATCAGGTGAAAATAGAAACAGTCAGAGAAAGTGGTTTGCGCCGTCCGCAGCCAATCTTAGCGGCTCAGATGACCGGCGCGTGCTGCCGCCGCTAAGGCGGCAGGGACATCGACCACATAAGGGCCGTCATCACGCAAACACACCTCAACAACCGAGGTGGCGGAAAGTTCTATTTCGCGCTCGCCATCCAGGGCAACGGTGCCACTTCCAGCCTGCAGGCGCACGCTCTGTCCCGGTCTCAGCAGGTTGCAGGCACGCACGGGCACCCAGGAGATGAGGCCGGGAGCCAGCGGAGCCAGCACCTGCCGACCACCTTCGCCCAGCACAATGTGCATCCCATATTGCTCGCCCCCCGACACTGCACCGTCGAGCAGCGAGCCGCCAAGCGAGGAGAGGCCAATAGTGCCGGGCCGCACCTGGGAAAGGACAACTTCGCGCACCTGCGCAAGGTCCCAGATGGCGCGCGCGCCCACGAAGGGAATGTTGGAAACAACGACATCGACGAGGGCGCGGTCCCTGGGCTGGCCGTCTACCAGCACTTCCAGCCAGGGCGCTCGCTGCAAAACATCCGCGCCGAGCAGGCCGGTCGCCACCAGACCGGCGGCCATCCCGGCCAGCGTCCCCTCTAGAAAGGCCGGGAAAACGTTGTTGGTGCCGGTCGAGACGGGAACAAGGGGAACGCTGCCGCAGCCCTTGACAACAGCGCGATTGGTGCCGTCGCCGCCCAGCGTGATGATGCAGCCCGCTCCCGCTTCCGCCAGCAATTGCGCCGCGCGCGTGGAGTCTGCATCAGTAGCCAGCACAGGCATGGATAACGCTTCCGCTTCAATGGGGATATTCTGGCCCGCGAGCGCCCGCTCGACGATACCGAAATCGAGTTCAGGCATGTAGGCCACACGCCACACACCGACGGCATGCAGACCCAGTAAGGCGCGGCGCACAATCGCCATCTTCTCATTATTGTCAAAGACGGTGCCGTGCGCCACCAGCCGCCGAATATCGCGCCCCGAAGCCGGGTTGGCGATAATACCCACCAGAGGTAGAGGCATAGAGCTTCTCCGCGATAAATACCCCAACAATGTAAACTATACGGGGGCAAAGGGCGAAAATCAAGCGCCCCGTTTCACATGGTGAAATCGTAGCACGAGGCCCCGGTCATGGCATGCC
>CADDYT010000239.1 GCA_902810755.1 Chloroflexota bacterium
CAGAACCTATTGACAAAACACCTCAGCCATTTTATGCTTGATAGGTAACAGTTCCTCATTTTGCTATTTGTACCTGCTACATGTTCCATTGTGACCCGGGCTGGTCACAACGCGACCCTGGATTGATTGTTGGAAGTATATCGATGAAAGGTAGGAACACGCTTATGAGTACAGAGCAGGAAGCAACTGCTGCTGTGTCCACGGCCTCTTCTTCGCAAAGACTGGGGCGTCCTGTCCTGACGACCTGGGATGCGATTGCCCAATCCCTGGCTATCGGGCCTATTTTCTCGTCCGCGTTCGTTGCTTTCCTGATCGCCGGCGCGGCTGGCGGCGCGGCCCCGCTCAGTACGTTGATCGGAGCGGTGGGCGTGCTGGCTCTCGGCTGGCTGATCGCCCTTTATGCGCGGCGCGGCGGCGGCGCCGGCGCGATTTACGATTACCTGCGCAGGGTCAACCCGGCCATTGGCCTCTTCGCAGCCGGTATCTATTTCTTCGGCGCGCTCACCCTGGACGCCGGTGGTTTTCTGGTCATCGGGCTGCTGGGCGCGCAGGTCTTCGCCTCCTACCTGGGCCTGACCGTCCCCTGGTGGGCGATCGCGCTGGTAACGCTGGTACTGATTCTCGCCCTCAACATCCTGGGCATTCGCCTCACCACCCGCGTGCAGCTTACGCTCAGCGCCATCTCCGTGATCCCCCTGCTCATCCTGGCTTTCACGATTATCGCGCACGGAGGGAACGGGGGCAATACGCTGCAGGTGTTTAACCCTGCCAATATTCCTTCGGCGCCCACAGTCGTCCCTTCCATCGGGATTTTCCCCGGCATCCTGTTTGCTATCACGCTCTTCATCGGCTTCGAGACCTCCGCCTCTCTGAGTGAGGAGACGCGAGACCCACGCAGATCCATTCCGCGGGCCGTCATCGGCACGGTTATCATCACGGGCATCTTCTATCTGCTCATGATCTACGCCTCCGATATCGGCTTCGGTCTGAAGAACTCGGCAAAGTGGGCTACCGATCCGGCTCCCCTCGATACGCTGGCAACACAGTATGTCGGCTCGTGGCTGGCCGTGCTGGTAGATATTGCCGTGCTTTTCGACGCCATCGTGGTGATGAGCGCCTTTATGGCAACGACCTCACGCGGCATCTTCGCGCTGGCCCGCCATCAGCTTCTGCCCTCGCCGCTGGCCGCTATCACCCCACGCTTCCGCACACCGCTGGGCGGCATCACCTTCGTCGGTATTGTTGCCCTGCTGGTTTCGGTCATTCTCGCCATTACCCAGATAAATGTAGCCGCCAATGTCGCTCCAACCAATGTCCTCACCGTCTTTGGCATCATGAGTACCATTGGCAGCTTGCTGATCGAACTCATTTACGTCGGGCTGTGCATCGTCGGGGTGCGTTTCCTGCTGCAAGACCCGACAAAGTGGTGGCGCTGGCTCTTCCTGCTGGTTGCCATCATCACCCCCATTCTGGGTATCTATGGCAGCGTTGTGCCGTTCCCCGCGTGGCCGCAGAGCCTGGGGGTCTATATCGTACTGGCCGTGATCGTCCTTTCCGGCCTCTGGACGCTGGTAAACCAGTTCGCCTTCCCGGCTCGCCTGGGCAAGGCGGCAGAGCCGCATCCCTGGGAGGTTCAGGACGAACTGGTCGCCGAACCTGCTTCACAGGCGTAGCGTCGTATCTATCGACCTGGTACTGCTTGTATGAGCCTGCGTCTCCTGCCCTCCGCTTTTCGCATGTCGCTTTCCTGCGATGCAATCGGCGAGCGGGAGACACCAGCAGCAGGCAACGCTTTCTGCTAGTAAGGAACAACAGAGCATGTCTACAGAAATCACCGCAACTGCCGCCCATCCACTGGAACCTTTGACCCCACAGGAGATCGAGGCGGCGGTCGCAATTGTGCGTCGCGAGCGGCAGTTGAGCGAGCAGGCGCGCTTCGTCTCGGTGACGTTGCGCGAGCCGCCGCGCGAAACCGTTCTCAATTTCCAGCCGGGTCAGCCGGTCAAACGCGAAGCGTTCATGGTGCTGCTCGATAAGAGCGACGGGGTGGGCGCGACTTACGAGGCTGTGGTCGACGTGACGGCGGGGCAGGTTAGCTCCTGGCGCCACGTGCCGGGCGTGCAACCAAGCATCATGCTGGAGGAGTTCTTTGCCTGCGAAGAGGCTGTCAAGGCCCACCCGGACTTCCAGGCGGCTCTGGCGAAGCGCGGCATCACCAATATGGAACTTGTCTGCGTCGACCCCTGGTCGGCAGGCAACTTCGGCGGCGAAGAGGAGAACACGCGCCGCATCCTGCGCACGACGGTGCATGTACGGACCAATCCCGCCGACCCCAATGAGAACAGCTATGCTCATCCGGTGGAAGGACTGCATGCCATCTTCGATCTGAACAAGATGGAGGTCATCAAGATCGAGGATTACGGCGTGGTACCGGTGCCGCCGCGTCAGGGCGACTACACGCCTGATGCCATCGGCGTCCCGTTGAGAAGCGACCTGAAGGCGCTGGAGATTACGCAGCCGGAAGGCCCCAGCTTCAGCGTCAGCGGCCACGAGGTGCGCTGGCAGAAGTGGCGCATGCGGCTTGGCTTCTCCCCGCGCGAGGGACTGATCCTCTACGATATCGGCTATGAAGATCAGGGGCGCGTGCGACCCATTCTCTATCGCGCGGCCCTCTCCGAGATGGTCGTGCCATACGGCGATACCAGCCCCAGTCACGCGCGGCAGAACGCCTTCGACGTGGGCGAATATGGCGTCGGCTGGCTGGCGAACGGCCTGGAACTCGGCTGCGACTGCCTGGGCAACATTTACTACTTCGATGCCCATATGACCAACAACGACGGCACCCTGCTCACCATTCCCAACGCCGTCTGCATGCACGAAGAAGATTATGGCATCCTCTGGAAGCATACGAATTTCCGTACCGGCCATGTTGAGGTGCGCCGTTCGCGCCGCCTGGTCATCTCCTTCATCGCTACCGTCGGCATCTATGAGTACGGCTTCTTCTGGTACTTTTACCAGGATGGCTCCATCCAGCTGGAGATCAAGCTGACCGGCATTATGAATATCGCGGCGATCAGGCCCGGCGAGCAGACGAAGTACGGTAAGATGCTCAATGAGCAGTTGTATGCCCCCATTCACCAGCACTTCTTCTGCATCCGGCTCGATCCGATGGTCGACGGGCCGAACAACAGCGTGGTGGAGGAGCATACCGAGGCGGTGCCGATGGGCGAAGAAAATCCCTACGGCAATGCCTTCTACGTCAAGACCACCCCTCTGCACACAGAGTCGGAGGCACAGCAGAGCATTGATCCGCTGGCGGCGCGCACGTGGAAGATTATCAACCCGAACGTGGTCAATCCGCTGACGGGCGAGCCGGTGGGCTACCAGCTTATGCCTGGCAACAATATCCTGCCCTTTGCCGACCCGCGTTCCAGCTTCTTGAAGCGGGCAGGCTTCACGAAGCACCACCTCTGGGTGACGCCCTATTCCCCGGCGGAACGCTATCCGGCGGGTGAATATCCTAACCAGCACCCCGGAGGCGCGGGCCTGCCGGAGTGGACGCGGGCTAATCGCTCGATTGAGAACACGTCGCTCGTTGTCTGGTATAACGTTGGCGTTCACCATGCCGCCCGCGTGGAGGACTGGCCCGTCATGCCCGTTGCCTACGCCGGGTTCATGCTGCGCCCCAACGGCTTCTTCCAGCGCAGCCCCGCCCTGGATGTGCCACCGCCCCCCCATCACGGCGAAAGCTGCGAGTGCTAGCAACAGGGGAGAAAGGAAACGTCGTGGAACGTACCGGTATTTTCCTGGCAATTGCCGTCGCCATTTGCTGGGGTTCTGCCGATACTACCGCGACGTTTGCCTCGCGACGGCTCGGTACCTTCGCTACCACCATGATCTCCCTGCTGGTGAGCGTCGTCACGCTCATCCTGTTTGCTCTGCTCTTCTCCGCGCCGCTCTCGCTTTCGCTCGCGCCGTCTGCGTTGCTGGCGAGCGCGCCTATCGGCCTGCTCTCCGGCGTGATGGCCGCCATTGGCTATTTCTCGCTTTATCGAGGGTTAGAGCTTGGCCCCGTCGCCATTGTCAGCCCCATCGTCGCGGCTGACGGGGCCTTTGCCGCCGTACTCGCCATTCTGCTTTTGCACGAGCGCGTCAGCTCCTGGCAGGTGGGCCTGCTGCTCTGCATCTTCTGCGGCATTTTCTTCGCCTCCACCGATCTGGCGGAACTCCGCAAGTTGCTCGGCGCCGCCGATTCCGCTTCCTTGCTCAAAGGCGGCCCGCGCTGGGGCCTGCTGGCAATGGCGGCCTTTGGTATCATGCTCTTCAGCATCGGCGCCTCCGCCCAATCCTCCGGCTGGTTCCTGCCCATTTTCTGGACGCGCAGCTTCGCCGCCCTCACCCTTGCCGCCTTCGGTCTCTGGCAGCGTTATCGTTTCGCCCGTGTCTCTTCCAAGTCCCTGTCAGCTTCACCATCATCAACCGCCGCAGGAGCTATCAAACCCTCTTTGCTTTCTGGTGGTCTCGTCCTGGCCACAGGCGTTGGCCTGTTTGAGATAACCGGCCTGCTGGTTTACAGCATCGCGACACAACTTGCGGCCACCGGTCTCGCCGCCGCCATCAGTTCCAGCTTTGGCCTCATCCCTCTGCTCGTCGGCCTCACTTTTCTGCGCGAGCGTCCGAAAGCACACCAGCTCGTCGGGGTGGCTCTTGTGACCATCGGGCTGGTGCTGCTGGCGATGAAACCGAGGTAAGCAGACCGACCACCCGCAGGCCAGCCCCATAAGCGGTAATGGAAGCCAGTGCGAGCGCGACGCAGGCCACCCGCCGACGCCAGGCAGACCACCGCCGGATGCAGGCCACCCGCCAGGGGTGGCCCTACTATATACGGCGGCTCCACAAGCGGCACAGCCTCCTCGTGTATAGTAGGGCCACCCCTGGCGGGTGGCCTGTGGCGGGGTGGCCTGCATCCGGCGGTGGCCTG
>CADDYT010000240.1 GCA_902810755.1 Chloroflexota bacterium
TTGCATTGCCTCCATATACACCTCGCTTTCAGAAAGGTATTCCCATCCTCATTGCAAAAGCAAAGAAGAGAGTTCTGGGGCTGGATAAGAGAAAAATTCTTTTTCTATCCCTTGTATTACAAAGACAAGACGGCAAGGAGAAGTTGCATCAGGAATGAGAGAGTAGTACGTTCTCCCTCATTCCTCTGAAAATGAAGACTAAAAACGTGACTAAGATGTGACTGCTAACGGTTCCGGTTCCCACACACGAAGTACGTGATCAACGAAGTCATCGACCTCTGGAAGGGCTTCCTGCAATATGTCATCATTTCTGATAATTTTCAGTCTCCTTTCAGGAATTTGATATTCGGCCCTGAATGTGTCACTGAAATACCGGCGTATGCTCTCGCTTGATACATATCGTGTAAAAACGCCCCTGGGAACAAAACAATCATGCTCATTTTTCTCGTCCTTGAGCTTATGAACACGATGAGATACACGATTCCTGCAGATAGTGACGCTGACGTCAAGGAAGAGAAAGAAAGCATCCTGCAAAAAAGCAGGATCGAATGCTCTGAATGCCGATTGGTAGTTTTCGCGTGCGAACTCAATCAAAATAAGCTGCTTTTCCCCTGGCAAAGCTTGCCTCTTCATCTTTTCTACCTGTTCCTGGAGTTTCTCTAATACCTCGTTATAGAGGGTAGCGTCTTTGATGGTGAACCCTCCATACGGAGCAGGGAGAAATCGATGTCGTTGATCGCGATAGACCTGTGAAAGGATAGCATAATCGTTGATATGACAGGTACTCCAACCTGATATCCCCTGCACACGTTGCATGATTCTCTGGGCGATGGTAGATTTTCCGCTACCAGGCATGCCGAGAGTGAACAGCTTTACAAATGATCTACTCATATCATCGCTCCCCAAACATAATAAGTCCCCTCACTTTTCTTCACCTCTATGAGGCACTTTGTTACCGGTACCATTTATAGCAGGCAAGCAAGCGAAAAGAGAGTAATTGCCTGTAATACCCTTTAGTACGTACAGGCCGTAAAAAGGTAACAGGAAAACTCTTCCGTACTTTCCGGGCTATGGAACTTTTGCCTGTGGAGGGGGCCAGAGGTCGTACCCCCACGATTCAGGCATCCATGTCACTATCCCATCTCCTTGCTGCTCTCTCGCCAGCTTTGCGTTGAGCGCGCCCGTTGTGATCAGCTCTCTGACCTCGCTGATTGCCTCATCGTAAGGGTAGCGACGTAAAAGCTCTTCCAGTTTTGCATAGGGATAGGCTGTGACGCCCACACGCACAGTGATATCGGGGATGTCTATCAGATGTTCTGGCGACATGGGCTGTTTCCCGGAAGCAAATTTGAAATGAATCGGGTAATTGCGCTTGAGCGCCTTTTTTAACTGATAGCCGACAGTGCGTGCCTCCTCAAGGGAAATGCCTCGTAAAAGGATATAAAAGCGGTCTGCATTGACGTGATAGACGCTTCTCGTGGCATATTTCTCTAAAGAGGAGAGTTCTGATTTGATGCGTTGCCCGACTGCTACGCAGAGGTTGCGGGCAGTTTCATCGCCATATTTCTGCGCAATGCCGCTCTGACCATCTATATCAATGGCGATAGAGGAGACGACCCCCTGTCTCTCATCTTCCCAGAAGCGGGCGGCGCGTTCGGGCAGAGGTAATGGTTCCAGGCGCACCGGCTCCTCCCATCTTCCCATTTTCTTACGTAGTTCCTCAAGGAGAGCTTCCACGTCTCTGATAAAATCTCCTTCCGAAAGGAAGCCCTCAAACGCGGGATCGACAAGCTGGGGGCGCTCCAGGATTGGCGTCAGTTTGCGCTCGAACCACTGGCGGGCCGTGTAGGTGGCAAGGAGTTCTTCTATCATCCTGCTCATCATGCGTAGGAGGCGCTGATCGCGTTCTGAAAAGGCGTGTGGCTCATTGGCCGTGACGTACATGACGCCTGCGGAGAGGCCGCCTTCTCCGCTGATCGGGATGGCGATGGCGGAGCGGATTGGCCCTTCTTTCGTCCTGTGGGCGATCATGGGGTCGTCAGGGGAGATGTCTGGCCGGTAGAAGCAGTGGCCGCTTTGAAAGGCTTTGATGCTCAGGCCGGGGTTTTCTTCTCTGGGCGAGACGACCGTTGTTTCCAGCGTGTGCGGGGCAGTATCGCTCTGCGCGCAGACGACGAGACTACGCTGCTGGAGTGGCAGGGTGTCATCCTCTGGCAGCAAGAGGCAGCAGAAATTCCAGCGTTTGCGCCCGTTTGTTTCTCCTCCCAGCGCGATCACGGCGTTAGCCAGACTTTTGAGGAGAATATCGGTAGGTGTCGTAGTGTCGGCGAAGTTTGTCCCGTAATAGACCCAGTCACGCGGGCCATCGTCGAAACAGGGCTTCCACTTCTCGACATTCTGGTAGACTAAAGCGAGTAAGCCGCGAATCGTTTCAACAACCAGCGGGGTGAGCGTCAGGGGTTTTGCTTTACGCTGCACGACGATGAGCGCGCTGTCCTGCGCCGTATCTTCCACGGGCACGTTTGCTTCCATCACCAGCAGTTTATGGAGCCGAAAATCGGTGCTGTATTCAAAATGGGGAGTTGATTCCAGGAATGTACAGAAGGGCAGTTTCGGGTCAAGCCAGCCGATCAGGGCCGGTCCGACGTCGCACAGACTGGCAGGCGCGGGCGCTGGCTGCTGTCTCAAGTCTCTGTACAGGGGCAGCACGAGACCGACGATCGTATCGGGTGCTTCCTCACGAATGAGCAAGAGAGAGAGGCGCAACGCCTGGGAGACAATGTAACGCCAGGCTGATTCCTCGTTCATGCGCTCTATACGGCGATCCAGCGGCAAGCTTTCAGCTCGCCCTCGTTCTTCCTTTACCTGCGCATGACTATCCGCCAGATTACCGGCTGCCTGCCAGATAACCTCGACCTCGCGCTCAAGTTCACTGAGCGAATAGCCTCCGTCGAGCAATGCCTGGATAACCGCCAGTTTGTCGAGGTCGGCAGGGGTATACTGGCGATGGGCCGGGCCTTTGCTATCTTGCTTCAATGTTCTTTCCGCACTGAGCAAGCCGCGTCTTTCCCAGTCGC
Source organism: Chloroflexota bacterium (assembly GCA_902810755.1). Next base: position 3,078 of record CADDYT010000240.1, read on the forward strand.
GCAGCCTGTTTTCGCTGAAACCAAACAGTTCCGCCGCACGACTGATCGTGACGGTCGATTTTGCGCGCACCTCGCCTATCTTTTGCTGGAGACGCTCCTGCACTTCTTTACTTTGCAGGTAATCCGCAACCGGTGGTCGTCGCCGATCCATCACACACTCCCAAACAGCTATGGTACGAACGAAGCGTCGAAGAAGAGAAAATTGCTCCGGTTAGCCCCTATGGATATGTACGTCTGGGACTTGCTTTTTTCTCACTGCATTTTACATTGTCATACTTTTTACGTCAAGTTATCTAAGATAGATCACTGAAAAGCAGGAAAGTTTGTTTCAAAATATTAAATATTCTGTGATATTATAAGTCATCGTCTCTAGAAAATCAACTTATTTCAGATGAATTTTTGAAAATCTTAAAAATCCTCTTGACAAAAGCGATGTCCTTATCTATACTTTAAGTGAGAAGGGAGAAATCACTCAAAGAAACGATTGAAAGTCCATTGCGTATCTCTCGCCATCCTTGTAGAAAATAGAACTTTTTACAAAATAGATACCCGGTAGTGTGGTGCTGGATACCGTCCTCTTAGCTGCGTTAGGCCGCTCTCAGTGGCGCCCAGTCTGAATTGACAGAACAGAAAGGACAGAAACATGACACTACAGCATAGTCGCTTCGATTCTGCCGAAGGCGCGTTGTTCAATGACGCTCTCTGGCAGCAGGTCTATGCCGCGCTTGAACCGCATGTCCAGCACTGGGTCTACACCTCCGGCATCTCCTCCTGGCGCGGGCAGGAAAAAGAGGTCATCGACGATATCGTGCAGACCGGCGTTACCCGCACCTTCGAATACGGGGTGCGCGTCCAGAAAGTCGGCGGAGAGCTGCTGCGTTCGCCGCAGGCGATGGCATACACCATTACCCGCAATTACTATAACGATCTGAGACGGCGCGAAGGGCGGCTCACGCGCATTGACCCTGACGAAAGTCCCTTCCAGAGCATGGAAGCGGTTGATCTCTTCGGTCTTGTGCTTGAGCAGATGTACCTGGAATGGCTTTTCGCCAGGATCGCGGTGACGATCACAGGGTTGCCGCCGAAACAGCGACAGGCTTTGCTCATTGATCTGGCGAACCGCAGCGACTTTTGCGAGCAGCAGACGCAGCTTGAACGGGCGCTGCTCGCAGTGGGCATCTGCCTGCGGGACTACCAGCAGCCGCTTTCGCCCGACCCTGTGCTGCGCGGTCGCCATGCCGCCTCGCTGACGATTGCTTACCAGCGTTTGCGCGTTTGTTATGGAGACAGGTCCAGTACGAAAATCGCGTAATGCAGCCTCCCATCCCCTGTTAGAGTACGGGGAGAACAGGAGATAAAGATATGCCATTAGACATCGAGGCCATCTTGATACTCCTCCTGCTGGCCTTCATTTTCGGCATGGTGGTTGGCATCATGCTGGTTCGCCCCCACCACCACGAGCGTTGAGAAGAAATGGACTGCTTGAGATCGACCGCAGGCCTTGCGGTTGATCGCAGGCCAGCCATCAGATGCAGGCCTGCCAGTGACGAGCAGGCCAGTCGGCAGAAGCAGGCCAGTCGGCAGAAGCAGGCCAGTCGGCAGAAGCAGGCCAGTCGGCAGAAGCAGGCCAGTCGGCAGACGCAGGCCAGTCGGCAGACGCAGGCCACCCGCAAGAGGTGGCCCTACTATACACGAGACGTTTGTGCGGCTTGCAGAGCCATCGTGTATAGTAGGGCCACCTCTTGCGGGTGGCCTGCTGCTGGCCCA
>CADDYT010000241.1 GCA_902810755.1 Chloroflexota bacterium
TGGCGGTTGCACAGACCCGGCACAATATGCGGGCCCGCAAGGGGTGGGCCGACCCAGGCCAGCCGCAAGGGGTGGCCCTACTATATACGACGGCTTCCCAGGCGCTACGACCGCATCGTAGTATAGTAGGGCCACCCCTTGCGGCTGGCCTGCTTCGCACTCCCGCTGGCTTCAGTGAACGCCTCTGGGGCCACCCCTGGCGGCTGGTCTGGGGCGGCCTGAAGTGAACGCTTATAGAGGGTCAACCCTCCTGATATACGATAGGCTCGCATGCTCTGTGGGGCTATCGTATATCAGGAGGGCCGTTCCGGTTGGCCTGCCGCGCCGGTCGGATTGCCGCGCCGGATCGGGAAGTGCTACTGCACGGTACCGGCGTAGATATTCATGATGGTTTCGAGGAAGCGCAGGGCGTCCGGCTTCTTGCGCTGGAACGAGTTGCGGCCAATGATTGAGCCGAAGCCGCCGCCGTCGCGAATGGCGCGCACCTCGGTGAAAACTTCCTCGTCAGAAGCGGCGGGGCCACCGGAGAAGATGACGATGCGGCGACCGTTGAAGGCGCTCTGCACAACATGATGGACGCGCTCGGCCAGGGTCGAGATCGGAATTTCGTACTTCTGATAGACTTTCTGCGCCTCCGACTGCTCTACGTGAGCAGTGGGCAGCTTTACTTTGATGATGTCCGCGCCGAGCTGAGCCGCAATTTGCGCGGCGTAGGCGATCACGTCAACCGCCGTTTCACCCTGCTTGCTTATACCACTGCCGCGCGGGTAGGACCAGACGACGACCGGCAAACCGGCAGCTTTCGCCTCCTCGGCAAGTTGCTGCAACTGCTCGTACATCTGGTTGCGCATGGCAGAGCCGGGGTAGATGGTGAAGCCAACGGCGGAGCAGCCGAGCCGCAGCGCATCGCTCACACCGGCGGTGATGGCCGGAATGGGGTCACGCTCATCGTTGAGCAAATCGTGGTTATTGCACTTCAAAATCAGGGGAATCTCACCGAGAAACTCGGTCACCCCGGCTTCCAGGAAGCCGAGGGGAGCGGCATAGGCATTACAGCCCGACTCGATAGCCAGCTGGAAATGGTAGCGGGGATCGTAGCCGACGGGATTGGGGGCGAAGCTGCGGGCCGGGCCATGCTCAAAGCCCTGGTCAACCGGCAAAATCACCATCTTCCCCGTGCCTGCAAGGCGGCCATGATTGAGCATGCGGGCAAGATTGGTGCGCACACCGGCATTCTCGCTATCATACCAGCTCAATATTTCTCGAACGCGATCTTGCATGGTTGTTCGTTCCTTTTTCCTTACTCAAGTAGCAACACAACCCAGAAATCTGGTTACTCTTATTGTATCATTTCAACACGTTCAACGAAAAAACAGCAACAGCCCTCACGACTGCCAGCGTTTCAGCAAATGGACAACTTTGCCTTCCGAGGTGAGTTCCGAGCGAATACGATCGGGGTTGATATTCTGCACCTCGTCGGTATTATCAGCCGCCACAATCGTATCGTGCGGGTGGACAAGCTGCCAGACGCGCGCCACCACTCCCGGCTCCTCAAGCTTATAGACAAAACGGGTCGGAATTTTTGCCTTCCGTGCCGCGCTCTCCGCTTTGCCAAAGGCCGCTCTGGCCTGCTGGTCGTAGAGATAGGGGTCGTACATCTCAAACATGCGCGGCGGCGGCAAATTTCTCGGCTCGCCCACAAACATGAAGACGACAGGGCGACCATCGGCCTCGCGTACAGCGGCATGGATAACCGCGTCGTTGTGTTCAGCATTATGGGAAAGCACGGCCAGAATGGAACCGGGCAGCCGACCCTCAACGCCCGTCACCACGACCACCGGCACGCGGCCCCTCTGCTTATGCTGGCGATACATGAAAAAGGCGATGATCATACCCACGCCCGTCACGCTCCCACCGAAAGCCGTTGCCAGGGGCTTCGTTACGAGATTGGTCGTCCAGGCCAGCATCACCAGTACGGTGGTAAGAATGCCCAGATAAAAATCAATATTGGTCCACAGGCTTTTCAGCCCTGGGTGACGCGCACGAGCAGCCATTTTCGCGATAGTCTCAGGCAATAGCCCCTCTTCAGTTCTGTGTCCGTTCGCCTTTGTGATCTGCTCGCTCAGCGCAGTCGCACTCGCCATCAGTTCACCTGAGGGGGTATGCCCCTCTCTATACAACTCATTTTCCGCCGCTAATCGCTGAGCAACCTGGCGGGCCAGCTTGCGCTCACGATGGCGCACAACATCCATGCCCAGGCAGGTCAGAGAGAAAGCGCCGAGCAAACCGAAGGCATACATATCGCCCAGCAAGTTAATATTGCCCACCACAACGATGAGAATAACAATGGGAATACCCGTCGCCAGCGCAATGGAGTAGTGCGGCGTGCCGCGCAATTTATTACGCTTCAGCACAAAGGCGGGGAAGAAATCCATGCGCGACAGCGCCATAAAGACGTGATAGGTGCCAATAATGGCCGTATTGCTGGCGAAGATGAGCAAGGCGCCGGCGCTAATTGCCACTTCTGACTGGAGAAAAATATTGCCCCAGTGACCGCCCAGCCGCGAGATTAATTGAGCAGAGAGAATGGGGTCAGCCGCCAGATCGGGCTGCAACAGCGTTGAGAGCATGGTCAGCAGCGGGCTGGTGAGGCCAATGGTCAGCACTACCATCAACAGCGCCATACCCGCCACCCGCTTGCGCGGCGTCTTCATGACCGGAGAGAGCTGCGAGATGCTTTCCAGGCCAGAAAAGGCGAGGAAGGAACCGGCAAAACCGACCAGAATAGACGCTGGCGTCAAAGCCTTCGAGGCGAACATCTCGCCAAATAACCTGAAAAATTCGCCTAAAGAAATATGAGTAAAGACCGTAACCAGAATGGCCAGGTCGCTTATAAAAGCAATAATGGCCCCCACCAGGCTCACTTTCGCGCTTTCGCTCACGCCCACCCAGTTCAGCACGCCCAGCAGGAAAATCATGATCAGGGTAATAAACAGGAGGAGCAACTGAATTGATCCCACAACGGGCAACGTCGTCTTCGGGCCAATCACGGGAAAGACGACGCTGAGATATTGCATGCCTGAAAGAGAACTGATGGCCGCCGTGAGAAAATAATCGACGAGAATAAACATGCCGCCCAGCGCGCCGAACCACTTGCCCAGCGCCGAAGCGGCAACCGTCACCACACCGCCACCCTGTGGATAGCGGTGCGTCACTTCAGCATACTTTAATGTCAGCAGCACAAAGACGGTCATCGTCAGCAGAACAAAGAAGCCCGCCAGCCTGCCGACCGTCGCATAGAGAATACCCGGCGTGTAATATACCGAGGTACCAATGTCCGCAAAGACAACAGCCCAGCAGAGGACAGGACCCAGGAGATTTCCACCATGACTATGCTCGTCTCTACTACTATGCTCTGCTATCGCCCTCTTTACTGTTTCCTGTTCCATCTATATAACTCTTTATCAGATAAACACTCAACTACTTAAGAACACGTACCGCCGCCGCGTTTATCTTCAGAGCGCACGGCTATTCTTTCCACATAGTGTAGCATAGGAACATGCCGCTAGCAAGGAATCTTCCAGTTGTCTTCTTCACAGAAATTGTCTTTTCTAGCCGCTTGAGCAAAGTCGCTGCCGCCCCGTAAACTCATGTATTTCCTGCGAGAAAGGCGCAGCAATACAATTATTGTTCCCTGCATGGGCAGTTGATAGAACTCATCTATTGTTACTTAAGACAGATTGATACGTCTCTATACAAAGATGCGAGGGCTGAGCGTTCTTTTATGACGAGGGGAGTGCATGTCTATCACACGCGCCCGCTGCGAACTGTACCCCTCTATATGATGTGTCGCCTGTCATATAGCATGTGCAAAAGGAGAAGCCAGGGTAATGAGTGACAGCAATTTCGATCTCATTCTGCAAGAATTACTGCACCAGCAAGAAATTATGGAAACGTTAGAGACGGAAAACCGGGAATTGCGTCAGCAACTAGCTGACCTGCGTGAGGGACGCGGCATCTTTATCGAGATCGATGGTGTCCGCTTCGCCTTGAGCTGTGAAGCTAACAAACTGCCCGCCGAATCACTGCCAACAGTCCAGATCGCGGCGGTAATCACCGGACAAGAGGAGACTGCTGTGTTTGCCGCGCAGGAATTGAGCGGCAACGCCGACCAGCAAAGCTTTACTGAGAAATCGGCTCAGGATACTGTTGAGATGCCGCCCACTATTTCCGAGGAGCCAACCACGATGAATTTCCTGCTGGATGACGAGCCGGTGACCGCCTTCCCCTTCCTGCAGGAGACCATCGAGGAGGCTTCCACGATAGCTACAAGCAAAATGGCGATCTGGGGCGAATCTCCGTCTACACCCTTCCCACCCCTTCCCGCCTCACAGCAGGAGCCAGAGGCATTGCCGGGGCCTGGCCAGAAATCCACACAGCCCGCTAAGCCTGCTCTTATTGACGAAGATGAAAAAGCCGCTCTACGCCGCGAACTCATCGGCAGCTTCTTACTGGAGTAACTTTCTCTCTCACGTACCGAAAGCGTGAGCATGCCGTGTGCAGGCCACACGCAAGGACGAGGATGGAGCAGGTGGCCGATGTCCTGGATCCGCGATGCAAGCAGGCCGACCAGCGGCGCAGGCCACCCGCAAGGGGTGGCCCTACTATACGATGGACGCTTTTGCTGCTCGCATCGGTGTCGTCTCTAGTAGGGCCACCCCTTGCGGGTGGCCTGCGCCGCTGGTCGGCCTGTCTGCGGCCTGCGCCGCTGGTCGGCCTGTCTGCGGCCTGCGCCGCTGG
>CADDYT010000242.1 GCA_902810755.1 Chloroflexota bacterium
GCAAGGTAGAAATATGCCCGTGCCGCACGTTCTTCTCATGCACCGAGTCCAGCGATGCCTGTTTCAGCGGGAAGGCTACTTCGATGAGACGACGATCATTGGTCATAGTATGTTTCCTATTCCAGGTAATCTAGGTTGCACAAGTGCAACGATTTCTTCCCGTTTAGCAGGAAATGTGCTAGCACCACGACGCACATAAAATTCTGGCTTTTCCGGGTTAATGCCATAAGGTGGCTCTCCACCTTTTTCGACATAGACCGCTACAATCGTTTTGCCAGCCAATTCAGCATGTTCAAAGCGAATCTGAGGTTCCGGGACAACCTTGCGGCGAATGAGGTCTGTTACAGAGACTTCTGTGTGATTCACACTTTCTCTTATCCCTACGATCTCATTGGTTTTATCATCAAGACCAAGAAGAATGACTCCCCCTTCGCCGTTTGCGAAAGCAGCAACGGTTTTTATGGCTGTACCTCCATCATCTGAGATATGCCGTTTAAATTCGATAGTCGGTCCTTCACCCTGGGCAATAAGCTCTTGTATCTGCGTAGGAACGTCCGGAGGGCTGAACGAAACGTTTTCTTGTCTCGTTCTAAAGGGTGACCAACGCTGACTGATATATGCATGGTCTAGCCACTGGTTCCCACGAGAGAGAACGACCCAGACCTCTGGCGGCATTCCCTGCGGGAGACGACAGTCTACACGCTGTGGATGGGCAATCTCTGTCTCAAATTTCAACTCTGGTAGGCCGCTGACCTGGCATCTCGTTCCGGCAAGGTCTGTACCGTTTATCTCAATGGAGAGGAGAAGAGGAGAAACCTCGATATGCTTTATGCGAGCCTCATCATGAACGAACCTGACAGAGAAGGTTTGACTGGTTGCGCCTAACTGATTAGGATCTGTCACCTCGTAGATAAGTTGGGCAATTGCGTGTTGCACGCTCGGAAAAAATGGACAATGATCATTCACAAGCAAGCCTGACGGAAATCCCCACGTAATGGATGATTGTGGTAATTGGTAGAGCGTGAAAGGATACGGGATTTTAGGGAGATGTGTACTCGCATTGCTCGGATGCCGTGTCCAATAAATTGTAGACTGAGTGATATCCTGTTGAAAAGCATATTGAAAATCATACTCATTGATTTCTCCATGCTTATCCAGTAGCCATGAGGCAACTTTTGTCCCTGACAATACTCCTGCAATAAAAGCAACATATTCGTAATCATAGCAATATGTAGGAGCATTCATCTGCAGCTCTTCAGGTAGAACCTCGACAAACAGGGTGTGCAGCAGCCACTGGCCCTCTTTATCTTGCAAGACCATCCTGAAGGAAACATGTTGCACGGCTTGAAGCTTCTCTATCAACTCGGCGAGTTTGATATACCCATTATCCACAGAAACCACTTCTACTTCCTTTACTCCCTTGAGTAAGCATCAACATGTCAAAGCCCTCAATCCCTTTCAGAGGCCGCGAAGATTTGTCCTTCGCCGACGATGACACTGCCTTTCTGGCGCACGATCAGTTTACCGAAGGGGTCTTGAATGCGCAGGAGACGGGGCGCGGCTTTGGCACAGTCGTAGACGACGTAGAGCCAGTAGCGCTCGCGCAGGTTGCAGGCGCGGATGTATTCGTTCTCGGTCAGTTCGACATCACCAACCCCGGCACGGCCCTTGACCTCGATAGCCAGAATGTCGCCGCCGGGATGATGAGAGCGCAGATCGAAGCCCGGCCACGCTTCCAGCCCGACCAGCAGCGCCCGTTCAGCCGTCGAGACATCGTAGACGACGGCTCCCCGTGCTTCTTCATACGCCCGCACCACCTGCATGGCAATCGCTTCCACGTTGGCATCGTAACGCTGCGCATCTTCAGGATCGCTCGACGGAACGACGAGTGCATGAGCCAGAAAGGTCACTTCACCAGGGACGATGAGCTCTGGTTCGCGTTGCAGCACCGCTATAGCTTCGGCCTTGCGCGCCTGTAACGCTCGCTGGCGTGCCTTGATCTTCGTCAGTTCGCCCTTCGCGTGGGAGTCGCCGCCGTTGGCTTTGTCGGTCAATCGCTTGCGCGCCTCGGCCAGTTCTGCCGCCTGATAGGTAAAGCTGTGGTCGATGAAGGTCTCGCGCTCTGGCAGGCTCTCTCGCAAGCGTTGGCGGTGCTGTTCGGCCAGCCCTTCTGCAACCTGCGCCAGGGCAAAGGCACGTGCCAGTTCGACGGCTTGCTCGCTTTCAGCGGCGAAGGGGATCACGGAAGGTGGCAGGCGATCACTGCCGCGCAGAAGCAGCAGTTGCTCAACGGGACATTGGACCACCTCGCCACCTTCTTCCTGCTTGAGACCGATCAGCCGGTACTCGATCACCTCTTCGCGACTCAACGGGGGCAGCGCTGGATCAGCCTGCCGCGTGACGACTACTTGCGCCAGGTGATACATGTAGGGATGCTGTGTGGTGGGGTCGACAAAGACGGCTCCCTGCTGCGCCTGGCGGGCAAAGCGCTCGCAGACAGAGGCGCGGAAACGATCGAAGACGGGTTCGCCGGGGTGCAGGAAGATGACATGCTCGTCGCCCTGTGGCACATGCACGCTGAAGCGGTCACGCATCTGCGGTGGGTAGGCTTCGAGCAGCGGCAGCAACCAGTCCAGCGCGCCCGGAAGACGTGGGCGCAGGGTAAAGACGCCGTCCAGGTCTCCCTCAATCGTGGCATCCATCAATGGAGCTGCGGCCTCAACAAAGTGGCGTACATAGCCGGGCAACAGGCGGCGATAGGTTTCCTCTTCCATACGAGCTTGCAGGCTCGGTAACTGACTTTTCACATCTCCACCGTCGCCATACAGGATGTGTTCACGAGCACTGAGCGCCTCAACCTGTTCCTTCGTCAGCGTGCCCATGATGCGCCGCGTGATCGCCTTCTCATCGCCACCTTCGGCGAGTTGCTCCATGTACTCGCGGATCGAAATGCCCTGAAAGAGATGGCCGATCACATCGAAGACCTTATCGTTGGTCATCGCATGGCGGATGGCTTCCAGCTTCCTGAGCAGGGTATGCATGACGCGGCCCTCGCGGGTTTCGCCCGCCACGAGATTGAGGATGACCACAGGATCGTGTTTCTGCCCGTAGCGGTGGATACGCCCCATGCGCTGTTCGAGCCGGGCGGGATTCCAGGGAATGTCGTAGTTGACCATCAGCCAGCACACCTGCAAGTTGATGCCCTCACCGGCGGCATCCGTCGCTACGAGGTAGCGTGCGCCACCATCAGCGACCGGTTGGCGAAAAGCGGCAACCTGTGCTTCGCGTTCCTGGTAGCTCATGCCGCCGTGAATCTGGGCAATCTGGCCGGTGAAGCCCATGCCTTCCAGGCGGTGGACCAGGAACTCCAGCGTGTCGCGATGTTCGGTAAAAATGATCAGTTTCTCGTGCTGGTACTGTGGGTCGCGCAGGATCCCACGCAGTTTCTCGAACTTGGACTCTTCCCCCGCATCGTAGACGCGCCGTGCGAGGGCGAGCAGTTCCTCAACGCGCTGGCGTTCCTGCTCCAGATCGGCCAGCGAGGTTGCCAGTACGCTCCCCAGCAGAGCGTCTTCGTCGCGCTCGTGTTCCTCTTCGCCATCGACAATCTCTTCCTCGTCGGCGGTCCTGATATCTAGCGCGTCCTTCTGCTGATCCAGCGCACGCTGCGTCGAGGCCAGTTGTGCCTGGGTGAGTCTTCCAGCACGCAGGTCATCGATCATCTTCGTGAGTTTGGCGGCTCGGCGTTCAAACGAGCGCAGCAGGGCATAGGTGGAGCTTGCCAATCGGCGCTGAAAGACGCTCATCGCCAGTCGCGCCGCCGAACGGTTGAGTGTCTGCGCCCGATTGTAGTAGGTCTGAATATAGTCGGTGGTGGCGTCATACAACGCCTGTTCGCTCTCTTCCCCTTGTGTCAGCTCATAGCTGAGAGTATCGGAGATGCGCTGCGGATAAAGAGGACTACCCGCGAAATCCACCAGTTCCTCTTTGATGCGGCGCAGGAAATGGCGACGGCGCGCATCCGCCGGATAAGCGTTGAAGGCATCGATGGTGGAGAGCGCGACGGGTTCGAGCAGTCGCCACAGACAGTAGTAGGGGTAATCTTTGCCCATGTGCGGCGTAGCCGTGAGCAAAAGCAGGTGATGAGCCGCCCAGGAGAGCGACCAGCGTTCGTCCTCGCTTGGGATACCGGCCAGAGCCTCGGCCAGCCGGTAACGGTCGGTACGGCGTAAGGAAAGATCCGCCTCGCGGTCAGCAGCCAGTTTGTGCGCTTCATCGAAGACGACCAGATCGTAGGGCAGCACATCCGGGTTCTGCAACTGCTCAAACATGCGCTCGCCCGCCAGTGTATCCACACTGACAATCACCAGATCGCTCTGCGGCCCCCGAAAAGGATTACCAGCGCGAATATCGCTACCAGTGACAATACGAGCAGGCAAGCTGAAAAGCGAACGGAGTTCATGCTCCCAGTTGCCCACCAGCCCGGCAGGTGGCACGATGAGAACCCGAGAGATAAGACGGCGCGCCAGCATCTCACGGATGTACAACCCCGTCATGATGGTCTTGCCCGCCCCGGCATCGTCGGCCAGCAGGAACCGCAGCCGCGATTGGTGCAGCATATGATCATAGACGGCGAGACGCTGATGCGGCAGCGGGTCGATGCGCGAGATTTCGGTGGCAAAGGCCGGGTTGAAAAGATGCCCATACGTGAGCCGCTCGCCCTCGACAACGGTCCGCACAATCTCCGCATCCGCCGCAAAGTCGATCACCGGCGGCGTGTCCGGTTCTGGCG
>CADDYT010000243.1 GCA_902810755.1 Chloroflexota bacterium
GACATACATTCTGCTCCTTTCACCTGCGAAGAGCAGCAAGAACCCGACAAAGATGGAAGAAATATTCAGGCCAGCACCGGCACAACGGGAAGCGGTTCTACGAAGACGCACAACACAACAATCACTATTACAAGTGTAGCCAGACCTCTGCGGTTTGTCACGCCTTCTGGCGGTATTTTTTCTACCGAAAAACGAGGGATTTCTTCTAGAAAGCGAAGGATTTTTATCTGCTGGCGGAAGACCTTCTTCCAGAAAGCGAAGACTTTCGACAGGCAAAACAGCAGAACAGATACCTTGTAGCGATATCTGTTCTGCTGCTTTGCGGTCGAAGTCTTCGCTCTCTGCATATGATTTACGCCTGCTCGATGGTTGGCCCTTCAGATGCTTCGCCGCCGGTGGGGGTCGCCTGCTGGTCGGCGCCTGCACCCTGGCCTCCCTCGGAACCATAGATCATATCGGTCAGATCTTTGCGAGTGCGTTCGATGACGGAGCGCAGCTTTGAGAGCTGTTCAGGGTTCTGGAACGCCATGCGGCCCGCGATGGCAAAGAGGCGCATAACCTCCATTGCCTCGCTGCGCAACGCCTGCATCTCCGGCGAAGGACGACGCCCGCGTCCGAAGCCGCGCATCCAGGGTGGGCCAAACGGGGCCTCCTCGTTCTTACGCCGCTCGGCCAGCAGCGCCCGCCCGGCATCCGTAATGCTGTATACTTTCTTGCCGTCCGTCTCCTTCGAAGTCACGTAACCGCCATCCTCCAGCATCTGCAGCGTCGGGTAGACCGAGCCAGGGCTGGGCGAGTAGAAGCCGCCAGACTTCTCTTCCAGCGCCTTCATCATCTCGTAGCCGTGCATAGGCCGCTCCTGCAATAACTCCAGCAGCGCGTACTTCAAATCGCCGCGTCCAAAAGCGCGCTCGCCGGGGCCGAACGGGCCAGGCCCGAAGCCAAATGGCCCGCGCATGCGATGCATGAAGAAACGCGGCCCGAATGCCGGTCCATGATGATGCCCATGCGGGCCATGATGCTCGTGATGCCCATGCCCGTGTCCGTGATGTCCATGCCATTCACGCTCATCGTGCAACCAGGGCGGCGTCCAACCTTCATCGCCGCCCCCAAACTGATACGCAAACCTCTTGCCAAACATTGTCTCTATCCATCCTTTCTCGTGGATCACATTTCACCATTATATCTCAGAGAAATCAGCCTCTTTCCGATATATCGTTATATATCGTAATTATAACGATATATCGGTTTTTGTCAAGAGCAAAACCAACCAGTTTGAGCAAGGTTCCAGAAATTCGTACGAAGCGCCGGTCATTTTCTCGCACGACCCGCAATAAGCTACCGGTTCATTTTTTACGGCGTGCCAGATTCGTTGCGCGGCAATGTTGCCGAACGCCGTTCCTGTGGGATATAATAAACGTAGTACATAGCGTACTTTGTACATTTACTGACGACAGACGAACATTATTTGCTGCCAGGGGAGCCGGATTGGCTGAGAGGCGACCGTAAGGGGCGGTTTGCTAACCCTACGAACCTGATCTGGATAATACCAGCGGAGGGAGGCGGCAAAGATATGGCAAAGCACAATCGGTCAGGCTGCTAGCCAGGCAGGCAAACGGCCAGCCGAACAAGCCATATCTTGTTGCAGGCGATAAAAGCCGCAGCCCTCCATCTTCAGGGCTGCGGCTTTTTGTATGTTCATCATTCTTATGTCATGCTGAGCGAGAGCGAAGTATGACAGGAGCGCGAAGATGGAGGTGGCGCGTATGGGAGAGCCGCCGAAGTTGCTGGTGCAGGGCCTGTCAAAGGTCTTTGGCGGTGGGCGAGACGGGCAGCAGCCTGTGGAAGCCATCGCCTCGCTTGATTTGACGGTTAATAGAGGTGAATTTGTGACGGTCATCGGGCCGAGCGGGAGCGGCAAGAGTACGCTGTTTAATATTATCGCGGGCATCGAGCAGCCAACTTCCGGCGTGATTACCATCGATGGCGATAGCAGCGCGCAGCGGGCGGGCAAGGCTGGCTATATGCTGCAACAACCGCTGCTGCTGCCCTGGCGCTCGGTGGAGGAGAACGTCATGCTGGGGCTGGATGTGCGGCGCGTGCCGCGCAGGCAGGCGCTGGCGCAGGCGCGTGAACTGCTCAAACGCTTCGGGCTGGCGGAATTTGCGCAGCACTACCCGGCCACGCTCTCAGGCGGCATGAGGCAGCGCGTGGCCCTGTTGCGCACCGTTCTCTTCAACCACTCGTTCCTGCTGCTGGATGAGCCGTTTGGCGCGCTGGACGCGCTGACGCGACTCTCGCTGCAGATGTGGCTGCTTGACCTCTGGCAATCGTTCCATTCCAGCGTCCTCTTCATCACCCACGACGTGCGCGAGGCCATTTTGCTATCTGATCGCATCTATGTGCTGAGCGCGCGCCCCGCCCGCGTGCTGCGCGTGGTCGAGGTCGACCTGCCGAGGCCGCGCAGGCCCGAACAACTGGCGCTGGAGCAGGCGGTGACGCTGGAACAGGAACTGATCGCGCTGCTATTGAAGGAGCAAAAGCTATGACGCTGCGCCGTCTCGCGGGTTTCGGCCCTGCCTTCGTGCTGGCCGTCGCCCTGCTGGCCTTCTGGGAAATTTACGTGCGCGCGGGCTTGATCAGTCCCATCTACCTGCCCGCGCCAACTGCCATTGTGCAGGCGCTGTTCAATAACTGGGATGTCATCTCGGTCAATACCATGCAGACGCTGCTGGAGACGGTCATCGGTATGGTGGCGGCGACTGTGCTGGGGCTGGCGCTGGCGATTATGCTTGGCATCTCGCTCTGGCTGCGCCGCGCCATCTATCCGCTCCTGATTATCTCCCAGACTATTCCGATCATCGCTCTCGCGCCGCTGCTCTTGCTCTGGATGGGCTACGATCTGGAGCCGAAGGTGCTGGTCGTCGCGCTCTACTGTTTCTTTCCTGTAGCCGTCGCCTGCGCCGATGGCTTGAGCGGGGCCGACCCGGAACTGATCAAGTTGATGCAGAGCATGAAGGCGTCGCGCTGGCAGATTCTCTGGCTGGTGCGCCTGCCCGGCGCCATGCCCTCCTTCTTCTCCGGCTTGCGCATTGCTGCTACCTACAGCGTGACGGGGGCGATCTTCGGCGAGTACGTGGGGGGCATTCAGGGCCTGGGCATCTACATGCAGAGCGTCTTTAACTCGCGCGTCATCGTCCTGCTGTTTGCCGCCATTGTGGTCACGGCTGTCCTCAGCCTCTTACTGTTTGGCCTTGTATCGTTGATCGAACGTATTGCGCTCCCCTGGTATCACGGTGCGGTCGCTCGCACCTGACTGTTAGACTGGTAAGGAGAAACTCTTATGAGCAGACGCACTCGTTTATTGTTAAGCATTGGCATCCCTGTTCTGGTGATTATTGTCGTTGTGGCAGGCTATCTCTGGCAGCAGCGAGCGGCAACGGCGACTAATCCGGCTGCGGGTACAACGAAACCGCAGCATCTGACGACGATGACGCTGGCGCTGGACTGGACGCCGAACACGAACCATACCGGCATCTACGTCGCGCTGAAAGAGGGCTGGTATGCCGATGAGGGCATTAATCTGAAGCTGCTGCCCTACTCGGCCAATATCTCGCCCGATGTGCTGGTGAGCAGCGGCAAGGCGGACGTGGGCATCAGTTCGACGGAGGGGATTGTGGCCGATGCGGCGGTCGGGCAACCGGTTGTCTCCATCGCCGCCATCATCCAGCACAACACGTCCGCGCTGGTCTCGCTGGCAAGCTCCGGCCTGAACAGCCCGCGCGACTTCGACGGCAAGGTCTATGGCGCGTTTGGCGCACCCTACGAAACCGCGGTGGTGAGTGAGATTATCAAGCACGCGGGGGGCAAGGGCGTCTTTAAGAGCGTGACGCTGAGCGTGGACACGATGCAGGCGCTGGAGACGCACCGCATCGATTTTGCCTGGGTTTTCGAGGGCTGGGAGGTGATTCAGGCGCAGCGCGATGGCTTCAAAGTCAACGTCTTCCCCATCATCAACTATGGCATCCCCGACTATTACACGCCCAATATCATCACCAGCCCTGCCGAGATCAAGCAGAAGCCCGACCTGTTGCGCAAGTTTATGGCGGCGACGGTGCGTGGCTACGAATACGCGCAAACGCACCCGCAGCAGGCGGCGCAGATGCTGATAGATGAGGCTCCGAAAGGCACCTTCCCCGATACGGGCCTGGTCTTTGCCAGCCAGAGCTTCCTCAGCCCGCGCTACGCCGACCCCGGCCATCAGTGGGGCTGGCAGGACGCTTCCGCCTGGCACGGCTACCCGCAGTTCATCCTCAACTCTAACGGCGTCCTCGACGCCTCCGGCAAGCCTATTCACCAGATGAACTTCGACGCCCTGTATACCAATCAGTTCCTGCCATAAGCGGCGCGCCGGAACGTCCGGGAGACGTATTATGCCATGAGAAAGTGGCCGGGACGTGTCATATAGAGCGGCAGCGAAGCATGGCATGAGAAAGACCCTCTGGCATGCCATGACAAACACGTTCGGCGGTCCTCTGCTGCCA
>CADDYT010000244.1 GCA_902810755.1 Chloroflexota bacterium
GAAATCTGAGAGAGCGGGCCGGCGTTGGCGGGGAAGTTGCTGGTGTTGAGTACCTGGATGCCCGCGTGCTGCTGGCCGTTGAAGGGGGTAACGATCGGGCTGGTCGCGCCGGGTTCGCAGCCGAGGTTGAACGGAACTTTCGGGCTGTTGAACCAGAGACCGAGGTGGTACTGGTGCGTGGCCGAGAAGGTGACGGTGCCGCCGGGGGAGACCGAGAAGGTTTCCACGTTGAAGATGCCCTTCACCGTTGCGCTTCCTGCGCCTGTTGAGTCGGTATGGACGTCGCTCTGATACCAGGAGATGCCAAAGGGCGCACCCGGAGTCTGGATGATGAAGAGGTCATAGCCGGTGCTGGGAGCCAGCCCGGAGACGCTCACCTTCATGGTATCATTCAGCGAGCCGGTAGTCACAGTCACCGACGCGCTGGCATGGGGCAGGCAGGCCGAAATGTTGGACGATGAAGGCACCATGCTAAAGGTAAAAGTTTTGCTGGCAACATTTGTCTGGGCAGCAGTAGCCGGTTTGCTGGCGGAACTCAGCGAGTTTGTGAAGGCGGCTCCGTTCACGGAGCAGGCGCTCATCAACACCAGCGCGATCAGCCCCAGGGCCGCCAGCGAGCTTACTTTCCACCAGCGAGTCAAGAACAATGTCATAGGTCTTCTTTCCTTTCGTTTCCTCTCTTTACAAGGCACCCGCGTGCCGTTCAACTTTCCATGAGAGAAGTGTAATGAGAAAGATACAGGCAGGTATGCGCAAGATTACCCATATTTCGAAAAAATCGGAAACAATACCGTATTGCCAGCCAGCGCGGGTAGTGTATAATCGAGGCAATGGCACATCTTGCGCAAAAGGAGGCGGCACGGCATGAAACACCAGACATTCAGTGTCCCTGAACGGGTACTGGCCTTCCTGGCCGGTTTATTTAACCTTGTTGTGGGGCTGGCTTTTTTCTTTCTGCCAGAACTTCATCTTTTCTTTCCTCTCTGGCCAACGTCGATTTCGCCGGTGCTTGATCGCTTCATCGGAGCGATCATTCTGGGCAACAGCGCGGGCGCGTTCTTTCTTGTCTTCCAGCGTGAATGGGCCAGCGTGCGGGCGCTGGCGCTGGTGGCGGTCGTCTATGGCACGCTGGTGGCCCTCGCCCTGCTCTATCACCTGCTCTGGCTTAACGCCAATCCCGTCTTCTGGCTCTACTTCCTGTTCGACATCCCGTTTCTCATCGTCTACTATGTCCTTTTCGTCTACCACGATATCGCGCCCGCGATAAAACGGCGCGGCCAACGTCCTATCTATATAGAAAGTTCGGATATGCGAAGATAGGCTGGAAAGAAATTGCATGCAGGCACCATTTGCTGATCCACTGTCAGGGTTAGAGCCGCTACAGGGTACGCTGCCCCTGGTCGGACGCGAAACAGAGATGCAGCTCTTGCGCGGCGTGCTGGATGTTGTCGCCCTCAACCTGCCGGTGGGAGCGCGCGCTATTACGCTCACCGGCGAGGTGGGTACCGGCAAAACGCGCCTGCTGGCGGAAATGTGCGCGCAGGCCAGAGAACGAGGCTTCCATATCCTCGAAGGGCGCACCTACGAGTCTGGCAACCGCTACCCCTATTTCCCCTTCATCGAGGCCCTGCGCCCGCTCCTGCGCAACATCGACCGCACGCTCCTGCGCGCCTATCTGGGTCTTGATGAAGATGAAGCTGCTAAGAGGCTGGCCGAAGAGCGGCAGAGAAACACTGAAAGCGATGCGGCGATAATTGCGCTCACAGGCGCGCCCCTGGTGGCCGCACTGGCCGCGCTTTTTCCCGAACTGCCTCGTGCGCTGGGCGTGACTCTCATGCCGGAAATCCTTTCGCCCGATCAGCAAAAATTTCGCCTGCTGGACGCAGTAGCGACGCTGCTGGAAAACGCGGCGCGGGAACAGCCCCTGCTGCTCTGCATCGATAACCTGCAATGGGCCGATAGCGCGAGCCTGGAATTGATGCTCTACCTGACGGTGCGCCTGCACGGCAGCCGTGTTCTCCTGCTCGGCGCCACGCGCCCCCCACACAGAGCAGGCATAGCGGAAAACAGGGGCGAGCAGGACGATACGCCGGGCCTGGATGCGGACCGGGGCGCAGCGCCAGAGGCAGCAAAGGCGAGAGAGGCGGTCACCAGAGCTTTGAGCGAACTGGTGCGCCAGCGTCTGTTGCTCATCCTGCCGCTCGGCCCGCTCTCCACAGAGGCCGCGACACAGCACCTGCACGCATTACTGCCCGGCCAGCTTCCTGAGGGCGTGGTCAAAGTGCTGCTGGCGCGCGCCGGAGGCAACCCGTTCTTTCTCGAAGAACTGGTGCGCACGCTGACGCTGAAACGGCAACTGGCGCTGCGCAATGGCATCTGGTCTCTCAAACGCGCTGGAGGAGGAGAGCAAGAACTGCCGGAGAGCATCACGCTGACAGTTGAGCAGCGCCTGCACAATCTGAGCGATGCCTGCCGCAATCTCCTGCGCACAGCCTCCCTCTTTGGCCGCACTTTCCCTCTCAACGCGCTTATCCAGGTCTATGGCGACAACGAAGAGAGGGTGATGTCTCTTATCGACGAGGCAGTACGAGCCTCGCTGATTGCCCCTGTACTTTCTGCGCGGGACGAAGCCGGAGACGAGGACAGGGGTGATCTTCCCCCGGCGCATGCTGCTTCGCCGCGCTATCAGTTTTGCCAGGGTGTTGTGCAGGAGGTGTTGAGCGCGGCAGTGCCGCCACTGCGCAGGCGCGCGCTGCATGCCGCCATCGGGTACGCGCTGGAATCCAGCGGTGATGACGGGTCGCCAGACGAGATGTCGGGGAAGGCGGCGCACGCGGCTGAACTGGCGCGCCACTTTGTGCTGGGCGGCGAGCAAACTGCGGCCCTGCGCTGGAGCCTGCTGGCGGGCGAAGAGGCGGCGCGCAAGCAGGCCCATCGTGAAGCCATCGGCCACTTTCGCCGCGTGCTGTCTCTGCTGGCTGCCGGTGTCTCCCTGTCAGAGGAGCAGAACATCCCATCACCGGTGCAACTCCATACGGCCATTGGCGAAAGCTGGTTCAAGCTGGGCGACCTGGAGCAGGCCGCCGAAGCATTCCAGCAGGCGCTGCAAACAGAGGCCCCCGTTTCGTCACTGCAACTGGCGCAGGCGAACCGCCTGCTGGCCGATGTCTACCGCATGCAGGGAAGATACGATCAGGCGCTGGCCCACCTGCAGGCGGCTCAGAACGCGCTTGACCTTTATACTGAACTTGAAGAGGGGCGAGAAGAGGCGACGAGTCACGTTCCCTGGCTGGTGGGCCGCACTTTTGCAGGTGTGCTTATTCGGGAGCGTGCCGCTGCCGCCGAGCGCATCCTGTTCTTGCAGGCGCGGGCCACGCTGCTCATCCTGCTCAACCAGCCAGCGCAGGCCGAGGCGGCATTGTGGCAATCGCACCATCTGGCGGTTGAGACGGGAGATCGCGGCGGCCAGGCGTTCGCGCTCTATCTGGTAAGCTGGCTGCGCGGCTGGGGCGAGCATATTCAGGAGGCTCTGCGCCTGCAAAAGCAGTCCTACGAACTCTATCTGAGTATCGGCGACCCGTTTCGCGCCACGCTGTGCGAGCAGGGCTTCGGCATCATCTACCAGGCGCTGGGTGAGATGGAGACTGCCCGTCGCTACACGGAGCAGGGCATCGAGCGCGCGCGCCGCTACGGTGTGCGCTTCACGCTCGGCTGGCTCTACCTGAACCTGGGAACCATCGCGCTGGTGCAGGGCGACTGGGCGGAGGCTGAGAGGCAGCTCGAGGCCGCGCAGGAGGAAGCGGAGGCGCTGAACAATACTCGCTTGCTGCCGGTTCTCTTGCAGACGCGAGCGGAACTACATTTCCGGCGCGGGAACTGGCGCGAGGCGGAGCAGACATTCCAGGCCAGCATCAGCGCGGCCGCCAGCACAGAATGGTATCCTGGCTCACTGGCCCTCTACGGCCACTTCCTCGCCGTCACGGGCCGCCGCACTGCCGCACGCTCACAGCTTGAACGCGCCGCCACCCATGTCGAGCCGCCGGGCTTCGGCGGCAGCTATTACCTTCCCTTTCTGGCCGAAGGCTACCTGCACCAGGAAGACCGCCAGCGCGCCGCCACCTACATCGAGCGCATCCGTTCGCTGCGCGGCTTCATGTACTACGGCACTTCGGTCGACCGCATTCTGGGCATCGTCGCGGCGCATGACGGCCAGTGGAAGATAGCGGATCAGGCTTTCGAGGAGGGTCTGGCGCTCTGCCAGCGCGCCCATAACGCGCCGGAGGAGGCGATGATCCTCTACGAACAGGCCCGCGCGGCACTGCTGCACAGCAGCCCCGAACGCGCGGGCGGTCAGCAGGAACTTCAGCGCGTCCACCAGCTTTGCCAGCGCGCCCGCGCGATTTTCCAGAGCTATGATATGCAGCGCGCCATCGCTCTCGTCGATACGCTCCAGAACGGCTTACGCCAGCTAGAGCAGCGCGAGCAGGAGAGAAGCGGCCAGACGCCGAGATCACCGCAAGCGCA
>CADDYT010000245.1 GCA_902810755.1 Chloroflexota bacterium
AGGGCCACCTCTTGCGGGTGGCCTGTTAGGAGTGAGTGTATCATGAGTACAGCGAGCAAAGTCCATGCCATCCGGCGGAAATCATTTTTTCTGGTTATCCCACTGATCCTGGCGCTGGTGTTTCTCCTTGCCGCCTGCGGCAACGCCACCGGCGGCTCCAATCCCAGCGGCACACCGACGACGGTGAAAGGATATGGCACGTCGCACGGCTGCCCAAGCGACGCGGTAGTCTCAACGACGCCGCCAGCAGCCAACGTGACGGTGCATATGTCACAGAGCCATACTACCATCAACGCGCAGAAGGGCAATATCGTGGAGTTTGACCTGCCTTTCGGCGAACACTGGGCAGGCCCAACCGGCTCGGTTGGCGCGCTGGAACTGCAATCTCCCCCCGGCTATGCCAATACGGCCAGCAAGATGTGCGTCTGGCGTTTCTCCGTCCAGGGAACCGGCACCACGCTCGTCAACTTCTACGGGCGCGCCATCTGCAACACCGGCCAGCTCTGCCCGCAGTACGTCATGAACGTGCAGTATGAAGTCGCGGCGAAGTAGGTGTTTCCATCCCGAACGGATACAAAGGTAGTTAGAAGAGGAAGACGGCTGGCCATCCTGGGCCAGTCGTGTTTTTTCTTTACGGCCCCATTATAGCGCATCTGTCAAGCACTGCGCATCGTCCGAACGTCCGGTGTTTTTTCCCACGCTTCCGGTTATACTTCCAACGCACCACTTTTCCGTCATGAATCGCGCTTCAAAAAAGGACGTGGGAAACTCATGAAATTGCCTGTAAGACGCTACTTCGCGCTGCTGGTGACCTACCTGAAACCGTTGTGGCGGCGCGCGTTACTGCTGGCATTGTTGCTGCTGGCCGGGATTGGCCTGCAACTGCTCAATCCCCAGATACTGGCCTACTTTATTGACACGGCTCTTGCCGGTGGGGCTACGACCACACTGCTGCTGGCGGGCGCGCTTTTTACCGGTGCCGCGCTGGCAAATCAGGGCATCTCGGTGGTAGCCAGCTATCTGAGCCAGTACGTGGCGTGGACGGCCACTAACCGCCTGCGCACCGATCTGGTGGCCCACTGCCTGGCGCTGGATATGGGCTTCCACAAAGCGCACACTGCTGGCGAGTTGATCGAGCGCATCGATGGCGATGTGGATTTGCTCTCCAACTTTTTCTCGCTCTTCGTCATCAACCTGCTGACCAGCGCGTTGCTGGCGGTGGGTATTCTCGTCATGTACTTTCGCGTGAGCTGGCTCGTCGGCACGGCCATGAGCGTCTATTCGCTGCTGGTCTCGCTCGCGCTGCTCTACCTGCGCGGACGCGCCGTTCCCTATCAGCTTGCGCAGCGTCAGAGCAGCGCCCTCTTTTACGGCTTCCTGGGCGAGCAACTGGCCGGAACCGAGGATGTGCGCGCTAACGGCGCGGTCAGCTATGTACTGCGCCGCTTCTACCAGCACATGCGCGCGTGGCGGCCCATCTTCGGCAAGGCAATGGTCATCAGCCGTATCACGGGCGTGACCACCCTCTTTCTCTTTGTCTGTGGCAGCGCGCTGGCCACGCTGCTGGGCGCGTACCTGTGGAGCATTCATCAGGCCAGCGTCGGCACCGTCTACCTGCTCTTCGCCTATACCGACATGCTTTCACAGCCCATCCAGCAGATACAGATACAGCTTCAGGATTTGCAGCAGGCCGAGGCGGCCATCCAGCGCGTTGAAGAATTGCTGCGCACACCATCCGCGCTGAGCGATGACGGCGAGCAGACGCTGCCAGCAGGCCCGCTCGCCGTCACGCTCGAAAATGTCTCGTTCGGCTACGTCGCGGAACATCCCGTGCTTTCCGACATCTCAATCAGCGTACAACCGGGGAAGGTGCTGGGCGTGCTGGGACGGACGGGCAGCGGCAAAACCACGCTGGCGCGCCTGCTCTTTCGCCTCTATGATGCGCAGGCGGGACAGGTCTGCATCGGCGGCATGCCAGTACGCGAGGCGCAACTGCGCGACCTGCGGCGGCACACCGGCATGGTGACGCAGGATGTGCAACTCTTCCGCGCGACTGTGCGCGACAACCTGACGCTGTTCAACCGCGCCATTGCCGATGAGCAGATCGTGCAGGCCATTCACGCCGTTGGCCTCACGCGCTGGTTTGCGCAATTGCCGGATGGTCTGGAAAGCGAACTGGGCGCCGAAGGCTCTGGTCTCTCCGCCGGAGAGGCGCAGCTGCTCGCCTTCGCCCGCGTCTTCCTGCGCAACCCCGGCCTCGTCATCCTCGATGAAGCCTCATCGCGCCTTGACCCGACAACGGAGCAGCGCATCGAGCGCGCCACCGGTCTGCTCTTTGAGGGTCGCACGGGCCTGGTTATTGCCCACCGCCTCAGCACCATCCAGCGTGCCGACGACATCCTCATCCTGGAGGACGGCCACATCGTCGAATATGGCCCGCGCGCGGCGCTGGCAAACGACCCGGCCTCGCGTTTCTCGCAATTGTTACATATCACCAATCCCGTAAGCGCCGATTGATCGGCCCGTGTTACCATTATTGACAATTTTGCCGATCAATCGGCGCCTACGGAAACAGGATTCACTTTTGGCCCTCAGGAGGCGCATGCATGAAAACGTATACGCTGCTGTGGCGCGTGGTGCGCTACCGGCCCTGGCTCTACGCCGCCATCGTCTTCGAGTCGACCGTTTTTTACCTGGGGCGGCTGGTTTTCGGCCTCATCCTGCAAGCCTTTTTCAATACGCTGGGCGCGCTCAACGCGCAGCCGCGCCTGACGGCGTACCTGTTCGTGCTGAACGGGCTACTCTTGCTGGCGGCGCTGCTGCGGGGCCTGGTCTCGGTAGTAGGACAGTTTTCCATTGCTGCCTTCAGCTTCGACATGGGCGCGCTGCTGCAACACAACCTGCTGCGGCGCATCTTCGAGCGTCCAGGGGCGCAGGCCATTCCCGGCTCGCCCGGCGAGGCCATCAGTTCCTTTCGCGACGACGTGCAGGCTGTGCGCTCCATGCTCTCGGTGACAGTCGATACCGTCTCCCTCACCATCTTTGCTGTCGCGGCCATCATTATCCTGCTGCGCGTCAACGTACAGATCACGCTGCTCGTCTTCATTCCGCTGACCTGTGTGGCGGCGATTGCGCAGAGCATGAAGAAACGGCTGGAACGCTTCCGCGCCGCCAGCCGCGCCGCGACGAGCAACCTGACGGGGGCCATCGGCGAAATCTTCACAGCGGTGCAGGCCATCCAGATCGCGAGCGCGGAAGATCACGTCGTGCGACACTTCGACACGCTCAACGAGCGCAGGCGCGCGGCCATGCTGCGCGACAACGTGCTGACCAGCGCGCTCAACTCGGTCTTCGGCAATACTGTCGGCCTCGGCAAGGGTCTCATTCTGGTGATTGCCGCGCTCTCGGTACGCAGCAACCATCTCGGCCCCGGCGACCTCGCCCTCTTCATCTCCTACCTCTCGACGGTGGCCGAGTTCGTGCAGGCGCTCGGCCTCTTCCTGGGCCAGTATGCGCAGACAAAGGTCTCATCTTCGCGGCTGATCGCCCTGCTCCAGGGCGCGCCCGCCGCCACGCTCACCGCCCGCCCGCGCCCCTCGCTCTACGGCAATGCCCCGCTACCGGAAGTGCTTGCCCCGGAAAAGACGACGGGCGACACGCTGGAGACGCTGGAAGCGCGCAACCTGACCTATCGCTATCCCGATACCGGACGCGGCATCGAACATATCAACCTGCGGCTGCAGCGCGGCACGCTGACGGTCATCACCGGGCAGGTGGCTTCCGGCAAGACGACGCTACTGCGCGCTCTGCTCGGCCTGCTGCCAGAAGAGAGCGGCGAGATTCGCTGGAACGGCCAGCCCATCGCCGATCCGGCCAGCTTCTTCGTGCCGCCGCGCAGCGCCTACACCCCGCAGGTGCCGCACCTCTACAGCGAGACGCTGGCCGAAAACATCCTGCTCGGCCTGCCGGAAGCGGCGGTTAACCTGACAGCCGCCATACGCGGCGCGGTCATGGAACGCGACGTGGCGGCGCTGGAAAACGGCCTGCACACGCTGATTGGCACGCGCGGCGTCAAGCTCTCCGGCGGGCAGCAGCAGCGCACAGCAGCCGCGCGCATGCTCATCCGCGAGGCCGAACTGCTCGTCTTCGACGATATCTCCAGCGCCCTCGACGTGGAGACCGAGCGCACCCTCTGGGAGCAACTGTTCGGCCAGCGCACACGCACCTGCCTCGTCGTCTCCCACCGCCGCGCCATCCTGCAACGAGCCGACACCATCCTTCTCCTCAAAAACGGTCATCTTGCCGCTACCGGCACCCTCGATGAGCTGCTGGCAACAAGCGAAGAGATGAGGAAATTGTGGGAGGGGGAGGAGTAAACTGCCCCGCCGTCGTCCAGGCCACCCGCAAGGGATGGCCCT
>CADDYT010000246.1 GCA_902810755.1 Chloroflexota bacterium
ACTACTGCAAGTATACCCTGCACCTCAGCGATTTGTCGCGCCCGTAGGCGGCAATTTTCGTACCAGTTTCGGCAAAAATATTGCCGTTTTCGCCAGCAAACCTTGCCGAAAACGGCAGCAAACTCTGTCAAAAACGGCGGAAAATCTGCCGAAAAATGGAGAGTTTTCTGCCGAAATGATCAGGTTTTTCTACCAGTTCCGACAGAAAATTTGCCGGAACTGGTATGTACCGCTACGATGAACGTTTATTATGCGGCGTGGCGGAAGCCCATGGCGTAGAGGGTGGCGTAGGCTCCGTTGCGCTGTAAGAGTTCGGCGTGGGTGCCTTGCTCGATGATATGGCCCGCCTGCAGGACGACGATGTTGTCGGCCCCTTTGATGGTCGAGAGGCGATGGGCAATCACTACGGCAGTGCGACCGCGCAGGAGGCGACGCAGGCCCTGCTGCACGATCACTTCGGTCACGGTATCGATGTTGGCTGTCGCCTCGTCGAGGATGAGGATGCGCGGGTCGGCCAGCAGGGCGCGGGCGAAGGAGATGAGCTGGCGCTGGCCCACGCTCAGGTTGCGCCCGCGTTCGCGTATGGCCGTGTCGTAGCCGTCGGGCAGTTGCAGCACCAGTTCGTGCAGGCCGACGGCACGCGATGCCTCCTCCACCTCTTCGTCTGTGGCGTCCAGGCGACCGTAGCGGATGTTCTCGCGAATGGTGCCGGTGAAGAGGAATGGCTCCTGTAGCACGATGCCGATCTGGCGGCGCAGCGAACTCTGCGTCACGTCGCGGATATCGTGTCCATCGATGAGGATGGCCCCTTTCTGGATGTCATAGAAACGCGAGATCAGGCTGGCGATGGTGCTTTTGCCCGCGCCCGTCGGCCCGACGATGGCGACGGTCTGCCCCGGCTCAATGGTAAGATCAAAGTCGCGCAGCACGGGCAGTTCGGGATGGTAGCCGAAGGTGACATGGCGAAACTCGACGCGGCCCTCGATGGGCGGCATCTCACCCGCGTCTGGCCGGTCGGCGATTTCGACGGGTACGCCCAGAATCTGGAAGATGCGCTCAGCCGCTACCCCGGCGCGCTGCAATTGCGTGTATTGCTGGCTCAGGTCGCGGATGGGGTCGAAAAAGCGGTTGATGTAGAGCGTGAAGGCCACGAGGACGCCAACCTGCAGCGACCCCTGCACGACGAGCGTGCCGCCGTAGATGACGGTGAGCATAATCGCCAGCGCGGCCACCACCTCGACGAGCGGCAGGATAAAGGCAGCGACGCGGCTGGCCTCCAGGTTGGTGTCGCGATTGTAGGCGTTCAGTTCGTCGAATTCGGCGCGGTTGCGCTCCTCGCGCACAAGACTCTGGATGACGCGCATGCCGGAGATGTTCTCTTGCAGCGTGGCGTTGACCATTGAGATGGCGGCGCGCGTGCGGCGGAATGATCTCGTAGCGTGCTTCTGCCAGAAGGCGGCAATCACGATCATAATGGGCAGCACGGTGAAGGTGAGCAGCGCCAGCGGCACGTTCATCGCCAGCATGGCCCCGACGATGCCCACCAGCGCGACCAGCGAGCTGAGCATGGAGAGCAGGCCAGAACTCAGCATCGCTTCCAGCACGTCGATGTCGCTTTGCAGGCGCGACATCACACGCCCGATCTGCGTGCGATCATAGAAGCTGAGCGCCAGCTTCTGCAGGTGCGTGAACATATCGGAACTGAGGTGGTAGAGAATCTGCTGTCCCGCCCACGACATGGCCCACACCTGCCCGTACTGCGTCACCCACATCAACAGGTTCACCACCAGCAGCACGATGCTGATGATGGCGAGTCCTTTCAGATCATTGTGCGTGATGAAATTGTCGATGGCCACGCCGATCAGGTACGGGTTTGCCAGGCTGAAGGCGGTGTAGAGCAGCATCAGCACGATGCTGGCTGCCGTCGCTCCCCTGTAACGCGCCAGGTAGGGCAGAAACTGCCGCATCAGTTTCAGGTCAAATTTTGCATTGATATTCTCGTCGGAACGCTCCAGCATGTTTTCACGCCAGAAGGTCTGTTGTCTGCGGGTCGTAGCCTGTTGCATGGTGCTATGCCACCTCCTGTTCTGTGACCTGCTGTTCGCTTTCTGTTTCGCCTTCATTCTCATCCGCTTGCCCCGCGCGACCGAGCAGCATGCGCGCCTCGAACTCTTCCTGCTCGCGCAGTTGCAGGTCATAGAGGTGAGTGTAGATGCCGCCCTGCCTGAGCAGTGTCTCGTGGGTGCCGCGCTCGACGATGCGTCCTCTGTCGATGACGAGAATCTGGTCGGCGTTCTTGATAGTGCGCAGGCGCGAGGCGACGACGAAGGTGGTGCGCCCGCGCATGACGGCATCGAGCGCCTGCTGGATGAGATATTCGGTCTCCATGTCTACGCTTGAGGTGGAGTCATCCAGGATGAGGATGCGCGGGTTGAGCAGCAGCGTGCGGGCGATGGCGACGCGCTGTTTCTGCCCGCCGGAGAGCGTGACGCCGCGCTCGCCTACCCAGGTATCGTAGCCGTCTGGCAGGTTGCGCGCGAACTCATCGACGCGGGCGATCTTTGCCGCCGCGACAATCTGCTCGTCGCTGGCGTTATCAACGCCGTAGGCGATGTTGTCGCGCAGCGTGGCGTTGAAGAGGAAGACATCCTGCAACACCAGCCCCACATTGCGGCGCAGCGATTCGAGCGTCAGGTCGCGCAGGTCGATACCATCCAGCGTGATGCGCCCTTCTGTCGGGTCGTAGAAGCGCGGCAGCAGGTTGAGAACGGTGCTTTTGCCGTTGCCGGTCGCGCCGAGCAGGGCGATGATCTGGCCGGGTTGGGCGTCGATATTGAGATCGTGCAGCACTTCCGGGCCGTTGCCATAGGCGAACGAGACGTGTTCAAAGCGCACGTGTCCGCGCACGTCGGTCAGTGCTTTCGCGCCGGGCTTATCGGTGATGATGGGCTGCGTGTCCATCACGCTGAAGATGCGCATGCCGCCGGAGTAGCCGCGCATGAACCAGTTGACCATGTAGCCGAAAGAGCGCGTCGGCGTGTTGAGGAGCAGCACGTAGGTTGTCACAGCCACCAGCGTACCGAGGCTGAGCCTGTGGCCGATGACGGCGATGCCGCCGATCCAGACCAGCAAAACGGTAATCAGGTTGACGACCAGCACCATCAACGGCTGATTCCAGGCCGAGAGGCGCATAGCGGCCAGGTTGAGTTCGCGCAATTCCAGATTTTTCTTGCCATATTTCTCAATTTCAAAGGGTTCGCGCGCGAAGGCTTTGACCACGCGCATGCCGCTCAGGCTCTCCTGCATGATGGTTCCCAGCGAGCCGGTCTCGTTCTGCACCTTCATCCACAGCGGGCGCAGGCGGCTGGCGATCTGAATGCCGAGAAAGATCAGCATCGGCAGGCTGATCAACGTGACCAGCGCCAGGAAGACATCGAGCCTGAAAAGGATGATGGTGATGGCCCCGAAAGTCACAAGCGCCACCAGGCCACGGATCAGGCCCATCGGGATGAAGTTGCGCACTGCCTCGATATCGACGGTGAGGCGCGACATCAACTGGCCGGTCTCGGCGTCGTCATGGAAGGAGAAATCCAGGCTTTGCAGGTGGTCATACAGCTCGTTGCGCAGGTCATAGGCGACCAGGCAGGAGAGGGCCTGCGAGAGGTAGCCCTGCCCGTAGGCGAAGAGACCGCGCATGGCGCTGGCGGCCAGAATGGCGAGGCCGGCCAGCAGCAGCGTGCCGAACTGCCCGTGCCGCAGCCCGTTGTCGATGACGAAGGCCAGCAGCCAGGGAACCAGCAGGGCAAAGCCGGTCGAGAGTCCCAGGCAAGCAATGGCCCCCAATGTCGGCAGCCAGTGGGGGCGCAGCAGGGCAAATATACGCAGATAGATACGCCAGCTCGATTTCAACAGATCAACATAGTAAGAAAACCGCTGTCCGTCTTTCCCGGCAGAAACCACAGGTTCATCCTTTCATTAATATAGAGGTCAAAAGAGGTCACGGTCGGCCAGCCATGTAGGCCAGCCGCCCAGCTGCCAATCCCAGGCCACCCCCAGAAACGTTCACTTCAGGCCGCCCCAGGCCAGCCGCCAGGGGTGGCCCCAGGCCACCGATGCCGCCACGGGCAGGCCAGCCGCCAGGGGTGGCCCTACTATAGGCGGGCGGCTCGTGCCGCCTGGAAAGGAGTCGTGTAGAGTAGAGCCGCCACGGGCAGGCCAGCCGCCAGGGGTGGCCCTACTAGAGACGCCCCCTCCACAAGCGGCCCGACCGCATCGTATATAGTAGGGCCACCCCTGGCGGCTGGCCTGTGTTGCGCTCGCACTCCCCCAGGCCACCCCTGGCGGCTGGCCTG
>CADDYT010000247.1 GCA_902810755.1 Chloroflexota bacterium
GTGGCGGCGCGGGCCGGGACGCCTGGCCTGCGCGCGACCGGCGACACAGACCACCCACGCCGGAGGGTGATCGGGAGATGAATCAGCGTAAAGGCTTGAGCAGGGGCATCAGGCTATATTTGCGCGCGTGCTTTTTGAGTTGTTCATCAAGGTATGCCTGCCATTCGGCGGCCCGTTCGGTTGCCATATATGCCTGCCGGGCTTTCGATAGCCAGCGCGCCGAGGCAGGGTAAAGCTGGGACTTGCCGTTGTCCATGATGTACTCTGCCTGCCGCTTACACATCTTGATGACCCAGTCCGGGTGCGAGTTGATCGCTACATCCACCACTTTTTCCAGCGGGGTATGCGAGGGATGTTCCCCCAGCGCGGCGATGGCGTCATCGACCAGCCCTTCGTGCAGGAAGACATCGACCTTGCCATCTACCAGATAGCTACCGCTCGTGCGGGCTATGTCGAGCAGCTTCGGGCGCAACTCAGGCCATTGCTCCCCGGCCAGTTCGGCCACGCGCAGGTAGTTGGCAAGATTGACCTCATCGTGAAAGACGATCTCCGCTGCGGCCAGAGCGCGCTCTCTATCGCCCATTACAGCCGCCTCTTCGCGCAGCCACTTTGCCAGCGCGAGGCGGTATATCTGCTGATTCGGCAGCATCAGGCCATGCTCGGCAATCAGCATACTCTCTTCGTTTCTCCCCTTCTCGCGCAAGGTCTGCGCCAGCCCCAGCGCCTCCCGGGCCGTGCGCAGATAGGCCGTCGCGTAGGCTACCGCTTCCTCCACACGCCCAAGATTCACCAGCGCCCGCGTATACGCCTCCGTCTGCCCCTCGGCCTTCGCCAGGTTGAGATACTGCTGCCACTGCCCGCGCCGCTCTAAGATATGCAGCCGCGCCATCGTCAACTCATCGGCATAGTCCGAATCCTCGTCTTCTTCATCCTCCTCGTAATCCTCGTCATCCTCAATATCTGCTTCGTCGGCTCGGCCCTGTAAGATAGCCTGCAGCGGTGGATAGTCCCAGCCGCGCGCTGTCGCCTCCTGCGCCGCCAGGAATGCATCCTCTATGCCGTAGTCATCGACCGCCAACTGCCATTCATCCAGCTTCTTAATCCAACTGTCGCGCTCTTCCTTCGACAGATCAGCCGTCAGGATAGCCTCCGTGAAGGCAGACCCCAGCGTATTGAAGAATTCGCCCGATTCGCCATCCGAACCATCCAGAATCTCCCATTCGTCCAGGTACTCTTCCGTGATCGCCTCCAGTATTGCCAGCGCGTTGCGTCCATCATCCGCCTTGATAAATTCCCACGCCCGATCCACGATATTGCCCAGTTCGCCCAGAACAGCGCCAACATAATAGTACGCCTCCGAACCGGACATGCGATCCAGGCTATGCAAAGCCGAGTAGACCTGCCGTCGTATCGCCTTTGTATCTACTCTCACACGCTGGCTCTTCCCGCCGCCAGACCCGGCAGCCGTTGTGGTAGCGCCGCCTACATCAACAGCAACGGCGCTATCGACCGTCTGCGCGCCCGCGCTTTTCCGGCTCAATTCTTCCTCAATCGTTTCCTGCAAAGACGGCTCCTGCGCCACCAGTTTCAGTAGCAAGCCCTGTAACTGCTCGCGATCCAGCCCGTTCAGTAATTCCCGCAAATCCATAGCTTTCTCCTCTCCTGCCGCGAAGCTCTCTCGCGTCCCCCCGATTCTACTCCTCTCGCCTCAGGATAGCAACAGGCTCGCAATCCTCCTACACGGGCAGGATAATGGAGAAAATCAGGAGCGCCAGCACGACTGTGCCGAGGGCGAAGAGGATGCCTGCTATCTGCACCAACCACTTTTTGCGCGTAATCAGGCGCTGCAGCGTCTGCGCCATCTTTTTTGTTTCGTAGCGATGGCGCGGGCGATTGAACGGTTGAATGGCGAGCAGGGCCAGGAACATGGCCGCGAGATAGCAGGCGAGAATGGCGATCACATATGCCTTGTTCCAGGCGTTGTTCTTCAGATAGGCCGGGGGAAAGTTGCCGCCAAAGGCCGTCACGGCGAACAGCACGGCCAGGAAGGTGGCGACGCGCTCGATCAGGCTCTTGCCGGACTCATCGAGGAAATCGAGTTGCTTGCCGTCCATTTCGTCGAAGATGGCCCTGATGCGCCTTTTTTCCTCGATCTCATCCTGCGTTTCAAACTCCGGCTCATGGCGTTCAAAGCCAGCCGCCTGTTGTCGCTGCTGCTCGCTCATCGGTAGCCTCCGCAGTCGACTGTCACCTTCAAATCAGCATCGCAATTTCCACATTTGAGATCAAGCTGGCAGATATCGGCGCCGCCGCTCTGACGGCTCTTGCGCACAAACTGCTCATTGCCGCACACGCGGTACTTATTGAAGTAATTCAGCGTCCCACACTTTTTACAGGGAACCTCAATGACATGGCGCGATAGCCTGCCCGTCGCGGACGGCCCGGCCTGATCGACCTCCAGCTTGAGGACATCCCGCGCCCTGGCGCGCACCCGCTCGATCGCATCGTTCGCAACCAGGTATTCCAGAATAGCCAGCACCTCTTCGCGATGTTCCCCGCGCCGCAACATCTCTGCCGCCTCGTCGATGGCGGCAAAACGGGCGCGCATTGAAATCAGCGAACTCTTCCCCGCCTTCTCCAGCATGGCAACCAACGGGTCATCGCTCTGCGGCGAAGGCAACAAGGGCAGCAATGGCGCCAGCGCGTCCGCGCAGGAAGGCTGACCCACAACGGACGAGACCGTAGCGAGCGTCTCAGGAAACTCTGTAGCATCCAGCGCCACCGGCAGCACCAGCTTCTTGAGTCGCTGCGCAAACAACATCTCCCTCACCACCTCTTCCGACTGCGTCGCGTGGCTGCTCCACAGCACAATCACCGCCGCGCTGCCCACAATGCCATTCTCAACCGTGCGCAGATACAGCATTGAGTCGTTGCTCAACTGCTCCTGTTCCCGCCACACGGCATACCCCTTCGCCTCCAGCCCGCGCTTGATCTCCTCCGCGCACGCCGCGTCCTCCGGCGCAAACGCCACAAAAATGCCAACCATCATAACCCTCCTGCTATTCGCCAGCCTCATTTTATTTCACAATCGCATCCCACGCCCGCGCATAGGCCCCTGTCAGATTCGTCCCCAGGCCATCCGCCTTGCCGCCCGCCTCCAGCAACGCCAGCACCGCATCAATCAGCTTCACCAGTTCATCCGCGCCACGCCCGGCCATCTCTGCCCTTAACTGCACCAGCGCCTCGCGCCACTCAGCGCGTTGCCCGGCAGCAGGCCCCAGCACCGCGCGCGTATTCTGCACCATCATTGCCAGCAAGCGCGGATCAACCCCGCCCGTCTCCACAAACTGCACCATCGTCTCCCACGCCGCCCTATACACCCCTTCCAGATGCCGCCCCAACTGCGCAAGATTTCCTCCAACCAGCGCCAGCTGAATCGTCTCGATCAGCGCCTTCACCTCCTCATCCGTCACCTGCTTGCTTAGCTCCGTCAAGTATTGCATATGCGCCATCTTCTCCGGCGGCCCACCCAGCAACGCTACAATGCTGCGCCGAATCAATTCCTCATCAAAAGGCAACTCCTCACTCTCCTCATCTTCATCCTCCTCGTCACTCTCGTCACCCTCATCTCCCTGCACCCCGCCCGCAGCAATCCCATCCACGATCTCCTTCCAGGCAGGCGCATAGGGATGCTCAGCAGGCAGCACAGGCGTTTGCCCATCCAGCAGGGCCAGGATAGCCGTGTAAAACTCTACTTCGATCCGCCAGTCGTCTCCCCGTTGTTGCGCATCCTGCAATAAACCTGTTATCGTCTCGCGCCATTCAGCCCTGCGCTCCTGCACCGTCGTCATCACCGCAACCGTGTTCGCAACAACCACCCGCAGCTGCTCAGCAGGCATGGTAGCAGAGCTACTACTGGCCTGGCCAAACGGTTGACCTTGACGCATGGCAGCGAGATATTGTTGCAATTTCTCCACAGTATTGCCGGCAGCGTCTTGCGGCAAACCCGTCTTTTCCAGCACAGCAATGGCCCGTTCCATAGACGCCACCGCCTCCTGTTTGCGATTGAGATGCCGGTAGAGCAGCAACGAGGCGCCAACCAGCCCGGCAACTTCCGCAGCCGGGTAGAGGATTTCTCGCGCAATGGTTATGGATTGTTCGAACGCTTCCAGAGCGGCTACGTACTGTTGCATATCCCACAATAGATAGGCCAGACCATTTAATGTAGCTGCCTCTCCGGCGCGGTCTCTCACCTCGCGCCTGATGGGCAAGGCTTGCTCATACAAGGCCAACGCTCGCTCTGGCTGCCCCATGCCCTGGTACACC
>CADDYT010000248.1 GCA_902810755.1 Chloroflexota bacterium
TAGAGAATACTGATCAGTAGGAAGTTCATAAGCCTGAACATAATCATACACGCTAATCTCTTTCAGGCTGAGTATGTCCCGGTGAGCAAGCTGTGCATTGCCAGCCTTTTGAAGTACATCGCTGATCCATCCTGCCAGCTTAGCAGCATTTTCATAGCTCACTATTAGGAGCATCATCACGTATGAAAAGGAGATCGATAAGAAAGGGTGAAGGAATGGCATACTGGCGTTTTTTCTCGATTGCACTATCAGAAGATGAGGAACGGGTGTCACTACCTCTCTCCGCTTCTCCACCTTACAGAGAAAAATAAGGATGAATCCCTATAGACAGAATGGGGAAGCTACTCTATAGTCTCCAGTAAGAAGAACTTCTTGCTGGAAAGGATGACAGTATCTATGTTGCTTTCGCGCAAAATGCTCCAACGTATTCTGGGGATGTTGTGGCTGATAGATGGATTGTTGCAGTTGCAGCCGCAGATGTTCACGATGAACATGGTCAACGGCGTCATGAAACCGATGCTGGAAGGCCAGCCGGGGCTGCTGGAAGCTAACTTGCAGTGGATTGTACAGAAGACGACGGAGAATCTGACCGCCGTCGACCTGCTGATTGCGATAGTACAGATCATACTTGGCATCTGGTTTATCATCGGCTTTGAGGTGGAATGGGCGGTGATCGTTTCGCTGGTCTGGGCGCTGGTGGTCTGGTACGCCGGAGAGGGACTGAGCATGCTGCTCACCGGCTCGGCCAGCATCCTCACAGGGGCGCCGGGGGCCGTCGTACTCTATCCTCTGCTCGGCTTCGCCATCTGGCCTCGTCGGGCGAAAGGCCGGGCGAAGGACACAAAAGAGACAAAGGACGCGCCAACCGGGTCGGAGACGACAGCAGCGACCCGTGAGGATGGGCTGATCTCACGCCTGCAACTGCGCTCTATCCTGGCCGCGTTCTGGGTCTTCGGCGCGCTGCTGCAATTGCAGCCTCACTGGTGGCAACCGGGCCAGATTTCCGGGGTCATCAGCGACATGGTCGGGCAGGGCGGCCTGAACGCTTTTCTGGTTGACCCCATCCTTCAGGGTCTCTCGCAGCTCACGACCAGTGCCGAAATTCCCTTGAACATCGCCCTGATTGTCATTTTCCTGGCCATCGGCATCGCCCTTTTCTTCGCGAAAGGCAATGGCCTGCGCGCCGCGCTGGTGGCATCCATCGTTGTCAGCTTGCTGCTCTGGTACTTCGCGCAGGGATTCGGCATGATTTTCACCGGCATGGCCACCGATTTTAATTCGGGCCTGCTGCTCGTCGTGATTGCCCTCGCCTGCTGGCCCGCAAAGGCCGCCTTCCGGGCCGTTCGCAGTCGCTATTCTCGTAAGACCTTGCAGGAAGAGCGTTCAGCGCAAATGGTATAGCTACTGGATCGCCGCAACCGCAGGCCACCCGTAAGGGTGGCCTGTTGTCTCCCTGGAGCGATGTATCCCGCTCAACTGATCTTTCTTGTTTTCATGCTCGTATATCTGCCAGTTGTTGCTTAATTTGCCCATGACTGTCATGATCTCTGCTTGAACAGACAGCACCCTTCATCTCCCCTTCACAGTCTGAGACAGTACAATACTTTACTTTTGTTAGTGTTGTGCGGTACACTGAAGGAGGGGAAGTTGCAAGTATTGCAGCGCACTCCCAACATGTTTATCAGGTATGTTTCTTGTTATGAACAGGAAAGGAGTGATATGTATGGGTGTGTATGTCAATCTGGGCTTGCTGGTTCTGCGGCTGGTCGTGGGGTTGACGATTGCGGCGCACGGGGCGCAAAAGCTCTTTGGCTGGTTCGGCGGCTCTGGCTTCGGCGGGACGCTGAAAATGCAGGAGAGGATGGGATTGAAGCCGCCCGCGCTGTGGGCAGTCTTTGTTATTCTGGGTGAGTTAGGCGGCGGTCTCTCTTTTGCGCTCGGCTTCTTAACGCCGCTGGGCGCCGCCGGTATCTTCGGCGCGATGTTCATGGCGATGGTCAAAAGCCACTGGAAAAACGGTTTCTGGAATAGCAAGCGCGGCATTGAATTCCCGCTGCAGTTGTTTGTTGCCGCCATTGCCATCGGTCTGGCCGGAGCCGGCAGCTACGCCCTCGACGCCCTGTTCCATATTACTCTGCCGACGCCGCAACTCTTTCTTATTCTGGCCCTTATCGCTCTCATTGTAGACGTGATTGGTCTGGTCATGGGGCGCGCGGCGACACCGGCGTCAGCCCCTGCGCCTTCGGCCCCGGTCGGCGAAACACGGCCCAGCGCATCTTGAAAAAAGTATCTTCTCAGCCGTTAGAGCATGGCCTGGATGACAGGGCGCGAGAACGTTGGACCCTGGTTGCCACCATCGTCGGCTCCAGCATGGTTTTTATCGACGCCAACGTGGTCAATGTCGCGCTGCCGCAGATTCAGGCGGATCTGAACGCCGACGTGAGCGGCGTGCAGTGGGTGGTGGAGGCATATTCGCTCTTTCTGGCCTCGCTCATGCTGGTCGGCGGCTCTCTGGGCGACCGCTTCGGGCTGAAACGCATCTTCGCCATCGGCATTGCGCTCTTTGCCGTCGCCTCGATGTGGTGCGGCCTCGCGCCGAACGCGACGCAGTTGATTGTTGCCCGTGCCGTGCAGGGCATCGGCGGCGCGCTGCTCACCCCCGGCAGCCTGGCTATTATTCGCGCCACCTTCAACGCGGCGAGGCGCGGGCGCGCCATTGGCCTCTGGTCGGGTTTCTCGGCCATCACGTCCGCGATTGGCCCGCTGCTCGGCGGCTGGCTGGTGCAGCATCTCTCCTGGCGCTGGGTCTTTTTTATCAACATTCCCCTGGCGCTGGTGGTGCTGGTCGTCCTTTTCCTGCCCTTACGCCATCTTTCCACCGTCGCGAACGAGAGCGGTTCGCCGAACCGCCTCGACTGGCCAGGCGCGTTGCTGGCCACGCTTGGCCTCGGCGGCCTCGTCTTCGGCTTTGTCGAATCCAACACCTTTGGTCTCGGCAACCAACTCGTGCTGCTGGCCATCGGCGTGGGCGTGCTGGCGCTGGTCGCCTTCGTCTTCGTGGAAGTGCGCAGCGCCTTCCCGATGATGCCGCTCAAGCTCTTTCGCTCCCCCACTTTCAGCGGCACCAACCTGCTCACGCTTTTCCTCTACGCAGCCCTGAGCGGCTCCCTTTTCTTCCTGCCCTTCGACCTGATTCAGGCCCAGGGCTACTCCGCCACTGCCGCAGGCGCCTCTCTGCTGCCTTTCACCCTGCTCATGTTCGCGCTCTCGCGCTGGTCGGGTGGGCTGGTCAACCGTTTCGGCGCGAAGCTGCCGCTTATTGTCGGCCCGCTGGTCGCGGCTGCTGGCTTCGCGCTCTTTGCCCTGCCCGGCGTTGGCGGCAGCTACTGGACGACCTTCTTTCCTGCGGTGACGGTGCTTGGCCTCGGTATGTCCATCACCGT
Organism: Chloroflexota bacterium; assembly: GCA_902810755.1. The sequence goes on from CADDYT010000248.1 coordinate 3,444, forward strand.
CGCCCCCCTCACCACCGCCGTGCTGGGCGCGGTCTCCGACCGCTACGCCGGGATCGCCTCCGGCATCAACAACGCTGTTGCGCGTCTCGCCAGCCTGCTCGCCATCGCCATCCTCAGCATCTTCGTGCTGAACGTCTTTACCGCCAGCCTTAGCATCCGTCTCGCCTCCCTGCCTGTTCCGTCTTCTGTGCGCCAGACTATTCTGGCCCAGAGCAACCGGCTGGCAGGCGTGCAGATTCCCGCCGGTGTCTCCCCCGCTCTGCGCCACAGCCTCGAACAGGCCATCGCCGCCTCTTTCGTCAGCGGCTTTCGTGTGGCGATGCTGATTGGCTGCGGTCTCGCCCTTGCCGCCGCCCTCTCTGCCCTCCTGCTGGTGGAGGGCAAACCGCCTCGTTCGCGCCAGCAACAGCCGTAAGCCCCCAGCCGTTACCCCGCAAGCTCCCCAGCAGCAGCCCATCCAGGCCAGCCGCAGGCCAGCCAGCCGCAGGCCCCCGGTGCAGGCCAGGCCCCCGGTGCAGACCAGCCGGGCCGCCGCAGGCCAGCCGCGTCGCAGGCCACCACGCCCCAGGCCACCCGACCCGCAGGCCAGCCGGGCCGTCGCAGGCCACCCGCAAGGGGTGGCCCTACTATATACGGCGCGCCAGTTCGCCAGCGGCGTAGTGGGATGGGCGTATATAGTAGGGCCACCCCTTGCGGGTGGCCTGCGGCTGGCCTGCGGGTGGCCTGCGGCTGGCCTGGCGGAGACGGTCGGACTGCGGCTTCAACTGGCCTGCGGCGCAGCGTGGTGGGAAACTCGATCGTTCAGGTTGTTTTTCTCGCAGGTAGCTGGTATTATCATGGAAGAAC
>CADDYT010000249.1 GCA_902810755.1 Chloroflexota bacterium
GCCACCGACGCCGCCCCGGACAGGCCACCGACGCCGCCCCAGGCAGGCCACCCGCCAGGGGTGGCCCTACTATATACGCCCCCCCCACAAGCGGCACGACCGTATCGTGTAGAGTAGGGCCACCCCTGGCGGGTGGCCTGGCTGAATCGTTTATCGCAACCCCTGCATTGCCTGCTGGAGGCGTTCGATTTCGGATTGCGTGTTGTAGTGGACAAGGCCGACGCGCACCATGCCGCCCTGTTCCTCAAGGCCGAGACGCTCGGTGACGGCGAGGGCGTAGTAGTTGCCGTTCCAGACGTAGATGTTGTCGTTGCCAAGCGCGTCGGCAACAGCTTCGGGTCGCCAGCCGTCCAGCGTGAAGGAGAAGGTTGGCACGCGCTGCTCCAGCCGGTGCGGGTCGGTGATGCCCCGGATATGCAGGCCGGGGATGGATGAGAGCGTCTCCAGCAGGCTGTGGTTGAGTTCCAGTTCGTATTCCTGAATGGTCATCATGGCCTGCTTCAGCGCCAGCCGCCGCCCGCTGTAGCGGCTCGACAGCTGTGAGGCGAAAGGCGCGCCAAAGGTCTGGCCCAGCCATTGCAGGTACTCCATCGCCCCCAGCGTGCCGGCGATGGCCTCGAAGCTCTGCGTCCCCGTCTCGAATTTCTCCCCCGGTTCGTTGCTGGCCGGGCGCACCTTGTAGGCGGTCAGGCTGTCCAGTAGATGGTATTTGCCGTAGAGGACGCCCAGGTGCGGCCCGAAATATTTGTAGGCGGAACAGACGAGAAAATCGCAGTCCAGCGCCTGCACGTCGATGGGCCGGTGCGGCGCGTACTGTACCGCGTCGATGTAGGCCAGCGCGCCCACACGATGCGCCAGTTCCACCGCACGCCGCACATTGTTGATCGTGCCGACGGCGTTGGAGGCGTAGCCGACGGCCACAATCTTCGTGCGCTCATTAATCTGCTCCTCAAGGCTCTGCATGTCCAGCGTGCAATCCTGCTCGCGAAAATCGACCCAGCGCACGGTGCAGCCGCGATCCTGCGCCACCATCAGCCAGGGGGAGATATTGGCATCGTGATCCAGCCGCGTCACCACCAGTTCGTCACCCGGCTGCAAGGTGCGCGCCAGGCTGCGGCTGATGTGAAACGTCAGTGTGGTCATATTCGGGCCAAAGACGATCTCATGGAAGCTGGCCGCGTTGAGGAAATCCGCCAGCGCCTGTCGCGCCTCCGCCACGATAGCATCCGAAGCCCGGCTGGTGCGGAACATGCCGCCGTGATTGGCATTGCTCTGCACCAGATAGTCCTGCATGCGCTGCAAGACTTGCCGCGCCACCTGCGTTCCGCCCGGATTATCAAAATAGATCGCATCTGCGGTCAGCGCCGGAAAATGCGCTCGCACATCCTCTACATTTAGCATCGCGTGAACATCCTTCCTGATGTGATCGGTTATGGCAGGCCGCCGATAAACCTGGTCAGCGCGTCGGCGACGGCGCCGGGGGCATCGAAGAGTATGAGGTGACCGGCGTTGGGAACGGTGACAAGCTGAGAGTCAGGAATCTCGCGATGCAGGCGCTGACCGTATTTCAGCGGGAATTGCTGATCGTCCTCGCTCCAGATGATGAGCGTCGGCTTGCCCATGACCTTCAGGTCGGAGGAGACGGAGTTGCTGTAGCCGGGGATAAGCAGGCGAATATGCTGGTAGAGCATCTCCTTACCCAGTTCGCTGTCCCACTGGTCAACATAGTTGTTCAGCACCTGCTCGAACGCTTTGCCGTTGGCCGATCCCTGGGGCAGGGTGTTGCGCAGGTCTTTGATGAAGTCATCGAGCTGCGTGCGCCGGGGCAGGTCAGGGTCCTGGCGTTTCTCCATGTCCGGCAGCGGCCAGTTAGGGGCGAAGTTATACTGGTAGCAGACGGTGTTGATGAGAACCAGCGCGGCCACGCGGTCGCGGGCCAGGCGCGTGGCCAGCACCTGCGCCACGCCGCCGCCCACGCCCACGCCCACCAGCACGATGTTGGTCAGGCCAAGCTGCTGGAAAAGGAAATTCAGACAGTCGGCATGCCCCCAGATGGAGGTATCCGAGGGCCAGGGACGTTCGGAGAGGCCGTAGCCAAGCATATCGACGGCGTAGATGGCGCGCTGCGTCCCGGCAAGTTGCGGCAGCACCGGCTCCCAGGTGAAAGCCCCGGAAGGCAGGTCGTGCAGCAGGACGATAGCGCCATCCGGCCCATATTCCTCGCCCTGCACGATATAGCTCAAATTGTAGTGAATAACGTGTGCCGTGCGGCGCTGCGGCCCGGCGGCAACCTGTGATGTACTGTTCTGCATAGTCCCTCTCTTTGCTCCCGACAGATCAGAAAGCGGAGCAAATCATCAAATATGGTATTGATTATAGTATAGCGTAAAAGGCTCTGGATAGCACAGAGTTATCATTTGATTGTAGCGCGATCCCCACCCCAGGCCAGCCGCAAAGGATAGCCCTACTCTATACGTCATCATCCCAGGCCGCCCGGCGTTCTCGTGTAGAGTAGGGCCACCCCTCATAGGCGTTCCCTGACGCCCGTGCCATCGCCACGCACGCCACCGACTCCCCGCCCCAGGCCAGCCGCCAGGGGTGGCCCTACTATAGACGCCACAACCAGCGCCAGGCGAACTGAGTGATCGTGGAGAGGAGGGCCACCCCTGGCGGCTGGCCTGCGGCTTGCGGTGGCCTGGGGGCTGCGGCTGACCTGCGGTCAGGCCGGGTAGCCTTTATGATCTTGCATAGAGGGCGGGGACGTTGTAGAAGGCGCTGAAACCGGCGTAGCGGGCCGTCTCCTCGCCCAGCTCGTCCTCGATGACCAGCAGGCGATTGTATTTGGCGACGCGCTCGCTGCGGGCTGGGGCGCCGGTTTTGATCTGCCCGGCGTTGGTGGCCACCACCAGATCGGCAATGGTCGTATCCTCCGTCTCGCCGGAGCGGTGCGAGACGACGGCGCTGTAGGAGGCGCGTTTCGCCATCTCAATGGCTCCCATCGTCTCCGTCAGCGTGCCGATTTGATTGAGCTTGATCAGGATCGAGTTGGAGGAGTGGTCGAGGATGCCGCGCCGCAGGCGTTTCGTGTTCGTCACATACAGATCATCGCCCACAATCTGGATGCGATCACCCAGGCGCTGCGTCAGCAGTTTCCAGCCGTCCCAGTCGTCCTCGGCCAGACCATCTTCGAGGGAGATGATGGGGTATTCGCCGGCCCATTGCTCGTAGAGATCGACCATCTCGGCAGAGGTGAGGGAGCGGCCCTCGCGGGCCAGCATGTACTTGCCGTTATCGTAGAACTCGCTGGCGGCGGGGTCTATGCCCAGGCAGATATCGACGCCCGGTTTGTAGCCTGCGGACTCGATGGCGGCGACGATGACCTCCAGCGCCTCGCGGTTGGAACTGAGCGAGGGGGCGAAGCCGCCTTCGTCGCCGACGTTCGTGTTGAGGCCCTTATCGTGCAGCACTTTCTTCAGGCTTTGGTAGACCTCGGCCCCCATGCGCAGGGCCTCGCGGAAACTGGGTGCGCCGACGGGCAGGATCATATATTCCTGCATGTCCGTGGAGTTGGCCGCGTGCTTGCCCCCGTTGAGAATGTTCATCATGGGAACGGGCAGCGTGCGCGCCATGGAGCCGCCGAGATAGCGGTAGAGCGGCTGCTGGTAGGCATTGGCCGCCGCCTTCGCTACCGCCAGCGAGACGCCGAGTATGGCGTTTGCGCCCAGACGGCCCTTGTTAGGCGTCCCATCCAGTTGAATCATCACTTCATCCAGCATGATCTGGTCGCTGGCCTCAAGCCCCACAATAGCCTCGCGGATGGCCTCGTTGACGTTACGCACGGCTTTGAGGACGCCCTTGCCGCTGTAGCGCCGCTTATCGCCGTCGCGCAGTTCCACGGCCTCGTGTACCCCTGTTGACGCGCCCGACGGCACAGCCGCGCGGCCGCGCGCCCCATCCAGCAGCAGCACCTCAACCTCAATGGTCGGGTTGCCGCGCGAGTCGAGGATTTCCCGCGCCATCACATCTTCAATTGTGGTTGCTTCCTGCATATTGCCAGGCATAAAAATAACCTCCCACCGGGCATAGCATGCCCGAATACGCTTTCAGTCGCTTGTTGTTTGCGCCTGTATTGTACACCCTGGTGGGAAAGCAGAGCAAGCCCTCACAGGCCACCCGCTACCCCGGCAGGCCACCGGCAGCGTAGGCCACCCGCTACCCCGGCAGGCCACCCGCCAGGGGTGGCCCTACTATACACGGGATGTTTCGTGCAGTCCGGGGTGG
>CADDYT010000250.1 GCA_902810755.1 Chloroflexota bacterium
GATGAGGCATTTTATGAGCCTGATTCGTATTGCAAGTAGATATACGCAGATAGAAGGAGGCTCACCATGGCACTTGATCTGGGAAGTATTCGCGAGCAGCTTGAAATGAAGCGAGCCGAGTTGCGACACGAAAGCAATACCCTGAATCCGATGGCACATCCTGCACCGGTCGACTACATCGAAGCGAACGAGGGATTGAAAGATCAGGGGGACGATGCGGTTGATCTGGAACAGATGGAGAAAGATCGTGCTATTCTCGTTAATGAAAACGCGCTTTTGATACAGGTCGAGGAGGCGTTGAAACGACTGGATAACGGCAGCTACGGGCGCTGTCTGGTATGTGGCAAGCCGATACCTGAAAAACGGCTGGAGGCCATTCCCTGGACCTTGCTATGCGTCGAAGATCAGGAGCAACTGGAGGCCAGAAATCTGAGCATTCAAGATTTCCTCTTCGAACGCAGCAATATGAATAATGCCGGAGAGTTCTATCCGTCGCGATTCACTCAGGATGATCTGATCCTTTGAGATAGCACCTTTTCAATCGGCGCGAGATCAGGTACAATAGGGAAGACAACGGTAGCGCCGAGGGAAAGGAAGAAAAACATACCGTGAAATTCGGTCGTGAACGCATTTACGATGTACTGGCCCTGTTGACTGCCATCATCATTATCGCGCTCGATCAGTGGACAAAGGCGCTGGTGGTGCAGTATCTCAGCCCGCCCGATACCGGGCGGGCTGTGCCGATCATCGGGGATTACCTCTCACTGGACTATATCCAGAATAACGGGGCAGCCTTCAGCATGCTTGCTAATACGGCAGTGCTGGCGGTGCTGATCGTCGTCGCCATCGCCGTGATCGCCTACCTGTACCTGCGCATCCTCAATACAGGTCCGCTGGTCCTGAAGCTGATCTTTGGCATGATTATTGGCGGCGCGGCAGGCAATCTGATCGACAGGCTCCATCACGGCGGCTACGTCGTTGATTTTATCTTTTTCCAGATCCCTCAAATCAGCTTCCGCTTCGCCGTTTTTAACCTCGCCGATGCCTCCATCTCCGTTGGCGTCTTCCTGCTCTTTGTCTTCCTGCTCGTGAGCGGCTTCAGACGCTCAGGAGAGAGCGGGGAGCAGGGGAGAGGCAGCGATGGCAAAGAGAGCGAGACGGTAAAGCAGACGAGAAAGAGCGGCGTGATTCGTTCAACAGAGCAAGATGCATAATCTAGATTCTTCTCACCAGACAGTGTTTCATATCAATGAACAGGCGGTGGGGCAGAGACTCGACCGCTATCTGGCTTCTGTGCTGGAGACCCTCTCACGCAGCGCCGTGCAGCAACTCATCGAGGAGAAGCAGGTGCTTGTCAACGGGCATCCCGGCAAGCCCGGCTATATGCTGCGCCAGGGTGATGAGGTAGAGGTGTTGCGAGTCAGCAAGCCGGTTGCCGACCATGTGCAGCCACAGCTGCTGCCGCTGGATATCGTCTACGAGGACGCCGACTTACTGATACTGAACAAGGCAGCCGGTATGGTCGTCCACCCGGCTCCGGGGCATAGCAACGACACACTGGTAAATGCACTGATGGCACGCTACCCTGAGCTACAGACTTCCGAAGGGGGCGAAAGCGCAGGGGAAGTGCTACGTCCTGGCATCGTCCATCGCCTGGATAAGGACACGTCCGGGCTACTCATTGTGGCAAAAAATCCGCGTACCCAGGCGGCGCTCATCGAGCAAATGAAGGAACACAGGATCACGAAACGCTACCTGGCCCTGGTAGAGGGCGTAGTCGCGCTGGATCAAGGTAGCATCGACGCCCCTATCGGACGTAACCCGCGTCATCGGCAGCAGATGGCAATTACCGCCATCGGCAGCCGCGAGGCGCGCACTCACTTCCGCGTCCTCCGGCGCTTCAAACGGCATACGTTGCTGCTGCTCCAGCTTGAAACTGGACGTACTCACCAGATACGAGTTCATCTCAAAGCTATCGGACATCCCGTTGTCGGTGACCTCACCTATGGCTCAACCCACGCCCACCGCGAGCCAATACTGAATCGCCAGTTTCTGCACGCTTACCAGCTCATCTTCACCCATCCCACCACCGGGGCCGTGCTTGAACTGGAAGCTCCTCTTCCTCCTGACCTGCAAAACGTGCTGGACAGGTTTGAGGAACTTTCATTATAGACCCTTAACAGGCGAGGTTCGTTGTGGTATAATATCGACAGGCCGAAAACATCGGAGCTTTTCAAAGTAGTCCTCTGAATCAGCGAAACACTTCCGGCACCGATACCGGTGCGACAATCAGCTTTTTATTACGTAGCTCGCAGCAGCCTGTTCCTGTTGCCTGTGAGTGTCGTGAATTACTGGCTACCCCTTTCCTTTTTAGAAAATATGTTCTATAATATACGAGGATGATGAGGTAAGGCGTTTTTGAGAGAAGTCAGGAGAGAGAGCTTCCTCCCGCTCACTACGGGGTATTTCTTCAAATGGAGAAATGACTTTACAGCTTGCGAGGAAAGGAGCGAGGCAAGATGGCACTGCTTGAAACCACCGATAAAATTGCCCCTCGTAGTGTAGTGCGACACCGCCCGATCGGCGATGCTGGCAGGCAGGGGAATGAGGGTATCACACCAGTTGCGCAGCGCGCCCACCGCCCGCGACCGGTACAGGCAGACACCGATAAAAGCGTGGAAGTTTCCGAATGGCAACGTGCCGGAGATAAGGAAGGAACCGGAACCATTTCAACGAGGCCACGCGCCAGTATCGGAGCTGACAAAAAACCGCTTCCTGCCGGGCCACGCCCAAAAACGAGGGGTGGAGCTGGCAGGCGCCTGCCGCATGTCCATCCGCTGCTCTACCTGGGTCTGGGAATGCTCGTTATGCTCGGACTCTGGACGGCGGCGATGGGGATTAGCAACTGGGCAGGCACAACGATCAACAATATCCGCTACGGCTATCCGCGCACCTACCAGGTCGATGCCTACGTCGGTCACGATGAGACGCCGGGATCCCCCAGTCACTTCATCGCGATCAATCTGCACGGTCGCATCGAGGTCATCGAGATGCCCGGCGGCAATGCTGCCAGCGCGCGTATCTTCACCGGTCCGCAATTATTCGGCCCCGGCAATGACCTTGTGCCGGTCACATTAAGCTTCGCCGACGTACTGGGCAATCACAAACTGGACATGATCATCAATGTCCAGGGAACACAGATTGTCTATATCAACGACAAAGGCACCTTCCGCCCGCCCCTGCCGGGTGAGCGCGACCAGGTACAGCAATTCTTACAACATTATCATCCCTAAATACAGAGAATGGCCGGGAGACTCAGACTATTTCCCGGCCATTCTCTGTGCATATTTCTTATAGTCTTGAAAGCCTCCTGGCTGGCAACCCCCTCCACATTATGGTCTATCGCGGATTCCCAATCATCCATGATTTTGCCCACCGTACTCGTGAAGCAGGATGGACGCTCGAAGAGGTGGCGTATTATCTCGGACATGTGACGATGAAAGGTACGCCGCGATTCTTTCTAGTTATCAAGCCAGAGTTTTTGCCACTTGACGAACCCTGATTTTGCTGGTATAGTGTTACTAAGTTCTGATTTCTCTAACAAATCAGAACTTAGTAACATCGACGAGAACGGGAGAAAAGCCGTGAATCAGAAACAGAAACGCGCACTCACTCCATATCCGTCGGACGTGAAAACCGAAGTTTTCACGTCTATGCAAGATGCCCACGATGATCGGCTGGCCCGCGCCGGACAGGCTGCTAATACAGCCTTCAGCCACGATGTTTTCGCCAGCTACCGTGCAACCTGCCGACCCAACACGCTCAGTCGCCACAGCTATGATCTGCGTGCCTTCAGCTCCTTCCTCGCCTCCTTCGGCATCAATCGCCCGGCAGAGGCCCTTGCCAGCGATCCGACTGCCTGGTCAGGAATGACCTACGGCATTCTTGTCGCCTTCCGTCGCTGGTTGGAAGAACGAGGAGAGGCCGTTGGTACGATCAAGGACCGTATCGCAACCATCCACCAGTATTGCAGGCTGGCCGGTCCTCCACCGCAGGGAGCCGGTGTTCTCTCCGGCGAGGAACTGGCTGCAATTTTGAGCGTGAAGGGATACAGCGGCAAAGCAGCCCGCAATCTGGATGAAGACCGGGCGCGCCGCAATGTTCCCACCAGAATCGGCCATAAAAAAGCCACCTTCACCGCCATTACAGCCTCTGAAGCAGAGAAACTGAAACGCACTACTACCCCACCCCCTCCCCCACAGCGC
>CADDYT010000251.1 GCA_902810755.1 Chloroflexota bacterium
GTTTCAATGATCTGTACGATCGGGTCCCTCGTGCAGGAGACCTCCACCCGTAAACGTTGGCTTCTGTCAGCAAGCTTGTATAGCGTCTCGTGTATAAGCACAGCTTTATGCCTGGGAGTACTATTATTTCTAGTGGGGCGCGTCTTCTTATCTATCAGTTGCGATTTCTCTTTATGCACTTCTGCTACTACAATTGGTACCTTGCTAATAGGATCAGTAGCCGTAGCTTATGCCTTGAGTGATTTTGGAGTCATTTACTTGCCACGTCCAAGGGTAAGAGATGCCGTTCCATCCACTTGGTGGCGCCTATGGAGACCTTATAGGGCGGCATTGGCCTATGGAGCGGCCCTCGGTGTTGGAGTCATGACTCGCGTTTCTTTTGGAGCTTTTTATGTGCTCTGCCTGTGGTGTATCTTGCGGGGAGAAATTGTCTATGGGGCGATACTTATGGGGATATATGGAGCAACACGGGCTTTGATGATTTTTCCCACCAGTTGGAAAATATATGTTCATGATAAAGAGAGTAGTGAGGCTCAACTAAAAGCCTTGCTGTGTTCTCTTGTGGCTGCAAGGAATATGGTAGCCATTGTTCTCTTTCTATTTGGAGTACAACTGCTTGTTTGGACACTCTTTTAAAGAGCCCTTATGCAAAAGGTGAAAGCAGCCCTATTTATTCGTAAGGAGGAAATCATGCTGATTCAACGTGTGGCACGCCGTTCTTTGCTATTTTATCGCAACCAGATGCAACTATGCTACGTTGTGTTAGCGGTAACGCTCCTCTTCATGCTCACCAGTTGCTCATTGCCCTTCTCTTCCGTCCCAGCAACGCCGACGCCCACTTCTACAACCACCCTCTTTTCACCCGGTCCTTCGCCCGCCGCTACGTTACTCGCTCCCCCGCCACAGCATTGCCCGCTTAGCCCGCCTGTTGCTTTTAAAGTCTTTCCAAAGGGTTGGGGAGGTTACAATATTGATCAGAAGCTGACGGGCCATGCTCCGGTATGGGAGGATTTCATTACTCCAGACAGGCCATTGCACCTGGAAACAGGAAATGCTTATAACCCCTGGCCCGGTGTAAAAGTTCTCTGGGAAGTCGGGCCAAATTATACTCAACCGGTGACTATCAAAGTAACCAATCTACGTACAGGCGAACCGACCTGGTGGGAAACTGGGCTAGGAGCGCCTCGCGAATGGGTGCTGGTTGCGGATCAGCCAGGTGATCGTGGCAGCCCAGAACCCGGGTGGCATGAATGGGCATCAAGCGTATTCTTTTTCCAGGCTGGCTGCTATGCAATGGATGTGAGTTGGCCCGCCAGCCAGGGTTGGCCTGCTGGACATTGGCGCATCATTTTCCCCGTTGGTCGTTAGTTTTGTAGACCGGGCCAATCGCTACCTCTTATACATTCTTGATGGGGTTATTTAGAGGTGATTGCTCTCAGAGCAATCACCTCTCGGCTCGACATCATCCAATTGGATGATCTCATCACACAACTCAGCAACTGGCAAAGTACTGTTGCTAATAGTGACTCTACCAAGATTGCCATTTCAGGAGCGACCATCCCCGATCCACTGCAGCAAACGATTTTAGAGCAGTATCGCGCACGTTTTGAGGTGACGAGCATTCCCGTGACCATTCTGCTCTTGCAGGTTGTCGCCCTCATCCTCTTCTTCATCGCGGTGATGAGCGATCTGCTTATCGAGCGTCAGGCGGACACGATCGCCCTGCTGAGGAGTCGTGGAGCGACCAGAAGGCAGCTCTTCGGGGTCTTCTTCACGCAAGGTGTGGGATTAGGTTTTCTTGTGCTTCTCGTCGGACCGCTTCTGGCAATTGTTGGTGTCTACCTCGCTTCACAACACGTTTTGACGTCCCAGGAGCAAGGGGCACTCACGCTCATTTCGCGTCACCCTTTCGCCATCCTGTACGGGATGCGCGGCTATGCCTTGCTTGCCTTCATCGTGAGCGTGACGGCAATGGCTTTCGCCACCTATCGCGCCGTTGGCTTCACCGTGCTTGGGCGACGACGCGAGCTGGTGCGCTCGACCATGTGCCCGCTCTGGCAACGCCTTAACCTCGATCTGGTCGCGGTGGTGATTGCGCTGACCGGCTATGTCGTCTCGCTCTACCTCACCTCGCTGCAAGGGCTTGATGCGCGTACGCAGGAACTCATCATCTCGCCTCTGGCTCTCATTGCTCCTCTGTTCCTCTTGTTAGCAGGCCTGCTCGCGCTGTTACGGCTCTTCCCCTGGTTGCTCCATCTGGGTGCGAACATGGCTACTCGTGGGCGTGGTGTAGCGGCGATGCTGGCGTTGGGGCAGATATCACGCACTCCGCGTCACGCACTGCGCCTGCTGTTGTTGCTCACGCTCACCAGCGCTTTCGCCCTCTTCGCCCTCGTCTTCAGCGCATCCCAGGTCCAGCACATCAACGACCTGGCGGATTATCAGGTGGGAGCGGATTTCAGTGGGCCACTGTCAATCACCGACGCCACTGCTCCACCAACGCAGGAGACGAGGATGGTGCTGCATATTGCGGGGATCCTCTCAGCAACGCCTGGCTATGCCTCGACTGCGGTGGCAGGGGAAAACACGCCTCTTGGTATTCAACTGCGTGCCGTCGATGCCGATACCTTCGCACAGACGGCACTGTGGACATCACAGGACTCCTCGCAATCGCTCGACTCGCTCATGCAGCAGTTGGTCGCACAACAGAGCCATGTGGCACATTTGAATGCGCTGCCTGTCATCGTTGATGCCAACACCTGGAAGGCGCTGAATCTCACGCAGGGTGCGCGCTTCGAGCTACATGTTAGCAACCCTGATGATACAGGTAGTGGCACGATTTCCTGCATGGCTCTTGCCGAGGTGCAGCGTATCCCCACCACGGGAAGCAGTGGAGGAGTACTGCTCGACTACCAGAGCTACGCCACGCTCTGCTCGCGTGTGTTCCACTGCTCTCTACCGCTCAACTATCTGTGGGTCAAGACGAAAGACAACGCCGCCTCGGTCAATGCCGTTCGCCATGCTCTGTCCACGACGCCGCTTCTCATTCAGCCGCTCGGCGACCGTCGCGCCTTGGTGAGTCAGTTGAGCCAGGATCCGCTCACCCTCGACCTGCTTGGTGTGCTGTCACTAGGGGCGATAACTGCCCTCTTGCTCGCATTGGTTGCCAACCTGCTGGCATCCTGGCTTAGTGCACGCAATCGACAGACTGGTTTTGTCGTGCTGCGCGCCCTAGAGATCGGTTGGCAGCAGGTCGCCAGTGTGCTGAGATGGGAGCAAGGCATCACCTACATCACCGTTACCCTGCTCCTCCGGCGGTGTCCTGGTCGACTACCAGAGCTATGTCAGTTTGTTTGCTAAAGACTACAATGGGCAATTGACTCCCTTGAACTACGTCTGGATTCGCTCCTAGGATGATGCTACCTCAATAGCCAGTGTGCGCAACGCGCTTAGCAGCGGCAATCTCCAGCTCCAAACCCTCTATGACCGCCGAGCGATCATCGCCAGCCTGCACAGTGAGCGACTTTCCCTCAATCTAAGCGGCGTTCTGACGCTCGGAGCCGGTGCAGCCATCTTCTGACCATCTTCGGCAACTTGCTGGCCTCCTAGCTGAATGCACACAGTCGTCTGACCATCTTTGCCATCCTGCGTGCCCTCCACAGCTCGCCAATCCAGCTTGCTAGCGTCCTCACCTAAGAGCAAACTGTAATCTACACCACCGCCTTCGGGCTAGGCATCCTCGGTGGCACCATCCTGGCAAAGCTCGCTCTGCCCACCCTCATCTTCACCAGTGTTACCTATTCAGGAACGGGCAGCGACCTGAGCAACGAGCAATTCTACCTGCTGCAAAACGTCCCACCTATCCAGGTCGTCATCTTCCCCGCACTCACCATCATTCTTATACTACTCATCGCCATCTGCATTCTCGCTATCGCCATGATGGTACGTCTTGTATCCCACCTCTCTCTGCGTCAGACGTTGCGTTTGTGCGAGGACTGAGGGAGCAGGAAGCAGTTGGCTGCAATACTTTTACGATCTGAGGCGTCTCTCGTAATGAGAAAGAAATGTCATTCTGATTACAGCGAAGGATCTAGTGTGCAGTGTTGACCAGGTTGGAGTGAACCCCATTTGCCGGTTCATGCCCACTTTCGATGATCGATTGTGGTATAATGAGAGAAAACACCTGTTCCAATAACATCTTCTTATTCCACAACCATCGCGAGTACACCCTATGAATCAATTGACTTTACTTTTTCAACT
>CADDYT010000252.1 GCA_902810755.1 Chloroflexota bacterium
GCAGGCCACCGGTTGCAGGCCACCGGTTGCAGGCCACCCGCAAGAGGTGGCCCTACTATACGCGATTCCGTCAGCGCGCCGATGATTAATGCGCTTTGAGGGTCAACCACGCTAGCAAGGGGAACTGTGGGAAGGGAATCTTGTGCCTGTCCCCTTGTTCCCCACAGTATCCAGCCGTACCTCATTACCGGATTCTTTGCTGACTGTGAGCATGATACTTGCTTTCTCCATATACATATGATAAAAGGAACAGTCGAAGCAGCGCGTTCTATACAGCGCGGTTCGCCTGTATTGAGCTACCTGGCGAGGGCAGGGGCGACCCTGGGGGTCGCCTCAATCCTTACGAACATCGCGTTAGAGAAAGAGAACATGTTCTCACGATTGGCCGGTAAGGAGTTATACATGTTACCTCATCTTCGGCTGAATACCGTTCATGATAAGTTGGCCACGTCCAGACGAGCCGTGTGCAGGCCAGCTACCACGCTCGCTATCACGCCAGTCGATAGGCCCGACAGGCCTGCCGATGGGCGTGGGAGCGGGACGGCGGCGCGACGGTGGTCACATGGGTGTCGAGGACTTGCGGCGCGACGGGGATGGGGGCCTGCGATCCGCGTCTTCGCTATGCTGATGATGATATGCGCCTTTTTCCTTCCTGTTGCCTCCCCTGTCCAGGCTTATCCCCTTACAACGCAAAAATCCGAGGGGCTACAGAATTTCCCGGTGGTTGATCCCGGCTATATTTATAGCCAGTTTGCGTATTTGACGGCAAATTTTCAGCAGCGACAGGCGGGGTATGTGGCGGGGCAGGGACATGATCGCTTCGCGGCTTACTGGACACAGGAGATGGCGCGCAATTTGCAGGGTTTCGGGTCGCAGGTGCGTAAGGATAGCTTTGCGATTCAGGGCTGGCGGGGACGTCCGGCCTCGCTGCCCGCGTTCAACATGGAGGTCAGCATTCCTGGCCTCACCCACCCGGAGCAGGAGATTATCGTTGGCTGCCACTATGATGGCAAGGCCGATTCGACGCAGTCGGCCTATGACGATACGAGCGGCTGCGCCTATGAACTGGGGGTGGGTAAGGCAATGGCCGATTACTGGCGCAGCCACCACCTTTACCCCGCGCGCACCATCCGTTTCGTCCTCTTCGACGCCGAGGAGCAGGGACTTTTCGGCTCGTTCCACTATCTGAACAGCACCATCAACGGCGATCTGCCCAATGTGACGGCCATGTTTAACGAAGAGCAGAGCGGCATCAATTATCCGGCGCGCTACCTTGGCAGGCTCGCCAACCCCTTCATGCCCGACTACATCGATGTCACGCCCTTGCAGGATAACGCCGCGTATCCGGGGCGCATCCACCTGACGCCTGCACAGCGCCAGCAGGTCGTGCGCTTCCGCCAGTTGTGGCCGCAGGGCATCGCGGCAGTCTTTGCACAGTTCCAGGCCGTCGGCTACTCCTCGCTGTACTATTATGACGGCAACAACCAGAACGTCTCGCAGCCCATCTTCACGCCTGCTCAGGAAAGGAACATCCATATCCAGGATGACCCATCCAGCAACAGCGACCAGGTTCCCTTCATCTACGCTGGTCTGCCCGTCGTCACCGTTACCGGCGACCAGAGCTATTACGACCCGCATCCAGCCGCGTGGGCCTATCCCTACGATCTGCCCGCAGATACGCTCTCATTGATGAATACCTACGCAGGAGGCAGCGTGCGCACCTCACCCGCGCTGGAACTGGCGCTGACCCTGCCCGCCATGCTCACGGCCTGGATGCTCAACCAGCCCGACTTCGGCGGCTCCGCTCCCGCCGACGGCAACCCGATCACCGCCATCAGCGATATCGGCCAGACAGTAGCCGGGCAAAGCCTCTCGCTCAACGCCAGCGCCTCGTTTGACCCCGCGACCGGCAGCAGCAGCGATCTTTCCTACCACTGGAACTTCGGCGACGGCAGCAGCGCCAGCGGCCCCACCGTCAGCCATACCTACGCACGCACCGGCAGCTACCGGCTCACCCTGACCGTCACCTCACCCACCGGCACGCGCATCATCAGCAAAACGCTCAGCGTCGGCACTTCACCTGCTACCTATGCCAACCCCTACTCGCCCTTGCCTGCCACGAACACGCCCAACCCCGCCGTCACCATTCCGACGCCCGATAACAGTCTGCCTGTTCAACCAGCATTGCCGCCTGTGCAAACGCCAACTCCTGTCCCGACGTTCGCGCCATCTCCAACGCCCACCCCGGCCTCTATCACGCCGACCACAGCTCCGACTGCCGCCAGCACGGTTAGCCCTTCAACATCCATCCCCACCCGGCCCGGCGCGCCCCTGCCTGCGATTATCGGTATCGTGCTGATCGCGCTGATGGCAGCGGGCACGCTGAGCGTCGTTATGGTGCGAACCAGAAGCAAAAGGGGGAGATAAGGTCTACCCCTTTAGCACTTCTGAGAAAGGCTGTTAAACGTTCCCCGGAAGGTGTAGAGGCCGTTGATGGCCTTTGAGGGCGACTGGCGCGCAAACCAGTTGAAGAGCGCCACGTCTTGCAGGTGATCTCCGCTAAAGCCGCTTACCGTGAAGACGACGCCAACCAGGGGATCGCCCACTTCGAGGAAGTTGTTGCAGCCGTACTGCGGCGCGATGGGGGAAATCCAGTTCGGGACAACGTTGTTGGTGAAGGGGTCATTGAACCACTCAAGCAGCTCGTGGCTCAGCGCGCTGATATCCTCGCTGAAGCCACCCTGCACCCCGGCATCGGCCTCGGTTGACCAGATGTAGGTTTGCAGCCCGGCGGAATTGGAAACGGCGCTGTGATAGCCGCCGATGCAGCAGTTGCTGAGCGTGGGAGAGCCTTGCGTCAGGTAGACATTGTGGGAGAGGAAAATCGGCAGCATGTTAGCAGTAAAGCCCAGCGCCGTCAACTGCTTCTGAATTTGAGGATCAAACCAGTTAATGTTGACCAGCCCGATCGTCTTCCCGCTGGACGGGTCCTTCACCGTCTGCCCATCCGCCGAGGGAATGCTGATGGTTAGCGTACTGGCAACGGTGGGCGTTCCCACCAGCACATGGTAGTTGGGGCTTGTTTTGGAGACCTTATTCCAGAACTCGGCGCGGGCAACGGCGTCGCCATACTGCGTGGTACCGCTGATGAATGAGGCGTTCTGGAACAGCGGCGAGCCTGTGGTCTGCGCCACCTGCGGCGTCCCATCAAAGCTGGTGCCGTTGGAGAATTTGAGGTTCAACGGTACAATCGTCACCGGAACGGTGGTAGTTTTCGAGCCATTGGAGGGGTTGGTGCCAACCATTGTATACGACCACGTCTTCCCTTCAGAGCTGAAGGACGATGTCCAGTGCTTCAGGCCCGAAGCGGCCAGGGTCGCGGCTGGAAAGGTGTGATGGAACTGGATGAAGCGCGGTGTGCCATTAACGGCAGCCGCCGGGGTGGCGTGCGCGTAGGGCCTCGTCGCGGCGAACAGGCCCAGCGCCAGCGCAGCGATCAGCACCACGCTGGCCAGCGCCAGCAGAGACTTTGAACGTACCATCTGCAATGTTCCTTTCAAATCAACGTATTTGTCTGCATCAACGTTCGGGGAATAGGTCGCTCCGTCGCGCACAGGTATAGAACCGTCCTGTTGTGAAAGCTTCCCCCCGCTGGCAGACTATGCGCAGTATACCCTTCTCCACTTCTGCCATCCTTCAACTGGACTTTTTTCCTACCCCCTGCATGAAAAAAGCATATTGAATGTGCCAGACCAACCGTCTTATGTAAGAAACTCAGCCTGTTATATAAGAAAGTATGGATAAAAACAACCGGCCAACATTGATAATGAAACCCTGTTGCGCGTAGCGCGCAGCGAGGACCGTGTTGCAGCCCACCCGCCCACAGCCCAGGCCTCCCGCGTGCCAGCCGCAAGGCAGCCCAGGCCTCCCGCGTGCCAGCCGCAAGGCAGCCCAGGCCACCCGCCAGGGGTGGCCCTACTATACACGACGGCTTTCCCAGGCCGTATATAGTAGGGCCACCCCTGGCGGGTGGCCCGGGGGGTGGCTGGGCTGTGGGCTGGCCTGCGCGCTGGCCTGGGC
>CADDYT010000253.1 GCA_902810755.1 Chloroflexota bacterium
GAATATTTGATGCCGCCCAACCCCCGGCGACGCCCGTTTCACCGCCTCCCATTTCTCCAACACCTCCTCCTGGCTGGCCTGCCCCTTTACCCGCTCCGCTGCCTGTCTCCGGGCCTGTTTCGCCTGCACCGGCTGCTGCGGCTACGGGCAAGCAGAACAGGGTTTCGCGTCGAGTCGTCCTGGCCGGGTTAATCGGCGCCGGTATCGTGGTCGTCGGCGGTGGCGCGACTGCTTTGATTGTGGAGGGAGCGGCGCATAGTCGGCAACCGCAGGCGGCTTCAACGCCAACGCCGAAGCCGAAGACGCCGACCCCCCCGCCTGCCCCTACGATTACACTGGTGCAGCCATATTCCGGGCATAGCGCAGCTGTGCGTTCAATAGCATGGTCACCAGATGGCAAGCTCATTGCCTCCGGGGCCGAGGACGATACAGTGCAGATATGGAACCCGCAGACAGGAACAACGGCGCGCATCTATCGAGGGCATCCCGCTCATGTCCTCTCGATAGCATGGTCGCCGGACGGCAGCCTGATTGCTTCCGGGGCCGAGGACGATACGGTGCGCGTCTGGGATCCCAGTAGCGGCGCAACCGTCCAGGTTTATCACAAACATACCGATCACATCCACGGAGTAGGCTGGTCACCGGATAGCCAGTTTGTCGCTTCGGGCAGTGATGATACAACCGTACAGGTCTGGGGAGCGCGAACAGGAAATACTATCAACACCTATCGCCAGCATACAAGACCGGTAGAGTCGGTAGACTGGTCACGCGATGGCAGTCGCATCGTCTCAGCGTGCGATGACCACACGGTACAGATATGGAATGCGAAAACAGGGACGCAGCCTCTCATAAAGTATACAGGACATAAAGACTGGGTTCTCTCCGCCAGGTGGTCCCCTGATAACACGCTCATTGCCTCGGCGAGCCGTGACTCGACTATCCAGGTATGGAATGCCGCTACAGGAACGCTGCTCTTCAAGGACACGAACCATACCTATATTGTAGAGAAAGTGGCATGGTCTCCTGATGGCAGGTTCCTGGCCTCGGTAAGCGATGATAAGACCTTCCAGATTCTGGATGCCAGCACGAGAAAGCTGGTCTTTAAGCGTACCGAGCCTAAAGAGGTGTACGCGCTGGCATGGTCCCACGACGGGAAATTTCTCGCCGTGGGCGGCAATAGCAGGATTGTCGAGGTCTTCAGCGTCAGGTGAGCCGTTACCCCGTATCCATCTTATGCTCCTGATTTCAAAATGCGCAATGTCGGCAATCGTCTGTCGATGCTCGCTATCGGACACGCTTGCGATAGGAAGCCCCGTTTTCCTGACCGCGAATCAGGATACGGGTTGAGCTGCGATGCCGGAAAGGGTTTCCATAAAGTGGACGATGGCGGAGAAGTCGCCCTTGACGTTTTCTGCGCTGGCGGCTGCGAACATCTGGTGCGCAGCGGCCGTGGCAGGCATGGGAACGGAACGCGCGTGCGCCTCCTGCAAGATCAGAGAGAAGTCCTTGTACATCAGCTCGAGGGCAAAGTTGACGGGGTAGACCTCGGCCTGCACATTCTCCAGCTTGCTGCGGATCGACGGGGAAAGCACGGTCGTCTGGCCCAGCACTTCAATCAACTGCTTTTTGTCCAGCCCGGCCTTTTCGCCGAGGGAGAAGGCTTCGGCGAGAGCCTGCATGCCGAGGCCGAGCATGGTATTGACCACCAGTTTCATGGTTGTCCCCATGCCGCTCGCGCCCATGTAAAACGTCTTATGACCCAGCACCTGCAGGATGGGCAGACACTTTTCGTAGCTTTGCGGATCGCCGCCCACGAAGATCACCAGGTCTCCGGCCTCGACCTGCGGCACACTGCCGGAGACAGCCGCGTCGATCATCTCCGCGCGCTTTTCCCTGGCGAAGTCGTAGATTTTGCGCGACTCCATGGGCGAAACGGTGCTTAAATCGATATAGGTGACGCCGGGGCGGGCGACGGAAAGCGCGCCTTCACGCCCGTACATGACCTCATCCAGGGCGGCATCATCGGTGACGCAGGACAGCGTGAACTCGGACCCGGCGGCCACATCACGCGGCGTCTGCACCACGACAGCGCCGCGCTCTTTGAACGGCACTGTTCTCTCCCTGGTACGGTCATACACCGTCAGGGCATAGCCCGCATCGAGCAGGCGCATGGCCATATGGCTGCCCATATGGCCGAGGCCGATGAAGCCGATATGCGGCTTCTCGTTCACTTCTCTCGCTGACATAAACAGCACCTCCCTCTTCATCTTCCTGAAAAGTAGTTGAAAGCTGACGTGATAATACCATAGATGACACGGCAGGTTCGCAATAATTGTAACACGTCTGATACCTTCGGTGTGAGTACCCCCTCAGTTTATACCGTGCCGAGGATAGCGTGGTAGAGTTTGAGCTGGCGTTGCGCGGCCTGCCGGTAGATGGCATGACGTGCAAAATCGGGCAGGACGGGCGGCGCGAGATCAAGGGGAATGTCGGCGAGGGCGGGCAGCACATTGAGAGCTTCCAGGGCGAGCAGGGCCACGCCGCGCGCGGAGGCTTCCCGTTCGAGCGAGAGGTGCAGGGGCGCGCCCAGCGTGTCGGCAATGATCTGCTGGAAGGTGCGCGAGCCTTGCAGGGCGCCGCCGCTGCCAATCACCATCGGGGCCTGCTCCGCACGCGCAAGGGCGATATTGATACGCTCGTAGACGGCGTTGAGCTGGTACGCCTCGCTTTCCAGGGCGGCGCGCAGGAGATCGAGGGGCGTGGTGCGCACAGTGATGCCGGAAAAGGTGGCGCGGGCATGGGCATGCCAGCCCAGACTGCGCTCGCCGGAGATGAAGGGCAGGATGGTCAGGCCGTGTGCGTCGGGCGGCATAGTGGCAATTTCGGCCTCGGCCTCGGCCAGTTTCGGGATGCGCAGGGCCTGCTCTATCCAGGCGAAGAGGTTGCCGCCTTCGCTCAACGCGCCGCCGAGCAGCCCGCGCTGCGCGTCCAGCAGGTAGAGCCAGAGGCCCTGCGGCGGGACAACGCTATCGGGTGGCACCACCACGCGGATGGCCGCCGAGGTGCCAACCGTCAGCGCCCAGCGATCGCTGCTGACTGCGCCGGAGCCAGCGTTGGCCGCCGCTCCATCGCCGATGGCCGGGAACCAGGGAACGGTATTGAGAACGGGCCAGCGCGAAGCATAGGCGGGCAGCAGACCTTGCAGGCTATCTCGTACATCGCCGAGGGCAGGCAACTGTTCCGGGCGCACGTGCAGGAACTCTGCCAGCCGCAGATCCCAGGCGCGCTGGCGAATGAGCAACATGCCGGTGCCAGAGGCCATGGAGAGGCTACAGACGGAGCGGCCCAGCAACTGGCGGTGCAGGTACTCGCCGAACGAGAGCCACTGAGCCGTGCGGTTGAAAATATCGAGATGGTTGCGCTCAAGCCAGAACAGCCTGGCCGGCCAGTAGCTGGCGTGGAGGGAGGCGCCGGTTCGCTCGTGGATGGCCTGTTCATCGAGCTGCTCGCGCAGTTGCGCCGCCGCCTGGTACGGGCGCGTATCCTCCCATGTCATCAGCGGCATCAGGGCATGGTTGTTCTCATCCACACCGACCAGGCTGTGCCAGAAGGTATCGGTCGCAACGGCGGCGATGGACGGCGCCAGCGGCCCGGCCAGCGCCAGCAGTTCATCGATGGCCTGCGCCACCACACCCACGAGCATATCAGCATCCACCGCCATCTCTCCCTCATCATCGGTGAGCAATTCATACGACGGCTGCGAGACCATGCCGGGGATGGCCGCGCCAGCAGCATCAAAAAGCATGGCCCGCACCGAAGAGGTGCCGATATCGAGCGCGAGAATCAACGGCGCGCGCACTGTGTTGGAGTTTACCACGTCTGTCATGACAGTACCCTTCCTCTCTCGTTCTTCCATGATAATACCAGCTACCTGCGAGAAAAACAACCTGAACGATCGAGTTTCCCACCACGCTGCGCCGCAGGCCAGTTGAAGCCGCAGTCCGACCGTCTCCGCCAGGCCAGCCGCAGGCCA
>CADDYT010000254.1 GCA_902810755.1 Chloroflexota bacterium
GGCATGACATGCTTTGCTAGCAACAGAGAGAAGACGCAGAACGTAGATTCCACGAAAGGAGACCGCCATGACAACGCGCGAAAAAGACATAGAACGCTTCGACCGGTGGGCAGATACGTATGAAGACTCCCGGCTGCAACGAATCATTTTCGACCCTGTGCATCAGGCAACACTCGACCTAGCAGCAGCGGTTGTGCCTCAACCAGCCGACGTACTTGATGTTGGCTGCGGCACGGGCAAGTTGCTGCGCCGAGTCCACGCTCGCTGGCCGCAGGCCCATTTGATCGGCGTGGACCCGGCAGAGGGCATGATAGAGGTGGCGAAACGCCTGACGCCCGATGCCGCCTTCTATACCGGCAGGGCGGAGACGTTACCGCTGCCAGACGCCTCGGTCGACCTTGCCTTCAGTACGATCTCTTTCCATCACTGGCACGATCAGGCGGCCGGCATCCGCGATGTCGCGCGCGTACTGCGGCCCGGCGGCTACTTTATCCTGGTGGACATGTCCTTCCCGCACTGGCTGCTCAAAATCTTTCGCGTCAGGCGCGTTCACAGCCGCGTCGGCATGCAAAAACTCTTCAATCAGGCGGGGTTGCAGGTGCAGGTACAACAGCCACTGATGCCACGCAGGATGCTTGCCACCGTTGGAAAAAAACAGTGAGCGAGCGGGTAGCAGCAACAGGCCAGCCGCAAGGGTGGCCCTACTATATACGACCTCTCCACAGGCGGCACGAACGCCCTCGTATATAGTAGGGCCACCCCTTGCGGGTGGCCTGCTCGCCCCGCCACCGATGCTCACATATTGATGCCGGGCTGCACGTCCTCTTGAGAGCGGTTGCGGGTGGCCTGCTCGCCCCGCCACCGATGCTCACGGCCAGCTTGTCTCCGTTAAAGGCGTAATAATGACCTCCTGCATGGCGGATTCGGGCGGCATCTGGGCAGCGAAGACTATTGTGCGAGCAACGTTGGCCGGGTCTTGCAGGTTCTGCTCCTCCGGCATGGGAATACCCTGCTCGATGAAGCGGTCGAAGAAGTGAGTGCGCATGCCGCCGGGGATGATGGTGGTGACGCGAATGCCGAAGGGACGGCCCTCAACGCCGAGGCCGCGACTGAAGCCGACGAGGCCCCACTTGGTGGCATGGTAGGCGGCTGCGTTGGCCCAGGCGCGGGTGGCGGCGGTTGAGGCGATATTGAAAATGTGGCCGGAACGCTGCTGTTTCATGATTGGCCACGCCGCCTTCGCCATCAGGAAAGGGCCGCGCAGATTGACAGCCACCACCTGATCCCACTGCGCAATAGACATCTCCTCGACCGAGATGGTATGGTCAATGGCGGCGCAGTTGACGACGATATCCAGCCGCCCGAAGTGTTCGCGCGTGGTGTTGACGACCTGGAACACCTCCTGCCCGTTGCTGACATCGCAATAGAGAGCAAAACTATTGACATCCTGCCCCTGCAATTCGAGGCTGACGCGCTCGGCCTGCGCTTTGTTGATGTCGATGCAGGCGACACCGCAGCCCTGCGCGGCGAAGGCGCGAGCGGTCGCCTCGCCCAGTCCGCTGCCCGCGCCGGTCACGAGAACAACTTTGCCTTTCAATGGATTATCTTTGTTTTGCATAGATTCATGCTCCTTATCAATTGCTTCATCTATTATCACCCGTTTATGCCGATAAATCGGTGCTACGAAGAGGTTCGCGACCTGGCCGACGTTACGGGTTCGACGTGGTATTCTCTGATAATTTCGTCGAAGAGGGTATCGGCGTTGGTGCTGCGGTCTTCGACGGTGGTGGGCAGGCCGAGATGGTAGGTGCCACTGGGCAGAATGCCACAGCCGCCGTATTTGCGAATCAGCAGGAACTGGGCGAGGACCTCTTCTCCGGCATGTTCGGGCGGCAGGCGATTCCACCAGGAGAAGCCGCCGACGTCGAGCAGTTTGGCACGGTCATAGAGGACGTTCGCCCCGCCCACCCAGGCAATTTTGTAGCGCACCGGCTGGCCGTCCCTGACGAGTCTCTGCTCCAGATGGAGCGGGTTGGCCGCATTGTTGACAAGATGACGATCCCAGGGAATCGTTTTGAACTCGAATGGTTCCGGTCGCACGGGGCCTTCCCAGAGTTCAATGCCTTGCTGGTGGGGGCGCACGTCGTTGAGATAGCCGAGACCGGTAGCGGGACAGCCGACGAAGCCGCAGTTCTCCTGTTGCAACACTGAGAGCATGCGCTGCATGACGGGCGGATCGAGCAGCACATCGTCGTCGAAGTAGTGGACATAGGGCACGGAACTCTGTTCAAGCAGGAACTGGCGCTGCTGGGCCATGCCCCGACGTGGCAGGTTGCGCAACAGTTTGACATGATGGCCATGCCATTCCAGCGCCTGCGCCAGGGTCTTGATCTCGATGCTCTCCAGATAGACGTCGTCATCGGGTGTCTGGTCGGAGACGATGACATCAAAATCGGTAAAGGTCTGGCCGAGCAGGCTGGTGAGGACAATGGCGAGGCCGGTCTTGCGCCCGCAGGTCGGAATGAGAACATCAACGAGTGCCATGATCCAGACCTCCTGAATTATTCTCCTGCGCCAGCGAACGCGCGCCGATCAGCGATTTCAGTAACTCTTCCTCGCAGGCGCGTTCGGCGAGGACGGTTTCGTAGAGCGCGGCGGTGCGCATGGCGACGATATCCCAGGTGAACTCGCGCTCGACACGTCTGCGAGCGGCACGGCCCATCTGGCGGCAGAGGTCGGGCGCGTTGAGCAACCGGTCGAGTTGCTGCGCCAGGGCTTCGGGGCAGCGCGGCGGCACGAGGAGGCCTGTCTTGCCGTCCTGAATGGTGAAGGTGAGGCCGCCAACGGCGGAGCCAATCATGGGGCGACCGCAGGCCATCGCCTCCAGCGGCGTCAGGCCAAACGGCTCGTACCAGGGGGTGCTGACCACCACATCGGCGGCACTGTAGTAGTAGGCAAGAACGTTGGTCGGACGCTTGCCGGTGAAACGAACATGCGCGGAAACGCCGAGGTCTGCCGCCAGTCGCTGCAACGCGCCAATTTCGGGTGTGGCAGCCGGGTCTGGTTCGACCGTCTCGCCGCCAACCACCAGCAGCATCGGCGCAGATGAACTATCCCTGTCACGCTCGACCAGCAGGGCCAGCGCGCGCACGATATTGCGGATATCTTTTCGTGGAATCAGCCGTCCGACATAGACAATCACCTTCGCGCCGGGATCAAGCCCGATCTGCTTGCGCGCCTCTGAGCGGGCAATGGGGTGGAAGACTCTGGTGTTGACGGCGGAAGGCAGGACAACCACCTTGCGCGGGTCTGCGCCGTAATCATCGACCAGTTCGGATTGTTCGCCGGGACACTGGGCGATGATGCGATCCACGTGGCGCACGATGCCCAGTTCGATGTCGATACGCTCGTGCGGGCTGGTATCCACCTGCTTCTGGTGGCGGCGCTTGGTCTTGCCCATCGCGTGGAAAATCTGCACGGCGGGAATGCCCAGGCGGGCGCGCAACTCCGTCGCCACCCAGCCGGACATCCAGAAGTTGCCATGCAGCAGATCATAGCGCATCTCGTCACGCTCCATAAAGCGCAGGAAGGAGTCGCGGAACTCCGGCATATAGGGCCAGAGATCATCCTTCAGCAACGGCGAGGCCGGGCCAGCAGTGAGGTTGATGACGCGCACGCCAGGGGCCAGATCGATAATCTCGGCGTCCTCCGCGTTGTCGCGGCGCGTAAAGACATCCACCGCGTAACCACGACGGGCAAGGGCGCGGCTCACCTCATCGACATAGACATTCTGCCCGCCCGCGTCCACGCCGCCGAGCAGCGCGACCGGACTGGCATGCTCACTTAAAAACGCAATCCGTGTTGGTCGATTCATCGTTTCCTCCGCTACAGGCACGCTCAAACGCGCCTGATCGTTCTACAGGTATGGCATTGTCCCCCCACCACCCCCAGGCCACCCT
>CADDYT010000255.1 GCA_902810755.1 Chloroflexota bacterium
TATTGGAGGTCTATCCTCATAGGGCCAAACCGATTCACTTCTCGCAACGGCTGCTCCCTTCTTAGAGTATATCCGGCTTCTCGTTCTTTTGATAGTATACAAGGGCCACCTCTTGCGGGTGGCCTGCGTCGGGTGGGCCTGCGGACGCGGGTGGCCTGCGCCGGGTGGGCCTGCGGACGCGGGTGGCCTGCGTCGGGTGGGCCTGCGGACGCGGGTGGCCTGCGCCGGGTGGGCCTGCCTGTACGTGGCCTGCCTGTGCGTGGCCTGCCTGCACATGGCCTGTCAGACGATAGGGCATCACCGTCCAAAGAAACGCTGGGTAAAGGTGGCGATGAAGCTGATTTCGATGAAGAGGCCAATCACGGCTTCGAGGGCGGCAAAGGCGGTGACCGGGCTGGCAAGTGTGAAGGGGCCGGGCAGGAAGCCGCGCCCGTGAAACGAGGTGACACTGAAGATCAGCGCCTCCAACGGCGAGAGATGGCCAAGTGTGGTATAGCAGAGAGCGAAAGCGGCAATCACGAGCAGGTAGATCACCAGGCTGCGCCCCGGCTTGTAGCCATAACCCGCCAGCACATCGAGAAAGATGGAGAAGATGTAGGAGCCGAATTTGCGTACCCTGTGCCAGGTATCCCGCAGACGCTGGCGCAGTCCCTGTCGAGGTGGGTTGTGCCGTTCCGGTTCCTCGCCCCACAACATCTCACGCCACAACACCTTACGCTGCAACACCTGCGCCCGGTAGGCAAACGGAACCGCCTCCTCGTTCATCCCCTGCCCGCGCATTGCATTAGCAAGCTGGCGATTGGCGCGCACGGCGTCGCGGTAATCATCAAGCTGTGTCGCCCTGTCTTTGATGACACCTCTACGTGTCTTCTGCCGCGCCTTGTACTCATCACCCAGAATCCTCACCTGCCGCCAGTCAATCAGAGAAAGGTTGAGATCGCCCCATTGCACATCTGCAATTGCCACACAGCCCAGTTCCGGCGAGCTAAGCGTCGACTCTTCAAGGCTCGACACGCCATCAAAAAAGGCGTTGCGCAAATCAGCCCGTTCAAGATGGACTTTACGCAGGTAAACGCCTTCCAGATTCGCAGCGATCAAACTTGCCCGTTCCAGGTGAGCTTCGCGCAGGTAAGCATTCCGCATATTCGCTCTGTAGAGGATTGCGTCCCGCAGGAAAGCTTTGCGCAACGTGGCGTCTTGCAGATGCGCCCCGCGCAAAATAGCTCCTTCCAGGTGTGCCTCGCTCAGATCAGCTCCTTCCAGATGTAAGGCTGCTGCCTCACGCTGCTCAGGAGTCGCATGGCTCCACTCTCTGCGTACCAATCCGGCGTGAATTCGTGCAAGTGGCAGGCCGCGCAAATCCACATGACGTAAATCGGCCCCACGCAAATCCAACCCAAGCCGCCCGCGCTGCTGCTCATCGTCCCAGTCAACGGGACCGCGCCCATCCTCGTGCGCGGCCAGCAGCCACTCCACATCAGCACGGGTCAGCGTGATCCCCTTAAAAGGATAGATACCACGCTGCACATCCGGCTGGATGGCGAGCCGTTCCCGCAAGAACCGTTGCCGTTCCGCATCAATCTCCGGCTGCGTGCGCCAGAGAGGCATCACATTCTGTTCGAGCATGGTTCACTTCCAGCGTGCTTATTTACATAAGTGCAATTGCAAATTCAAGCAGTACTTTTCTCCTGAAACTACTATACATTCTCTCATCGATATGATATAATAGACGAGGTTTCTTCACAAGTTTGCAAGCGGAAAGGGGATCAGATCGCCGGGCGCGCGCTGCGGGAGACGAGAGGCGACAACAATAGCCCCTTTAAGGGGGGGCTGGTGGCAGGCAAGCCAGGCCACACCTTGCTGCTGGTAGAAGCGGGCTAAAGCGGTCACCAGCCAGGAAGGCATACTACCATCCAGGATGAGGCCGCGCTCCACAGAGAGCTGCGGGAAGGGCAACGGCTCCGGCTGGAAGTATTCCAGGTGCTTCGGCACAATATCGACGGAGAGAACGGTCTGCTCCTCATCGCCACGCACCTGCACGCGCAGATCGGGAAACGTTGGTTCGCCCATGCGCAGGGGCAACGGCTCAATCCAGCCCAGACGGGGGTCGAACTGGTAGAATGGCTGCTCACCGGCGTGGGCGCTCAAGGCAGCGTACAGCCAGTGCGGCCCGGCCCCGTAGACAGAAAGCGGCGTTTCGGCAGGCAGATCGGCAAGCAACGTCGGTACCATTGCATGGTTCCACCAGTCCGTCGATGGGTCAATAGCCTGAAGGGACAGGTAGAGATTGACCACCAGTTCAGTCGGGGCCTGATCCAGCAGCACTTTATCCAGGTCAGCATCGGAATAGGAGGTGAAGAGGGCGGCAAGCCGATCAACCAGGGCATCGAAAACGGGTCCTTGCGCCCTGTGGCCGCGATAGCGTTCAAGCCCGGTAATCGTGCCTTCGATAACTGGACGGGTCGCCTTGAGGACAGACGAGCCATTCTGCTCGGAATAGACAACGGCCAGGGGCAACAACCCATTTATTTGTACATAGCGCCGCCAGTTGCGGTCATCCTCTTCCAGGTCGGCCCGCAACAACAGCAGCGAGTGCGTACACTGGCGCAGAATCGCGTACTGCTCCTCGCGCGGTTTCCCGCCCATATCGACGAGCAGGGGCAGGTAGCGGCGTTCCAGGTCCCGGCAGATGCGCGTCACAAACTCCGGTGACCATGTGCCAGAACTGCGAATCAGGCTTACCGTCTGCTGGTCAGGGTCAAGCTCCTGAAACCAGTTGCCCTCGCCATCCGGGCAAGCACGAATCGCATGATGGCGCACCCCGCGCTCGCGCAGTGCGCGCGTCAAACTATAAAACAACACCGATTTCCCGGCGTGGGGTGGCCCACCGATAAGTACAGCAGGTAATAGATTTATCATTGATATTCTCCGGTTTCTGTTTCTGTTTCAAACCCGCTTGCGGATTCAGAAAAAGGTCTGGCTCTTGCCGCTTCCCCATCGGGGAAGTCAACCCGTCAAACCTGAAAAGGTCAGGTGCTTTTGCACTATAGAGAGGAGTAGCCTCTTGCCAAGTCACGCAGATGGTACGGATGGTATGGACGGTACGCACATCTTACTGGCAACGCTGGGTGGGCAGCCACAGGTTGTAACATTCACCCTTGATCTCCTGCTGGAAAAAGGCTATCCAATCAGCGAAGTAATCGTAATTCACCCACAGCCAGTGCAGCCGCGCCTGCAGCACTCCATCGCCTGTCTTCAGCGGGAATTTGCTGATCTGTATAATGGCAAGCACGCCATCCGCTTTCATTCGCACGTCCTGCGGCGCAACGGACACCCGATCGACGACATCATCGACGACACCCACGCCGACGCCACGCTCAACACTATACACCAGCTCATCGGCAATCTCAAATTGCAGGGCTACCACATCCACCTCTCCGTCAGCGGTGGACGCCGCCTGATGTCGCTGCTCGCCATCTCCGTCGCCGCGCTCAACTTCGACCGCCACGACCACATCTGGCACATCTACACCCCCGCCGCGATTCAGGCGCAGGTCAGCGAGGGCCAGCAGATGCACGCTCCTGCAAGCGCGGGTGTCACCCTCATCGAAAGCCCCTTCATCGCCCTGGGCGCCTACATCTATAACCCGGCTCAAACCTTCCAGCAAGCCCAGACCGAACAACTGAACCAGATGGAAGCTGAGGAACGCGCCCGCTG
>CADDYT010000256.1 GCA_902810755.1 Chloroflexota bacterium
TCAAAATAGATAAAGTAGACAGAATTATTCACATGCGCCAGCGGATCCAGGTCACGAAAGCGAATTTGCAACGGATACCAGCAATGAAATTGTTCTTCCATAGTGTCTCAAACCCTTTCTACGTTCAGTTTTTCCTACATCTTAGCAGATGCCTGCCGCTCAAGACAACTTTTCCCCTGATCTAATCAGCAAATTTGAGCGTAGTCTAGTCTGAAGGAGACAGGAAACGGGATACACTTACTATGCAACAATCTGAAGATCAGGACGCTAAGCGCCGCAAGGCTACTGAATATATTTTATCTTCTATTCACGAGTTAAGCGATGAGGCGCTTATCCGCGCCATTGCAGGAGGAGCCGTCTGGGCAATGGAACCGCTTTACCAGCGTTATAACCGCATCCTCTATTCGCTGGCCTATCGCATGGTCAGCGATCACCAGATCGCCGAAGACTTGCTGCAGGAAGCATTTCTCTCGGTCTGGCGACGGGCAGATTCCTACTCGCCGCAGGCAGGGGCTGTGCGTAGCTGGCTTATTTCTATTGTGCATCACCGTACCATTGATTACCTGCGAAGCCAGCGCCGCCGTTCAACAACAAAGGACACTACTCTGGAAGACGCGGAACAGGACGAGCAACTGGCCTTCCCCGACGTATGGGATGAGGCATGGCGCTCGGTACAGAGCGCGCAGGTACGGGCCGCCATGATGAAACTCTCCCCTGAGCAGCGACAGGTCATCGAACTGGCCTACTTCCAGGGCTGGACACATACAGAAATCGCCGCCAGGTGCAATATTCCCCTGGGAACTGTCAAAGCCCGCATGCGCCTGGGGCTTATGCACCTGAAGCGAACATTGGAACAGATGGGGCTGCACGAGCCATAAACACAAACCCGTAATGGCGAGAGGGGAGCGCCAGTGTACCGACGCTCCCCTCTTCAGTTTCCCCCAGATTAAGACCCATGTGCTGAATCATCAGAGATATCCCCCCCGGATACCCCCCCATGTATCACTTTTATCCCCCACGAGAATATTACTTTATAGCAGGTACCAAACAGGTTGGCAACCTGTTAAGATAGTATTGAATATAGCAATTTCCGGTTAAGAAAACTCCATCCCCCTGAAAACGGGAAAGAAAGAAGGGTAACAAGCGTGTTTAGTGAAGTAACACAGGTACAGTATCGTAGAACCGTTGGCAAAGAACATATCTGGAGCGTGGGAGAAGAGACGACATCGCCCTGTCTGCTGCTGGGAGCCGTCCTGGGCGGCGAAGTGCTGCGCGTGCGCCTGCTGCGCGGCAATCATTTCGATGATGTGCGCTACCAGCTTGCCGATGGCGGGCCGGGAACGCTGCCCTATCACTCCTGGATGGTCGTCAAAGGCGACGAGGATTGGCCGACCTTCGTGAGCGGGAAGCAGGCGGTGGAGATGCTGGAACCATACCTGCACGGTTTCTCCTATTCTGACACCTCCCTGCGTCTGTCGCGTCCGCTGGCGAGCAAAGAACGTATCTTCGGGCTGGGCGAGCGCACGGGCAGCATGGATAAGCGAGGGCAGGCATTCCCTATCTGGAATGTCGACCCTCCCCGGCACCATACAGCAGCGACGGAAAGCATGTATGCCTCCATCCCCTTCTATATCAGCTACCACCCGGCAAGTGGCAGATGCTACGGCGTGCTGGTCGATTCAACCGGGCGCGTGGAGATGGACCTGGGGCGAACAAACGAGGATTTCGCTAGCATGACGGTGCAGGGTGATAGCCTCGTGGTCTATTTTTTCGTCGGCCCCACCCCTGCTGCTGTACTGCGCCAGTACACCGAGCTGACAGGCCGTATGCCCCTGCCGCCGCTCTGGTCAATCGGCTATCAGCAATGTCGCTGGGGCTACCGCAGCCAGGAGCGCGTCAGCGAGGTTGCGGCACAGATACGCGCCGGTCATCATCCCTGCGACGCCATCTGGCTCGATATTGACTATATGAATGGCTATCGCAACTTCACCTGGGACCCACAACGCTTCCCTGACCCGAAACAGATGGCACACAATCTGCACGAGCAGGGCTTCCACCTCGTCACCATCCTCGACCCCGGCACAAAGATTGATGAAGACTACTTTGTCTACAAAGAGGGTATGGAACACAACTACTTCTGCCGCTACCAGAACGGCGAACTGTTCGTGGGCAGTGTCTGGCCCGGCCCGTGCGTCTTCCCGGACTACTCACAGGCAGCGGTACGCGAATGGTGGGGCAACCTCTACAAACTACTGCTCGACCAGGGCGTGGACGGCATCTGGAACGATATGGACGAACCTGCCATGACCAGTATGATGATACAGGGCGAATCTTCCCTGCACGGCACCACGATGAGTCTGGAAGTGTTGCACCGCGCCGGTGGAGACGAGCCAACAGGCCCCGATGGCCCGCCCGTCCTCCACGAGTTCTTCCACAACGCCTACGGTCTGGAAATGACGCGCTCCACGCACGAAGGCTTGCTGCGCCTGCGCCCCAACACCCGCCCGTTTGTGCTGACCCGCGCCGGCACCGCAGGTACCCAGCGTTTCGCGGCCATCTGGACCGGCGACAACGACAGCACGTGGGAACACCTGCTGATGGCCATGCCGATGTGCATGAATCTCGGCATGAGCGGCATCCCCTTCGTCGGCGCCGATATCGGCGGCTTCTGGGATAAAAGCGATGGTGAATTGCTGGTGCGCTTTGCCCAGCTCGGCGCCTTCTTCCCCTTCTGCCGCAACCACAACTCACTAGAAAGCCCCGATCAGGAACCCTGGGCCTTTGGCGAACCCTATGAAAGCGCCTATCGCAAGGCCATCGAGACACGCTACCGCTTTATGCCCTATCTCTACACACTCTTCCGCCAGGCCAACCTGACCGGCGCGCCTATCATGCGCCCTCTCTACTATCACTTCCCCCAGCATGAAGAGGCCCTCGACATCGAGTCCGAGTTCCTGGTCGGCGAAGTCCTGCTCTCCGCGCCCATCTACGAACAGGGCGCGACAAAGCGCAACGTTTACCTGCCATCCGGTCTCTGGTACAGCTACTGGGACAACCAGGAATATCCCGGCGGCGGCTGGACAGAGATCGAGGCCCCGCTTGATCGCTGGCCCCTGCTGGTACACAACAACAGCATCCTCGTCACCGGGCCGCTCATGCAGTACACCGGCCAGATACCCACCGACCCGCTGACCATCACCTGCTACATGGCTACCGACGGCCAGGCCAGCTACACCCTCTACGAAGACGATGGCACTTCTCTGGACTATAAGAAAAACGCCTTCGCCGAAACCACCATCAGTTGCCGCGTCATCGGCGACCTCGCCATCGTAGAAATCGAAGAGTTCTGGGATAATTACCGGCCCACCCGCGACTGGTACGAGATTAACGTCCACGTCGGCAACCGCACGCTCACCGAGCATGTGAAAGCCGGACAGGGGAAGGTTCTGGTGCATTTGCAAGGGTAATAGCTCACCTGTATCCTATGCTACATGTACGCAGGCCGTCCAACCAGGCCACCTGCGCGCGCCCAGGCTACCCGCCGTCCAACCAGGCCACCCGCCCAACCAGGCCACCCGTCCAACCAGGCCACCCCTGGCGGGTGGCCTGGTTGGACGGG
>CADDYT010000257.1 GCA_902810755.1 Chloroflexota bacterium
GCCTGCCTGGCGCTCGCACGGGCTGAAGTGAACGCCTATGGGGGTGGCCCTCCTCTAGACGAGCGCCCTGCAAGCGGCACGGCAGCCTCGCGTATAGTAGGGCCACCCCTTGCGGGTGGCCAGTGGGATGCGGGTGGCCAGTGGGATGTGGCTGGTTGGTGGGGTGGGGATCTTCAATCAGGAATCTCGTGGCCCTTGCAACGGGCAGGGGCCAGAAAAGCAATCGGGCGCATGCCTCTGCCAACGTTTCTCAGGCCGGGGCAGAGGACGCGCCGCAATTGAGCGGAGGACCGCTATACGTCATTATATCACGTGTGGCGTCGCCTCCGCGCGGAGGAAACGCATTATGGAAAATACAGCTTCAACCTCTCAGGCAGCTGCCGCACAGGGAGGAGAGCGCCGCCTGCACGGCGTTGCGCTTTTCAGCGTGCTGGCAGCTCTGATGCTCACCCTGTTGCTGGAGGCGCTGGATCAGACCGTCGTTGGCACTGCGTTGCCGCGCATCGTCGCCTCGTTGCAGGGCTTTGATCGCTACACGTGGGCCGTCACCGCCTATACGCTGGCTTCGACGACAATGGTTCCCACAGTGGGAAAACTCTCCGATCAGTTCGGGCGCAAATGGTTTCTGGTCGTCGGCACCATCATCTTCCTGCTCGGCTCGGCCCTCTCCGGCGCGGCGCAGAGTATGAACGAGTTTATCGCTTTTCGCGCTTTGCAGGGTCTGGGCGCAGGTATCGGCATCGCGCTGGTCTTCACCGTCGTCGGCGACATCTTCCCGCCCGCCGAGCGCGCGAAGTGGCAGGGCATCTTCGGCGTCGTCTACGGCTTCTCCAGCGTTGTTGGCCCCAGCCTCGGCGGCTGGCTGACCGATCACGGTCCCCTGCTGGGCAGCCTGGTCGTCGATTCGACGCGCTGGCGCTGGGTGTTCTATATCAACCTGCCCATTGGCGTCCTCGCGCTGGCCGCGCTGCTCATCTACCTGCCCACCAGCATCTCTGAGCGCGGTAGCCGCTTTACCGGCCTGGCAGCCATTCGCCGCATCGACTTCGTGGGAGCCGCGCTGGCCGCTGCCGCCACCGTCTGCCTCCTGCTCGGCCTGACATGGGGCGGCGATGCGACCTATGCCTGGAACTCGCCGCAGGTCATCGGCACCCTCGTCGCTTCCGGCGTCCTCTACGCGCTGTTCTTCATCGCCGAACGCTACGCCGCCGAGCCGGTGTTGCCCTTGAGCCTCTTCCGCAACCAGGTCTTCACGGCCTCCGCGCTGCTTTCGTTGCTGCAACTGATGGTGCTGGTCGGGGTAGTGATCTACATGCCGCTCTTCCTGCAGGGCGTGCTGGGCGAATCGGCCTCCAATTCAGGGTTCATCACGACGCCGCTCACCCTGAGTTCCGTCGTCGGCGCCGCGCTTGCCGGTATGGTGGTTGCCATACGCAAACGCTACCAGCTCGTCGCCATCATCGGCGCGCTCATCATGACCGTTGGCGTCTTCCTGCTCACCTTCCTGACACCCTCCACCGGCCTGTTTCTGGCCATTCTCTTCATGGTGATTGCCGGGGTAGGCATGGGAACCTTCTTCTCCATCACCACGCTGACGGCGCAAAATGCTCTACCGCGCTCGCGCCTGGGAACAGGCACCTCGGCGGTGCGCTACCTCGGCCAGCTTGGCAGCGTCCTCGGCGTTGCCATCGTCGGTACCATCGTGAATACCACCCTCTCCAGCGATATTGTGAAGCGCCTGCCCGCCTCTACGGTGCAGCAACTGACGCCGCAGGGCTTCCAGTTCGCCACCAATCCGCAGGTGCTGGTCAACCAGCAGTATCGCGATACGGTGGTGCAGACGGCAAAGCATTACGCGGCTGCTGCTGCGGCAGCGCACGTCCCGCCCGGCCCGCAGCACAACCAGATAGCGGCCCAGGCGGCGGCGCAGGCCATGCAACAGGTGCAACACCTGCTCGCTCAGGTCTTCGAAGCTCTGCGCCTCTCGCTGGCTCTCGCCATCCAGCACGGCTTCGTCGCCGTCCTCATCTTCTCCCTGCTGGCCCTCCTCGCCACCTTCTTCCTGAAGGATATCCCCCTTGCCCAACGCTACCGTCGCGAATCCGGCGAACTGGAGGCGGTGGAGAGTGAGGATGAGGCTCCTGTGATTCCATAACGAATAAAGCAGTTTGTGGGGTCATGTCGTGCTGTGCAGCATGACATGGCCCCACAAACTGCTTTATTCGTGATTGTCCGGTATTTCCTCAAGTAAATCGGCTATGGGAACCTCTAACGCCTTTGCGATACGATGCAGGGTATGAACATTTATGCCCGCCTCTGGATGTTTCCAGATATTTTTAACTGTGTTAAATGATACATCTGAGAGGCGTGACAAACGACTCATACTTATTCCTTTACTTTCGGCAACTTCTTTGACCCGTAAACGTAGCATTTTAGCCCCTTCAACCGATATTTTTGTTGATTGTAACAGAAGAGATACCTTGACAGAACTATGATGTTTGAGTTACTCTATACTCCATAGTGAGAAGTAACTACCAAATTTTTGCAATTTCTTCTCATATATGCCACGTGCAAGGGAAAAGAACATGGCAACACTGGAACAGCAACGTGAGTTTGGCGAATTAATGCGACGAACCGATGACGCGCATTACCCTCTCTATCTGGCATTATTCACGTTTCATGCAATGGCAAACTATTTTGACGAAATCCCTGAAGAAAGATTTGCCGAAGTGGAAAAGGCCCTGACAGAAGTGGAAGATACCCTGGTGAAAGTACGCGCTGCTATGGCGACATATATACATGGAGAGGCATCTGGCATGACATGTCCAGGCCGGTTTTCACTCACATGCTGGCGTATCGGGGGCGGCAGCGGGCGGTTCGACATCGGCGAGGTAGCGTTCGCCGAATTGTTTGATGGCTTCCATGATGTTGACGAGGGCCTGGCCTTTTTCAGTCAGGCGGTATTCGACGCGGGGCGGGATTTCGAGATATGCCTGGCGTTGCACAAAGCCGGTCTCTTCCAGCATCTTGAGGCGCTGCGAGAGCGTTCTGGGGCTGGCGCTGCCCAGCGCATCCAGCAGTTCGCCGAAGCGCCTGGGGCCAGAGAGCAGCGAGTAGACGATGATGAGCGTCCAGCTATCGCCGAGCAGGCGTAATGCGCGCCCGACAGGGTGGGAGGCGCAGGTCTCTGATTGTTGTGTTGTTTGCGACAGGTCAGATGTATTCATAGCCCAAATATACCATATTTTCCTGCTAGAAACAACCTTCTTGACAGAAGCAACTTACCAGTTTATACTTACTATCATAAGGGAAGTAAGTATGGAAAATAAAGCTGAGCAGTAGCCCCCTTTCCATGCTTCAGTCCGTGCAAGCTATTTTTGATGGAGGAGATACTATGACACAACAGAGCCAGCCACAAACTCAGACGGCGACCGTCTGGAAGCTTGACCCGAATCACAGTGCCAGAAAATATAGCGAAATATTGCATAGCCCTATTTCGCGCCATTTCCTGTTTATTTCGTGAGGGTAATCCTCACCGGATGCACTGCAAAATCCTCTACGCCCTTTGACCCGAAGGCATCA
>CADDYT010000258.1 GCA_902810755.1 Chloroflexota bacterium
GCAAGGGCTGGCCCTACTATATACGGTGGCAGCGCCAGTGGCGCTGCCGATGCTCAGGGCGGCGGCATGCTGAGGGCGCGTATAGTAGGGCCAGCCCTTACGGCTGGCCTGGGGGTTGGTCTGGGGGCGGCTGGCCTGGGGCGGGCTGAAGTTGACGCTTCTGGGGGCGGCTGTGGAGGGCAGTATCAAGATTCACGTTCGGCCATTGTGGTGAGATGGTCGGCCAGGCGCTTGAGGGCGGCGCGCAGTTCGGGCGGCTGGCGCACGACAAAGGGGCAGCTCAGACGAGCCAGGACGCGGGCCAGCCAGTCCAGATTTTTTGTATAGCAGCAGAGGAGGACACCACCCTCTGTTTCTTCCAGGATGGCAAGGGCGGGCGGCACCTCGTATTTTGCTTCCTCTAATGAGGTTTCCAGCAGTACCTCAACCAGCCATTTATCGGGCATCAAGGCAACGGCGCGCGCTACATGTTCGAGGCAGTCGAAGCTGGCGGGGCGTGTGTAGGTCTCTTCGCGCATTTCGGCTTGCAGAACGCGATCGAGGCGGAAGACGCGCACATCCTGGCGCAGGTGGCAGTAGCCGACGGCGTACCAGAAGCCATCGCGACAGACGATGCCGTAGACATCGACGGCGCGCTCGGTCACGTTGGCCTGCCATGCCTGGTAGCGCAGCCACACGCGCCTGCCGAACTGGGCGGCGGCGCAGAGCGTAACTACTACGTCGCTGGCCGGTGGGGCCTCGGAGGTGGGAAAATCGAGGATGAGGATGTCCTGTACCGCCTGCACACGCTCGTGCAGGGCGGCGGGCAGCACGCGTCCGACCTTTGCCAGCGCGCCCTCGACATCCGGCGCGGCGACCGCCAGACCGAGGCGACGGGCCACCAGCAGGCCCAGCGTCACCGCCAGCGCCTCACCCTCGGTAAACATGAGGGGCGGCAATTTGAAGCCGGGACGCAGGCGATAGGCGCCGTGCCGCCCGCGCACCGTTTCAACGGGGATGCCCAGGTCTTGCAACATCATGATATAGCGGCGCACCGTGCGAATATTGACCTCTAGCCGCTCGGCCAGTTCCGGCCCGCTCAATTGCCGGTGCGATTGCAGCATCTCCAGCACCGTCAGTACCCGCGTCGTCGGAAAATACATGGTTCGCTCCTCACCTTCGGTAGAAAGGTCTATTTACGGTAATCTTACAATTTTCTTACATTTCCCTGCGCTTTTCTTGAGAAAAAGCGGCTACTCTAATAGTGCGTACAGAAAGTGAGCGCGCTGAAACGTCAACGCGACTGTATGCATGATACCACTCCGCAATACGAAGCAAGCAAGCAAGCAAACGAAGACACGAAAGGAACAATGGATCGCTAGCAGAGCGGAAAGGAGGTGCAGAGACAGAGAGAACACCAGGCTCCATCAGACCTGCCTTACACAATACACAACACAAATGACCACCTCATTTGCTAACAACGTTCGCTCCAACAATTCGACACAATGAGGTGCCACGCACAGACCGCGTTTCGCCTGGGAACGCGGTCTGTGTTGTTATTCATTACCAACAGTATACTCGATGCGAGTGACACCAGTATGTCATCAGCACAACATATTTTTGAACGAGCCAGAACGAGAAAAGCCATCAAATCAGGGCGTAATATAGCCGCTTTTCGTGATACACTGTTTGCAGGCGACAAAAATATCGAACATTCGTTTGAGAAGGAGAGCAGGCTATGAGCGCAGAGACAGAGAAGGACACGGCGCTGGTGGTTATCGATACGCAGGTGGAGATTATTGAGGCGGCATATAAGGGGAAAGAGGTGCTGGAGCATATCGGGACGCTGCTTGCGAAGGCGAGGGCGGCGGGGGTGCCGGTGATTTATGTGCAGCACAATAACCCTTATCTGAAGGTCGGCACGCCGGAATGGCAGATTCATCCGGCAATTGCCCCGCAGGAGGGCGAGCCGGTCGTTCACAAACAATCCCCCGATTCGTTTTACAATACAACGCTTCAGCAGGAGCTGGAGAAACGGGGCATCAAACATCTCGTGATCGTGGGCGCGCAGAGCAATTACTGCGTGGATACGACTTCGCGGCGAGCCGTCTCGGTCGGCTACGATGTGACGCTGGTGAGTGATGCGCATACGACAGAGGATAGCGATGTGCTGACGGCGGAGCAGATTATCGCGCATCATAACAGTACGCTGGACCACTTCTGGGCCGGTGAACACGCGATTCGGGTAAAACCAACTGACGAGGTAGCATTCTGAGCAGCGGCAGACAAGGGTAGACCATGCTGAAAGACGTAGAAAAGGCAGGGGTGACGCGGCTCTCTCACGAAGAGGCGCGCCGCTTTCTTACGCTCTATCACTTCAGGCCAACGGATATCGCAGGTGTGCTTGAGCGGCTGGGGACGGTGCAGTATGACCCGCTTAACCCGCTTGGGCGCAATCCTGACCTTGTCTTGCAGGCGCGCGTTCCCGGCTATCGCGTCGATGACTGGCAGGAGGCGGCTTATGGCCAGCGCAAGATGTACGATGCCTGGGATAAACAGGCATGCCTGGTTCCCATTGCGGACTGGCCGATGCGGGCCCTGATTCGCGAGCAGTACCGGCCCTACCATGATCGTGAGATTTTGCAGGCCGACGCGGAAGGCGCGGCTGCCGTGCTGGCTACCATCAAAGAACAGGGGCCGCTTTCGCCGCTGGAATTTGAGGACCGCTCGCGTGTGTCGGAGATGATCCATAGCTGGTACGGGCAGACGCGGGTGAAACGCATCATGCGCTCGCTGTGGGCCTGCGGGCGGCTGGTGACGCACCATCGCAAAAACGGGCGGCATTACTATGACCTGCCGGAGCGGGTGATTCCCGCGCAACATTATCAGGCGCAGCCATTGCTGGATGAGGTGACCTTTCATCGCTGGATCGTTCTGCGCCGCTTCCAGGCAGCCGGGCTGCTGCGCCCGAACAGCGACGCGGCCATCTGGAGCGGCTGCGGCAGCCGGGCGCAATGCACGCAGGCTGTGGCGGAACTGGTGGAGGCCGGGCAACTGCTGCCCGTGCAGGTGGGAGAGCGCACAGAAAAAAGCTGGACCTACTACATGCCCACCAGCGCGCTCGAACTGCTCGACGCGCCAGAGCCAGGGCCGCGCCTGCTCTTCCTCGGCCCGCTCGACAGCCTGCTGTGGGATCGCAAGGCCATGCTGCACCTCTTCAATTTCGATTACGTCTGGGAAGTCTACAAGCCGCTCGAACAGCGCAGGTGGGGCTACTACGTCCTGCCCGTCTTCTACAAAGACCGCTTCGTCGCCCGCATGGATGCGCGGCTCGAAAACACGACCTGGAATATCTCACGCTGGTGGTGGGAGCCGGATGTCACGCCCGATGCAGAGATGTTAGATGCGCTGCGGCTGGCCGCTCAACGCTTCATGTATTATCTGAGCGCCGATGCGGTGAACATAGATGAGAACGTTGACCCGGCGGTGAGGCAGGCGCTGCTTGCGGCATGCTGAGCAGGTGAGGCGCCCCAGGCCACCGGCAAGGGGTGGCCCT
>CADDYT010000259.1 GCA_902810755.1 Chloroflexota bacterium
CCTGGCGCGGCGTCGGTGGCCTGCGTCGCGCGCGCACGGCCTTCAGGTAACGCTTCTGGGGAGCCATGCCGCCCGGTTAGTCCCGCAGATGCTTCCCCCTTCGCTCCACTCAGGGCTAAAGGCTACTGCTAGAGATGTTGCATGAGGTGGAGGATAGCTTCCAGCACGCCGCCGCCGATAGCGCGGGACTTGTCGGAAATGGTGAAGCAGTGTTCGCGAGCAGCACGCGGGTCGATATCGCCGACTTTCATGTCCGCTTTGACGGTGAGTCCATCGCGCAGCAAGCCGCGCAGGATGCCGGGGATGGCGGCGACAATGGGAGTGGGCTGGCAGCTACATGACTCGCCAGCGCAGCCTGCCTCGTGTATGTGTGCGATGATGTCTCCTGCCTGCACCATATCGCCAATCTGCCGTGTACCGTAGAGTTTGCCACCAACGGGCGCTTTGAGCAGCCGTTCGACGGTATAACCGGCAATCGCGCCGGGGATGCCCGTGTTCGGCTCCGCGTTGCCCTCGTAATAGACGCGCCCCAGGTTATGCCCGCGATTCGTCTCGACGACGGCATGCACATCGCGGCCCGCTTCGTAGCCGGGGCCGAGCGCAATGACGATGGGGGCGTCATGAATGGTGATACCGGTATTCTGTTTGGACAGAGTTGCCTCGACCAGCGCCAGTGGGTGAAGTCGCCTGAACAGGCGTCCTTCAGGGTCGACCACAACGGGAACACGCCCCTGAGAGAGCAGT
This sequence comes from Chloroflexota bacterium, assembly GCA_902810755.1. Next base: position 745 of record CADDYT010000259.1, read on the forward strand.
TCCAGTATTTCTTGTGTGGAAGAGGCGCGCTGCGCCGTAATGCCCTCAACGGTCATCTCTCCCAGCAGCACGGCTTCGGCGAAGGAGACGGTGCGCCGCACAACGGTTGGCTCAGGCAATTCGGTGGCCACCACCGGGAAACCGGCGCGGGCCAGCCGGTGAATCACGCCCGTCGCCAGGTCGCCCGCGCCCTTGACCGCAATCAAGCTCTGTTCTATCCTGCGCGCTCTTGTTTCGCCTCTTGTCTGTTCCATTACTCCTGAAAATCGCTTTCCTTTGCCAGTCAGAAATGTCTATGATTCCGCCTCATCCGCCTGCGGCTGGTTGGCAGTGGCCTGAATAATTGTCGCGCCAGTCACCGCGAGCAAGTCGGCTACGCGCAGGCGCAGATTGAGACCGCGCTGCCCCCCGTTGATGTATAGCTCGTCCAGCTCGCTTGCGCTTGCGTCCAGATAGATTTCAAAGGGCTTATCAAGCAGGGCCAGGGGCGAGATGCCGCCTACTTTGAGGCCGGTCAGGCGTTCGGCCTCACGCTGCGGGGCCATGCGCACCTGCTTCGCGCCCACCTCACGAGCTACCAGTCGCGGCTCCAGCTCTCGATTGCCCGGCACCACTACCAGCAAGGGCCGCCCTTCATCCGCGAAGACGACCAGCGACTTGAAAACCTGTCCTGCCGGTACGCCCAGCGCCTGCGCGACCTCCGGGGCCGAGTGCAGCGTCTCCGCGTAGGTAAACGCCGTGTAGGGAATGTGGCGCTTATCCAGCAGGCGCATGGCATTCGTTTTGATCTTACTCTGCTTTGCCATTACCGTTCCCCATCTCCTTTTCCTCCGGCTTCCCTGTTTATGCACCGCCTGCCAGGTCAATGCCAGCTTACGTAACGCAGGGCCTGGGAGATTTGCTGGCCGGCGCGGGCGACTGCCGCGATATGCTCCGCCTGCTTCGGGCGGCAGCGTTCGCTGGGGCCGCCGATGGAGACGGAGGCGACGACAGTTCCCATGTGGTCGAAAATGGGCGCGGCCACTGCATCGATGCCCTGCTCCAGTTCTTCGCATGAGATGGCATACCCCTGCGCGCGCACACGGCGCAGTTCTTCCAGCAGCAAGCGCGGATCGGTAATGGTGCGTTCGGTATAACTTTCCAGCTTCGCGTGCGCAAGAATCTCGTGCAGTCGCACCTCCCACTGGTAGGCGAGCAGCACTTTGCCGGTGGAAACGGCATGGGCAGGCAGGTGCTGGCCGGGAACATTGACGGCGCGCACCACGAAATAGGAATCCTCCGTGTCGATGATAACCACTTCCATGCCTTCCAGCACCGCCAGATGGACCGACTCGTGGGTCTGATCGCGCAATTCCATCAGAATAGGCCGCGCCACTTTGCGCACCGTGTGCGAACTGAGGATGCTGGCCCCCAGCGCCGTCACGTGCAGGCTTAGCGCGTACTTATGGCTATCCTCGTCCTGCACCAGCAGCCCCTCGTTGACCAGCGCCGTTACCAGCCGATGCGTCGTGGATTTGGGTAGTCCGGTCGCGCTCGCCAGATCGGTAATGCCCAGCAGCCCCTGATTGTTAAATGCGCGCAGGACGCGGGCAATACGCTGCACAATCTGCACCGTCTTCTCGCCCTCTAAAGGCTCTCCATGTCGCATACCACTCCCTCCGGCAGCTCACTATGTTCTACACAATGGAATAGCGTTCCGTTAATAGTATGCAGTGAGTATAGCATACCGGTGAATAGTAGTGTCAAGGGCAGGCCAATTGCGCCCAATTGCGAGCAGGCCACGCGCAAGGGGTGGCCCCACTATACTACGATTCGGCCCACGTAGCTGGTCGATCTGTGTGCGTATAGCAGGGCCACTCCCATAGGCGTCAACTTCAGGCCACCGCAGGCCACCGCAGGCCACGCGCAAGGGGTGGCCTGCTCGCAATTGCGCCCTTACCCGCTTTTATGCTACACTGATATCAGAAATCTGTGTCCAGGAGTTGTTCTTGTATGTCGGGTGAGTATGATGATGTCTTGAAAACGCTGATCAAAGCCAGACAGGAGGATTTCGCACGCTGGGTTCTGCGCTTTGTGGGCGGCCAGGAAGTGCGCGTGGTGAGGCCACTGAAAACGGAGTTCCACCGCCATCTGATCGCCGATGACATCTGGCAGGTGATCCTCGATGACATCGATGTGGTCTTCCATTATGAGTTTCAGACCACCGCCGATAAAGAGATGCCGCAGCGCGGCCTGGAATACCAGTTTCAGTCGCTGCGCGAGCATCACCTGCCGGTCTGGACGTTTCTGATCTATCTCAAGAAGGATGGCCCCTTGCCCACTCCACCCTGGCAGAGTCCACCAATGGCGGGGCGCTCCTCGATCACCTTTGACTATACGGTGATCGATCTTTCCTCGATGACGGCGGAGGAACTGCGCCAGACGGGCTTGCCGGGCATCCTGCCACTCATGATCCTGACAAAAGATGGGGCGACCCGCGAAGTCGCCGAGGAGATCATGACCGCACTGGAGCCGCTGGGCAACGATGAAGTCAGTATCGTAGCTTATACTCTGATCGCCTTAACCCTCAAGCACAAAGGCGACCACGAATGGCTGAGAAAGAGGTGGAAAAGCGTGAGCGACAAACTCAAAGACAACTGGTTCATCAAGGAAATTACCGAAGAGGCCGTGCAAGAGGCTGAGAAAAGGATTCGCGAGGA
>CADDYT010000260.1 GCA_902810755.1 Chloroflexota bacterium
GCATCACCCTCACCGACTGAAACGGTTCCTGACGTCGATGGGAGCGCCGTTAGTACCAGCGCCAGCCGTCCATGCAGTATGAGCCAGGGCCAGCCCCATAGGCGTTCACTTCAGGCCGCCGCAGGCCAGCCGCCAGGGGTGGCCCTACGAGAGACGCGGCGGTCGTGCCCCCTGGGGAGGCGCGTCTCTAGACCGCCGCAGGCCAGCCGCCAGGGGTGGCCCTCCTCTAGACGGGCGGCTCGTGCCCCCTGGGGAGCCATCGTCTAGAGGAGGGCCACCCCTGGCGGCTGGCCTGCCTGGCCTTCGCACGGCCTGAAGTGAACGCCTATGAAGGGCAGCCCCGATCGCACATCACCCCGTACCCGCCACATGATGGGGGCAGCTACTCAAGCGTAGCGGTGAGGATCTGGAGATGTTTCTCTATCGGTGCTGACTCCTGTTGCTCGTCTCACGCCTGGCGCGCAGCTCTGGGCCACCAGCCGTCCCACACAGGCAGCTTCCTCGACCGAGAGCAGGATTACCTCTGGATGGGCAGCCAGAAAGGTCGAGGCGGCCTGCTCCGACTGAAAGAAGAGCGACTGCTGGCAAAAGGTGGCGCGCGTGCAGTCGTTGCGGCTGGTTGGCACGATCAGCGACATCACGCTGCTCGCAGGGAGCAGATCCAGGATGGCGCCTTCGGGCGTGGCGACAAAGGTAACGGGCTGACCGCTGACGGGACACGTCGACTGGACCTGCGCCTCGACAGGCAGCGAGGGCGGAAACAGAACCGTATCAAAGGCACACCAGGTGTAGAGCAGTTTGCCACCGACCTGAAACCGATGGGGAGTCGGCACCAGAGTGACTCCCAGGCCGACAATATTGCCAGCCGGATCAAATTCGACCTCTGGCAGCAGCGTAGCCATGCGACGTTCCAGCTCGTCCTGGCTCACCCGCAGTGATGCGCGGAGAGTGGCTGGCGTCACCGATTTGCCGCGTGTCACCTGCTGGATAATGGGACGACACAGACCCTCCTGCTCGCAGCGCAATTGCTCCGCGAGGCGCTCAGCAATCGTTTCGAGTGACAGGTGTGGCATATATCTCTTCCTGAATTCCATTCGGCTCTGACTTTTCTCTGACTATACACGTTTTACCAGACACCATACCGAATTTTGTGTAATGGCTTATTCCCGAATCCCTCTGATCCCAGGACTAGAGCGGATTGAGCCATTTGGCAAAGGCTCCTTTTACACAAAACATGGTATGGCATCTTTTACTTCTTGCTTTCCTTTTGTATCCGATAAAATTCCAGATACCCATTGTTCATTTTCCTCACTTTCTCAATTCAGGAGAAACAAAATTCTCCTGAACTCATAGTCCTTACATTCTTTTCTAACGAATGAAAATGGAAAAAGCCTTGCTAGGTAGAAATTTATCTATTTAACAAGGCTTGTTCTGCTCTATCTAATACCAAACAGTTACAGATTTGCCATTAACCGCTTTCAACAGCCCTTTCACCCTATCATCAGCAGGAAACTTAGAGCCGAGCTTTGAAGCCAGTTGCTTCACCCGCCAGATGTTATACTGCGAGCCGACAGCACGAGCCAGCTTCAATCCTTCCTCTGCATAGAAACAGCAACTCATGTCTCTACTGATAAAAAGCGCCTCAGCTTGTTGAATATAGAGACGTGCTCTCATGCGTGCCAGGCTGGGGTCTAGCAACTGCTCTGATTTCTCATAACTCTCAAGAGCGATTTCTGGTTTACCGAGGAACGTGTGACACTGAGACCAGCCATCATTGATTGCCCGCTCCGAAGTGCGTGTTGAGTGAAGCAGCAACAGAGGATCATCCTCCGGGTCAAGACGTTTGAGCATATTACGAGCCTCAGTAAGCGAGACCAAACAGCTTTGATCGCCGAGGATACCTTGAACCTCAGCATGACCTGTAGCCAGGTGCGCCCGTAAAGCTGGAGAACCACGCCTGGCAATCTCTCGTGCAGCCTCATACAACTGCGCAGCTTCCTTGAAACGTTCTTGCCAGATATACATGACCGCTTTACGAGCCATAGTCAGTGCGTTCAATTCGACGCATGCAGCTTCTTGCGCCAGCAGAGACGCTTGCTTAAAGCATTGCTCGGCAGTCTTGAAGTCCAACTGGTCGCGGGCGATCATACCCTTTATCTGATAGTTGTGACTTAACAGCTTGAGAAGCACACCCCGATCTCTCTGACCACTCTTCTGAAGGAGTTGAGTCAACGCCTGAATCTGCGCGTTCAAATTTTTGTCAGCAGAGACAGCACTGAGATAATACAGATCGAGGCGCATACGCAGGTTCTCAGTAAACGTCTCTAACACCATTCTGCTCAGATTCCGACCTTCAGAAGTGGATTCTACCGGCGTCAGAACCACAGCTTCAGGCACAACAATATCCGAAAGCCCTAATAATGCAGGCGGAATCTGCAACGCCCAGGCCAGAGTACGACGTACTTTGAGATCACCGATACGCGCCGTTTGCTCAAGTGAGATGATTGTACGACGACTCTTCCCAATACGCCGGGCCAGCTCCTCTTGCGTGATTCCGGCCCTCGACTCCCGATACTCACGAATAACCTGTCCATGATGTGAAGCTTCTTGCATATGGCACCGTCCCTTCGCGGCAAGTCTCAGCAAGTATCCTAGTCTATCTCTTCCTTTTCTTCAGATTTTTCGTCCAAAAAGGAAGATAGTACCAGGATGCTTTTCACACTACTGATCTAACTGCGGTTTCTTTCCCCGGCCAGCGCGAGGTTTTCCTTTTGCCGGTTCGCGGAAATCAGTACGATGCTTACGGCCACTGGGCGAGTCCTTAAATGGCACGTTATCGCCGGGGCTGAACTTGCGCTTCTGTTCCTGAACGAGCGTATCATTGAGATGCATGTAATTCTTGATCGTAGCGATATCCTCATGCCCAAGCAACTCTTGTAGCGTGTAGATGTCACCGCCGAGCATGAGGTAGCGCACGGCGAAGGTATGCCGGAAGATGTGGGGGCTGATACGCTTGCCCTTCGGCAGATCGGCGCGCTTGCGAATACGCTGAAACAGCATATCCACACCGCGACGGGTCAGCGCGAAGCCGCCCTCACTGCCTAAGTTTTGTCCAAATTAACGACAATGGAAGAAGGAGCAAGCAAGTGACGCAACGGGAGCAGCATGAGCTTAGCCAGCGAGTTGGCGGGGGTCAGCGCGATGGCGCACAGCCGCCCGTG
>CADDYT010000261.1 GCA_902810755.1 Chloroflexota bacterium
CTTCAGCCCGTGCGAGCGCGACGCAGGCCACCCGCCAGGGGTGGCCCCAGAAGCGTTCACTTCAGGCCGCTGCAGGCCACCCCTGGCGGGTGGCCTGCGGCGGCCTGAAGTGAACGCTTCTGGGGAGGGGGCCAGCCGGGACAGGCACCAGACCCCTCCCTGCCTCACCCCACCCCCTGTCCCTACAGCTTTTGATGAACTTACGGGATATCTATCTGCGGGAACATACGCCGCGCGATCACAAGGCGCTGGATCTGTGCCGTACCCTCGAAGATGTCGAAGACTTTGGCGTCGCGGAACCATTTGTGGATGAACTGCTTGCGCTCAGAGTCCTCGCCCGGCGCGGTGATGCGCACCGCAGCAGCCGTGACCTTCATCACCAGTCCCCCCGCGTAGGCTTTGCTCATCGACGCCTCTTTCGAGTTGGGGATGCGCTGATCGGCCATCCAGGCGGCGCGCCAGACAAGAAAGCGGGCCATCTCGATTTCCTGTCGCATCTCTTCCAGTTCGTTCTCGATGTCGCGACGTTTCGCTGGCGGATAGCCTTGCGGCAGTTCTTCCCTGACCCACTCGCTGGCGGCTTCGTAGGCGGCGCGGGCAATGCCGACGGCCAGCGCGCCCACCATCGGGCGGGTCGCGTCCAGCGTCCCCATCGCGGCTTTGAAGCCCTGTTTGCGGTCCCCTTGACGACCGGTCAGCAAGTTATCTTTCGGGATGCGGCAATTCTCGAAGATCAGTTCGGCGGTCTGCGAGGCGCGCAGGCCCATCTTCTCCTCGATGCGCCCGACGATCATGCCCGGCGTTCCCTTCGGCACCACAAACGGACGGATGCCCTCACGCCCTAGATTCTTATCGATGGTGGCGAAGGTCACAACGATGTCGGCGCGCGCGCCGTTGGTGATGTAGTGTTTATGCCCGTTGAGAACCCACTCATCGCCGTCCAGCACTGCCGTTGTGGACATGCCTGCCACGTCTGAGCCGATGCCCGGCTCCGTCAGCGCGAGCGCGCCCCAGTGCAGTTGTCCATCCATGTAGGGACCCAGGAAGCGCATCTGCTGCTCCGGCGTCCCCTGCGAAAGAATGGGCGGCGCGGCCAGCCCTGGCCCCGGAATGGCGGTAGAGAGCGCGGCATCGCCCCAGGCCATCTCTTCCTGAGAGATCACGGACGAGACGTTTTCCTGGCGCGGCTCGTTCTCTGTGCGGCGCGTGCGCGCCTGCGCCGCCGAGCCGCCCCAGTAGCGCCGCTGCATATTCAAGAAAAACGACTCCGGGATGCGCTCGGTGCGGTCGCATTCCAGTGAGATGGGTCGCATCTCTTCCAGCGCGACCTGGTGCGCGTAATCCCGCGCCTCCTGTTGCGTTTTGCTGAGGGTAAAATCGATCATTGTTCTCACTCCATTGCTGCGGCATTGCGCATCCACATCTCTACCGGATGGTCCTGCATGAAACCCGCGCCGCCCATAATCTGGACGGCGTCGATGGTGGCCGATTTCGCGAGCTTGATGGCCTGTTGCTGCGCGCTTTCCGCCGCTCGCGCCAGCGCCTCACCCTCCGCGCCCTGATCCCAGTCGAATGCCGCCTTCCAGACCAGCAGCCGTGCTGCGTCCAGCTTCATCGCTATCTCGGCCAGCATGAAAGCGATGCCCTGATAGGAGACGATGGGCCGCCCGAAGGCAATACGCTCTTTCGCGTAATCCCCGGAGTATTCCAGCGCGGCCCGCGCCATGCCACAGGCAACCGCAGCGCGCAAGATATTGTAGAGCGCCGCCGCCCGTATCGCGCCATCTGCCCGGCAGAGCATATTGTCCGCCGGAACCGCTACGTTCTCGAAGCGATAGCTCACGCTCGGAGCAGCCGCCAGGCCCAGTTTGTGCATATCGGCGCTGATGTGCATACCCTCGTAGTGTTCTGGCACCAGCAGCGCGGCCAATCCATGCAAACCAGAACTGCCCTCCTCACGCACCAGCACTACACGTGGGGCAGATTCGCCGCCATGAATCACCTCGCGTTTCGCGCCGTTGATGATAAACTGCTCGCCCTCGCGGCGCATCGTCGTCTGTATCTCGTCCAGCGTGTAGCCGCCTGTGCGCTCGGCAAAGGCCAGGCTGCCATGTCGTAAATAGCCTTCCAGGTCGTCGCTGAAGGCGGGAAGGTAATGCGCCTGCTGCTGCTCGTTTCCGGCCAGCATCACTGCCAGCGGCCCCATCATGGAGCCGATCATGTCCATCGCCATGCCGCCATCACCGAACCCCAGTTCTTCGGCGATGAGGGCGTAGGTCACGGCCTCAATTGGCCCGGAGCCGCCATACTGCTCAGGAAACGGCGTCGTCAGTCCCGTCCGGGCAATCGTCTTCATCACCTCAGACGGCGTGTGGCCCAGCTTCTCCGCCTCGCGCGCGCGCGGTCGCAACTGCTCGATGGCCAGGCTACGCGCCAGACTCTGTATCTCTTCCTGCTCTTCCGTTGGAGCAAAGTTGAGCATATCCTGCATCCTTTCGCTTGACTGTCTCTCAGCATCTTTCTGTCTCAATCAGGTCCCTTCCTCTGTAATGGCAAACATCCGGGTTAGACAGGGAGACAGACATACTCTCGCGTTGTGCTGTTATTGTACGAGATCGGCGGAGTTTTTGCCAGCTATGCGTAACTTCTCCTTTCCTAATAGGGCTAATACTCTTTTCAAACCGGTTTTGAGCGACTATACTGCATGACGAAGTCTCCAGAATGGCTGACGGCGAAACGACGGTGCGCTATCAGTGAGTGATTCATACTGCTTGAGGTAAGATGTTCATGGGAGCCGGTAAGCGAGTTACAAAATATGCTTGTATCATTCTGTTTGTCTTTTTTCTGGGAATACAGGGGACAGGGGCGGCCCCTGCCGACGAAGGTGTGGTCGCTCCACCCCTTCCGGCAGGTACGGCAGTGGCTCCTGTCGTTCATGGCTATGAAACACTGATTTATAACGGCCCCGATGGCTTGCAGATGCCCTACTACCTGGCCTTGCCTGCCGGGTATAACCCACAGAAAAAGTATCCACTGGTGCTGGTATTGCAAGGAGGTGCGGAGGTTGCTAAGCCAGGGGCGTCGCTGACACAGGATAGAAAATTGCTCCTCAGCAAGTATTACGCGCAGGTCTGGATTTCGGCGGCAGTGCAGGACAGGTGGCCGAGCTTTATTCTGC
>CADDYT010000262.1 GCA_902810755.1 Chloroflexota bacterium
CTTCTCTTGCACATCCCCCCCTTTCCTTTGTATAATTACTAACGAAAAGTAAGTTATACATCAGGTTCCACAGTATAACACAGCAAAGAACGTTCATCAAATAAGGAGAACAGCAGAATGCGTGTGGGATTACAGGTTCCGAATTTTACGTGGCCGCAGGGGCAGGCGCAGCTGGGCGATATGTTCGCGTTGATCGCCGAGCGCGCCGAGCGGGCGGGGTTCTATAGTCTGTGGGTGATGGATCACTTCTTCCAGATACCCAGCGTGGGTCCGGCGGAGAATGAGATGCTGGAGGGCTGGTCGGCGCTGGCCTTCGCCGCCGGGCATACGAACTATATCAAGCTGGGAACGATGGTGACGGGCGTAACCTATCGCTATCCGGGGGTGCTGGTGAAGACGGCGACGACCCTGGATGTCCTCTCGCATGGCCGGGCCTATTTTGGCATCGGCGCGGCCTGGAACGAGGAGGAACACAGAGGGCTGGGCATCCCCTTCCCGCCGCTGAAGGAACGTTTCGAGCGGCTGGAGGAGACGCTGCAAATCGCGCTGCGTATGTGGTCGGAGAGCGAGGAGCCGTATCATGGCAGGTATTACACGCTTGAGCGCCCGCTGAACTCGCCGCAGCCGGTGCAGTTGCCGCACCCGCCCATTCTGATCGGCGGCTCTGGCGAGCAGAAGACGCTGCGGCTGGTGGCGAAATATGGCAATGCCTGCAACATCTTCGGGCGTCTGGGCCGCGAAGTCATCCAGCACAAGTTCTCGGTGCTGCGCCAGCACTGCGAGCAGCTCGGTCGCAATTACGACGATATCGAGAAGACGACGCTCGATTCGCTGCACATCACCCGCGACGGGCGCAACGGCACGATGTCGCCGCAGCAGGCCATTGCATACTTCCGCAGCCTGGCAGAGATCGGCGTCGATCAGGCCATCTTCAGCCTGCGCAACGTCAGCGACCTTGAGCCGTTCGATATCCTGCGCACAGAGATCATCCCTGAAGTGAGCAGGATTCCCGTTTCGGGTCGGTAAAGGATACGTGCGATGGCCGGACGCGCAACCTTGACCGCACAGGAGGAACAATTTGTGCAGGAGCAGCGTGTAGGCCACCTCGCCACCTCCGACGAGGCGGGCCACCCGTATGTCGTGCCGGTCTGCTACGCCTTCGACGGCGAGCGTTTCTACACGCCGCTGGACGAGAAGCCGAAGCGCGTGGAGGCGAACAAACTGCGCCGCGTGCGCAACATTGAGGCGCGGCACGAGGCCGCTCTGGTCATCGACCGGTACGCCGAAGACTGGTCGCAGCTTGGCTATGTCTTTGTGCAGGGACACGCCGACCTGCTCGCGCCGGGCGACGCGCTCCACGCCCGCGCCCTGCGTCTGCTGCGCGAACGCTATCCGCAGTATCGCGACATGAACCTGGAGACGCAGCGCGTGATCGTCATTACGCCCACTCGCGTCACCTCATGGGGGTCGGCGCCTACGGGAGTCTATACGGGTTTTCAATAGTATGATATAATACGTGAAAATATATGAGGGAATGACTTGTATGCAGGCACCCGAACAGGTGCTTCATTTTTTATGAAGAGGGTGGAGAAGGCAGTTATGAAACCACTTGTTGCTATTGTGGGCCGACCGAACGTCGGCAAATCGACGTTTTTCAACAGGATGATTGGTGAGCGCCGGGCTATTGTGGAGGATATGCCGGGAACCACCCGCGACCGCCTGTATGGCGATACCGACTGGAATGGGCGCGAATTCACGTTGATCGACACGGGCGGCCTGGAACTGGGATCGGAAATTCCTGTCGGGCAGGTGGGCCTGAACGGGCAGCCCGGCACGATCATGAACCAGGTCAAGGCGCAGGCGGAGCTGGCGATTGAGGAGGCCGACGTCATCGTCTTCATGGTCGATGCGCGCTCCGGCATTACCGCCGCCGATGAGGAGGTGGCGGATTTGCTGCGCCGCACGAAGAAGCCCGTCATTCTGGCCGCGAACAAGGCAGATAACGAGGCGCGGCGCATGGATGCCGTCGAATTTTATAGCCTGGGGCTGGGCGAGCCGATTGTGCTTTCCTCGATCCAGGGCGTTGGCACGGGCGACCTGCTCGACCGCATCGTGGAGGAGTTGCCGCCGGAGGAGGAAGTGGGCGAGGAGGAGGAAGAGGAAGACGTGGTGCGCATCGCCATTGTCGGGCGGCCAAACGTGGGCAAATCTTCCCTGCTCAACGCCATTCTCGGCAGCGAGCGTTCCATTGTCAGCGAAGTGCCGGGTACGACGCGCGACGCCATCGATACCGAATTTGAGTTCGAGGGGCGCAAGATCGTGCTGGTCGATACCGCCGGTATCCGGCGGCGCGGGCGCGTTGGCCCCGGCGTGGAGAAGTACAGCGTTCTACGCGCCACCCGCGCCATCGAACGCGCCGACGTCGTCTTTCTGGTCATCGATGCCAGCGAGGGGCTGGCGGCGCAGGATACGCACATTGCCGGGGTCATTCAAGAGCAGGCAAAGGGCGTGATCGTTGTCGTCAATAAGTGGGACCTGGCGCAGGAGCAGCGCCGCGCCGAACGCGAGGGCCGCTTTCCGAGTGAGGCGGAAGAGATCAAGACGGCGGAAGAGTATCGTCGCGCGCTGGCCGAGGGCCTGAAGTTTATCCCCTACGCGCCCATCGTCTTCACCTCGGCCAGAACCGGCTATCACGTCAAAGCACTGCTCGAATCGGCCATCAATATCGCCGATATGCGCTTCCTGCGCATCCCCACCTCGAAGCTAAACGAGGTGGTGCGCGAAGCCGTCAGCCGCCATAATCCCACCGCGTTCAAGGGCAAAATCTTAAAGATTTACTACGCAACTCAGACTGCCGTGAACCCGCCCACCTTCGTCTTCTTCGTCAACGACACCGAAGCCGTTCACTTTGCCTACGAGCGTTACCTGGAGAACCGCCTGCGCGAAGCCTTCGGCTTCAAAGGCACCGCCATCCGCCTCCAGTTCAAACCCCGCCCTCGCTCTGAACAGAAGGAAAAATAAGCAAGAATGGATGCGGAATGCCGGGCCGAGCGGCAGCAACGTGCCGGGGTTGAGCGGCAGCAAGTGTCGGGGTTGAGCGGCAGCAAGTGTCGGGGTTGAGCGGCAG
>CADDYT010000263.1 GCA_902810755.1 Chloroflexota bacterium
GATGGGGGTGGGGCGGAGGCGAAGGCGTTGCGACAGGTCTGCCAGGGGCATGGGAACAGAGGCAGCGTCGAGGGCGAGCAGCATGGTGGGGAGCGTTTCGCCGGGGAGGGAGCCGCCGCCGATGGTGGAGATGCCGCGCTGCAGGCGGGCAGGGATGTTGTGGGCTTGCAGGTGGGTGGCCCAGTGGGAGGAGCGGCGAGCGAGCGTTTCGGTGCTGGCGGCGATCATGCGCCAGATAGGGATGTGGGATGGCGCTTCGTGGCGCTGGTAGTGACGTAGCGTCGCCTCTAACGCGGCCAGCGTCATCTTGTCGATGCGCACGGCGCGCATGAGCGGGTGCTTCGCGATACGCGCCAGGACATCCTGCTTGCCGACAATGATGCCTGCCTGCGGGCCGCCGAGCAGCTTGTCGCCGGAGAAGCAGACGACATCGGCGCCTGCTGCGATGCTCTCCTGCGGCGTTGGCTCGTGGGCCAGGCCGTAGGCTTCGCTTGCCAGCAGGCAGCCGCTGCCGAGATCGTCCATCACCGGCAGGTTGTGCCGGTGGGCGAGTTCTACCAGGGCGTTGAGGGGCGTGGACTCGATGAAGCCGCTCATCACGAAGTTGCTGGGATGAACGCGCAGCAGCAGGGCTGTGCGTTCGCTCAGGGCAGTCGCGTAGTCACCGATGCGCGTGCGGTTCGTGGTGCCTACTTCGACGAGCTGACAGCCGCTCTGACGCATGACGTCGGGGACGCGGAAGCCGCCGCCGATCTCCACCAGTTGGCCGCGTGAGATAATGACTTCGCGGCCCGCAGCCACCGTGCTGAGGGCCAGCAGCACCGCCGCCGCGTTGTTATTGGTGACCAGGGCCGCTTGCGCGCCCGTTAGCTCGCGCAGCAGGGCTTCCACGTGTCTGTGGCGCGAGCCGCGCTCGCCGCCCTCTAGCTCATATTCCAGGTTGGAATAGCCAGCGGCGACGCGCTGCACCGCCTCTACCGCCTGCTGGCTGAGTGGGGCGCGGCCCAGATTGGTGTTGATGATGACGCCCGTGGCGTTGATGACGGGCCGCAGGTGGGGTTGTTGCCCGCGCTGCAATGCCTGCTCTGCCCGCGCCAGCAAGGCTTCTTGAGGGGGACAGGGTACGCCAGCGCGAATTTCGCTGCGCGCCTGCGCCAGACTGGCGCGAATGGCGGCCAGCGCGAGCGGTCGCGTATATTGCTCGCTCAGACGCTTGCCCGTTGCCGATTGCAATAATTCGTCTACCGAGGGGAGCAGCCGTAACTGATCGGAATTCACGCCCATACAGTATCCCACTTCCACACGTGCGCTAATGCAATGAATAGAACAGGGTAATCGCCAGGCTATTGGCGATTTTGGCCATCACAGCGCGCAGATCAATTTCATTCAGGGAGCAGATGGCGTACTGGTCGGCCAGCAGGGAACGCAGGACAGGGTAGAGGAGTTCGGTCTTCACCAGACTGTCGGTATCCAGCAGGGGATAGTCTCGCTTCAAAAGAAGATGGTGATACGGGCGCAGCTTTCCACGATAAGAAGTTAGCGCGACCACGTTGACCGCGCCCGCGTGACGACAAAACGGCTCTCCCGAAACGACCAGCGCGGGATGCCAGTCCAGGATACGCTTCTCTTCGATGCCCGGAGGGAGCGACGGATAGCCAAAATTCACCCAGTAAAGCATGCCGCATTGCACTGGTATCTGATACGTCAGTGCTTCTGGCGCAAGTTCTGGTGGATGAGGCATAAGCTCTATTCTTCTGAATGTACGAAAAACGACCCGCTAAGCTGCATGCAATGCGATGGACGATTACGACCTTGTTGCGCCGACCGGAGCAAACACCGGGACCTCATTTGCCTCTAGCTGAGCATGGAAACAGGCGGTCGTGAGTGACCAGGAACGAGCGACCAGACCGAGGCGCTCTTCGCGTTCATCCTGGCTTTCTTCTTGTAGGGCAATAGCTATCTGTTCCATGTCCCGTTGATACTGTTCCGCAAGCAAGGAAGAACGGCTGAAGTCACAATTCGTCGCCATAAGATTTTCCCTCTTTAACTCCAAAGTCACTTTCACCAGCCAACACTGCTGGCACACCTGAAACGCGAGGCGGTATGTTTTTCTCTCCAACGTAGGAGATTATACCAGCTATTTTCCCACGTTGCAATGTTTTTTTCCACCACTTTATAGCTGTGTTTCTATCTGGCCTGTTTTTCAGGCCACGCTCGGAAATCTCTCCAATTCCATTGTACCACACCTATCTACAGACTGGCGAAGTGCTGTTGCAGGCTGGCTGTTGTCTGGGGGCCGAGGATCATGGCGCGGATGATGCCTTTGCTGTCGATGAAGAAGGAGGTGGGGGCGGCTGCCACGTTGTAGAGCGTCATAACCTGCTGTTTGTCGTCAATGAGGACGGGGTAGGTGAGGTGATGCTGCTGCACAAACCGGGCGGCAGTGGCACTGTCGTCCACGCTGTCTATGCCCAGGATGACGAGGCGCTTGCCGCTGGCCCGCTGCTGCGCGTAGAACTGCTGCAAGGCAGGCGTTTCTTGCAGGCAGCCGGGGCAGGTGGCGTACCAGAAATTGAGCATGACGGGCTGCCCGCGATAGTCGCTCAGGCTGATCTTGCGCCCATCCGGGGTGGTCAGGGTGAAGTTGGGTGCAGCGTCGCCGTCGGCATAGCCGATGGCGGCGTTATGTGAGGTGGCGGCAGGCAAGAGCAGGCCGAGCGCGATGATGACGGCGCTGCCGAGAATAGCCAGGCAAATAACGACGGTTTGCATTCTCGACTTCTTTTTCGGCGTCTCCACAGGGAACTTCACGACCTTTCTCTATCAAAATAGCTGTTCCTTCGCTGTACACGGAAAAGTATAGCCAATTTTGCCGCAAAATGCAAAGAGGCAGGCTGGGGTCTACATCCTTTAGGGGGATTTTGGCTGAAAAGACGGGACCGAAAAAGACGAGGTTCCGCCAATATCGCCCAAAGCCTTTTTGAATTTCCCCCTAAAGGATGTAGACCCACAGGCTGCCAGGCCAGCGGCAAGGGATGGCCCCAGAAGCGTTAAAGGAAGGCAGCCAGGCCAGCGGCAAGGG
>CADDYT010000264.1 GCA_902810755.1 Chloroflexota bacterium
GTGGTGGCGGTGGCGGTGGTGACCTGGCGGTGGTGGTGTCCTGGTGTCCTGTGGTGGTGGCCTGTGTAGGCGGCTACGGGGTGGGAATGGTCTGCTGTATGGGTAGCCTGCTGTGTGGGTTGAGGATGACTGCTTCATTTCCAGTTGACTGCTCGTTTCATACTTGTTATACTCACTAAGAACCTGAAGTACCGGTGCCGGGAAGCGGTGATGGATTGGACGCTGGCGCCACCCTTACAAAAAACCAGAGAGGGCATTGAAGTACCGGCGCCGGGAAGCGGTAGTGGATTGGATGCGGCAGGCGTACAGGCAGGATAATGGATTGGATGAATACCCGGACCGAACGTTTATTTCAGTAATAAACATTTTTTGATAGCGCGACCCGCTCGACAGGCAAATACATAGTATCGTCCCGTAGCTGGATAGCAGGGAAGAAGGAAGTTGGCATGGCTTCGATGGAACTGACCCTCACGCGGCAGGCTGATGGCCCGACCGTTGACGTGGCCTGCAACGGACAGCTCTCTCACACGTTTGATCTGCGCGCCCTCATCCCCGGCCACAATGGACTGCCGCAGCCGCTCGCTGACCCCATCGCTTATGGCAAGGCTATCTTTCAGGCGCTGTTCCCGGACGGGACAGCGGCCCGGCAGGCGCTGGACGCCGCGCCTGAACGCATCCTGCTCGTCGCCCTGCATGATGAGCTTGATGCCGTTCCCTGGGAATATGCCTACCGGCCCGATGGTAGCAGCGTAGATGATTTCGTGGTGCTGGAATGCCCCTTTGTGCGCGGGCTGCCTGCCGAACAGCGCATTGACCCACCAGCACTTGAGAGCGGGCTGCACATCGTCGTTGTGCCTTCCAACCCGCTGGATAAGCGCGTGGAGCCGCTCAACATAGATGGCGAGTGGATGAATCTCAAAGAAAGTATTCAGGAGATTCCCTACGCCATCTCGCTGGAGCGGGCGCGCCCGCCGACCATCGAGCAGTTGCGCCGCCTGGTGGCGGGCCAGCGCCAGCGCGTCGTGCATTTCATGGGACACGGCGGCCAGGACGAGCGGGTAGGAGCCTTCCTCTGCTTCGAGCAAGAGAATGGCGCGCTCGAAGCCGTGACGGCGCAGCAATTTGTGCGGCGCGTGCGCAACACTGTCTTCCTGGTCACGCTCAATGCCTGCGTCACCGCTCAACCCGGCGAGACGACGTTCAGCAACCTGGCCTCGGCCCTGGCGCGAGAGAAAGTCCCCTACGCGCTGGGCATGCGCTTCAGCATCTATGACAAAGATGCCCGCGCCTTCTCGCATTCCTTCTATGACAATCTGGCGCGCGGCGTTCCCGTCGAAGAGACGCTGCTGCAAGCCCGTATGACGCTGGCCCGCAAAGCCGAAGCCTGGGTGGTGGGCGTCCCCGTCCTCTACAGCGCGCTCTCGGCCCCCGCCGCCGGTTTTGCCTGCCAGCCAGGGGAGCCAACCGTCGAAGAACACCAGCCGCCTATCGAGGCCACCGGCCTGCCGCGAGCCGAGGGCGTCTTTCAGGGCCGCATCGAAGAACTCGTGCAGCTAGGCAGCTACCTTACCGGCGACAGTCGCCAGCGCCTGGTCACCATTCATGGCAGCGGCGGGCAGGGCAAGACGGCGCTGGCGCGTGAGGCGGTCGAGCGGTTCGCCCACGCCTGGCCCGGCGGCGTCTGGTCCATCTCGCTGGAGAACCTGCCATCGCGCGCCGTCTTCCTCAATGCCCTTGCGCGTTTTCTGGGCCTCGCCTTCCCCGACGGCGCCGACCTCGACGACATCGAGCGGCAGATTGTAAGCCGCCTGAGCCAGCGCCGCACCCTCATCGTCCTTGACAACGCCGAGACGCTGGTCGAAGCCGTCAACGCCGACAACGAAGCTGCCAGAGAACTGGCGCAATGCATTCGCCACCGTCTCTCTGCTCCCGGCGTTCCCACCGTTGGCCTGCTCGCCACCTCGCGCGCCTTCCTGGGCTGGGACGGCGAAGTTGGCCTTGCACGCAACGGACGCGAACACGACCTGGAAGGGCTGGAACCACAAGAAGGGGCAAAGCTTTTCCGCCATGCCGCCTCACGCCGCGCCGACGAAATCGATCTCAACCTGGCGGCACGACTCAGCGAAAAAGTGGGAGGACATCCGCTCAGCCTGCGCCTGCTCGCCGGAACCTTCAAAGAAATCTCGCTCCCGCTCGCCGACTTCCTCAAAGACTGCGACCGCCACCTGCTGGAAGCCGAAAACAAATACCTCGGCCTCGATCACCGCCACCGCACCTTTTACGCCTGCGTTGACACCAGCGTGCGCTACCTCAGTGACGACCAGCGCACCCTGCTCAGCCGCCTCTGGCTCTTCCACGCTCCCTTCTTACCCGAATATGCCGTCGCCATCTTTGACCCTGAAAGCCTGCAAAATACAGAGAGCGAAGAACCCGGAACCGACATTGAGGGCGCCGGGCAGGAAACCCGATCCGCTGAAAGCACACAAAGTACAGAGAGCGAAGAACCCGAAAAGCGGCGTTCCCCCATCTCCGACCAGCTCTACAAACTCGCGGATCGCAGCCTGCTCGCCCACGAAACCGCCGATTTGCGCGAAGGCTCCTTGCGCTACTACCGCCTGCTGCCCGCAGTCCATACCTACATCGAACGCTTCCTCGCCCACGACAAAGAGCGCGACGAAGAGCGCGCATCCCTGCTGGCCCGCTTCGGCGCAGCCTACGCCTCCCTCGCCCGCTATCTTTACGACGAACTGGATCGCGGCAGCGCAGCCGCCTTCATCGCCACCTTATGCGTTGAAGACCTTGAGCGTGGTCTGTCATCTGTCTCAGGCGTAGATCAGGGCTACTACCTGCTGCATTGGGGCTGGATACTCGAAAGGCTCGGCGATACCCGGCATGGACTGGAACTGACCGAACAGGCTCTGGAAATCGGGCAGGAGCAGAACCAGCAATTACTACTGCAGGCGCTCAACAATCTGGC
>CADDYT010000265.1 GCA_902810755.1 Chloroflexota bacterium
GCCATGCTCTGCTCGCAGGTCTGTCCATTGCCCGTTGATCGGCAGGCGCTTTGTCCACCCTGGATCAGGTTCTGAATCACCGCCGGGCGCCCCATGCTTACCGCGTAGCCCGCCAGCGACTCTGCCCCCAGAAACAGCAGCGCATCTTCCTTCTGGTGTTCCCAGGTGGTAATGCGCATGCATTCGTGCAGGCTGCGAATCTTCTTCCCGTCACACGGGGGCAGGCAGCGCGCAATGGTCACTGCGATCCCCTGCCGCTGCGGGTCGAGCTGCTCTCTTGCCTGGCGCAGCACAAGGTTGCAGATCGCCCAGAAACGTAAAACGCCTGTCAGATTTGCATACGCTCTCAAGACATCGGCATAGAAGACGGAAGCGACCTCTTGCCACGCTTCTCTGCCGTTCCTGCCCCCCGCTATACCCACCGGTTTCCTGATTTCCCCCGTTTCTCCTGCCTCCCCACGTCCCTGTGTGGAGAAACCTCGACACTCCTGCCATAGTTGCATCTTTTGCATCTGTATACCTCACTCCTACAAAGACAGTTCCAAACGTCGTTTCTTCCCCTGTAAGAGCATACTCGCTTGCTGGAAAAAAGTCAATCTTCCTGGAAAAAGTATTGGTAAATTAATGGAATTTTTATGAGCATAATAGATGAACTTTATCAGGAAAACTCATCAACTTTTAATAAAAACTCATGCTTGTACGTTCGCTTGCTGACGGCTTTCTCAATCCGTTTGCTTCCATCATTATCATTACGCGCCTGAATTTATTCTGATGTCATTGTCTCTTTGCCCATTCTGTTCTCCACTTTTGCCCGCCGGTTAGCCGCTCATGCAACCTTTCAGCTTCCTTTTTTGCCTGCTAGAACCGGGACAAAAGAGAGGAAGAGGACGAGCAATTATCCTTCTTTTCTCGCCCTCTTCCTCTCTTTTGTCCCGGTTAGCCTTTTTTCCTATCTGTCCCGTTCCTCGCGCAGAGACTGAATGAAGGACAACAGTAAAGAGCCGAGCAGGACGATCAGCAGTGCAATTTCCATGGCACTGAATGTCTTCTTTTTCTGCATCGATATCTCCTTCGTGCCGACGATGAACTACACATATCCACCTGTCGCCTGCAAGTATTATAGCGTGTGCCATCTATTTCCGCAATGTCCCGCGCGCTCTCTTCGTCTTCGTCTAGCGTACCCATAGCTCCTGACCTGCGCCGTAGCGATATGCGAGGTGGAAGTGGAGCGCGACCCAGGCGTGGAAGCCGCTCAGGCGTTGCAGCCGCCCGGTGAAAAAGAGGACGGCGTGTACCTGTGGGGACGAGGCGGCAACGATCACCTGCTGGCTGGTCAGGTAGCCGCTCTGGATGCGCACGAGCGAGGTATCGACCAGCGAAGGCGGCACGTTGCGGTTGGCCAGCCCGGCGATGAATTGCGCGTCGGTAATCACCTGTTCGTCGGGGGTAATCAGTCGTTGTAGGTCTGCGGCGACCTGTTCGTTTTGTCTTGTCTGCGCGCTGAGGCTTTGCTGCCGGGAGTTGACAAAATAGGCCTGATCGCTCAGGATATTCAGAGCGGCGGCGACAAGGACCAGCGCCAGCGCGATGCTTCCGGCAATCTTTGCTACCAGCGCCCGCTGCTTCACGGCTTCACCGAAGGCGCGCGGGGAAAGCCTGCCGCCGATGCCGATGACGGCCAGGCTTGCCATTGGTGGAATGAGGATGACCAGGTGGTGATGGAAGAGCGGTACCTGGTCGTAGAGCAGGTAAATGCTGCCGAGCAGCCAGCCGATAAGGGGCAGCACGCGCCAGTCACCGCGTAGCAAAGCCGCGAGCATGCCATACAGCGCCGCCACCGCCATAATCGAAGTGAGCAGATGAGACATCATGGTCAGATTCCCTGCTTGCAGGCTTTTATCGACAGCGTTGGCAGCGGTGTGGAAATAGACGACGCTGGCGAGCATCTGGTGGAACGCTCCTTGATAGGGCAGCAGCACCAGCAGGGATGTCAGCGCGAGCGTTACGATACCCACGCCAATGGGCAGCAGCGCCGCCACCCGTTTCGCGGGCGCAACCTTACGCGCGATTTGCCACAGCCGGGCCAGCAGCAACATGCAGATGGGGATGAGACCGGCAAAGCCAAAAAACTTGCTCCAGATGCTCAATGCGATAGTGATGCCGGTCAGCGCGGCCAGCACGACGCCGACGGGGCCGTCTGGATGCTCCCACCAGAGATAGGCGCAGCCAACCGCCAGCAGCATGAAAGCGACGCAGGGAGCTTCGGCCTGCAGCGTCTGCGATTGCGCCAGGTAGAGCGGGTCAATGGCAACGAGCAGCAGCAGAGCTAGCGCACCAACGCGCCCGTTGAGCGCCTTGCCGAGCAGAAATGCGCCCGGCAGCGCGAGCAACGAAGCCAGCGCAACACCGAGCCGAGCCGACCAGAGCGTGCCGCCGAAGAAGGCGAATACCGGATAGACGGAAAGCATAAAAAAAGGCGGCTGTGAGTAGAAGATTTGCGCATAGAGGGGATGCCCGCCGCTCATGGCGCGCAGCGTTTGCCAGTAGACGCCCTCATCATAGCCGTCGCGATCAAAAGGCAGGCCCAGTTCATACAGACGCAGGTTGAAAGCTACCAGTACCAGCGCGATAATCGCCAGCCAGAACAGGATAGTTTGCCAGACAGGCGTGCCTTTCTGCTTCTTTGTCTCCGTGACAGCTTCATCCACAGTAGTTGTTGTTGACATATACTATTCTCATCATTTCCATGCGATTTCACCCTGCCTCTGGCTGGCCTGGTATACTACCCAGGCCAGCCACAAGGGCTGGCCCTACTATATACGAATGCAAGCGCGGCTCTAAGAGCCGCGCCCGTGTATAGTAGGAGTACCCCTTGCGGGTACCCTGCGTCGACGGGTATCCTGCGTCGACGGGTACCCTGCGTCGACGGGTACCCTGCGTCGACGGGTA
>CADDYT010000266.1 GCA_902810755.1 Chloroflexota bacterium
TTCTTCTGATCATCGCTGTGTCGATTCCCCTGCTCTACTGGCTGGCCTACTTCCTCGTCACCCACCTTTACTAATCTGTTGCGGTGAAGGAGACGGGCTCTGCGCGCTCTCAACCCCGTCCTGGCGGAGGACGAGCTCGCTTGCCACCCTTCCTGCCATTGAGTGGGGATGCGCCCCACTCGTACCGTATGTTGTACTGTCCCGGTGCATGGGAGGTGTCTCTCCGCTTCTTACGAAGCGGTGAAATACTTCTCCTGCGCCTTTCTTTCCCGGCAGTGGGACGCGCCCATCTGCCCGCTTCGCCCTGTGCAGATACACGTGGTTGAGTGGAGCGCAGCGCTCCTCGGTATCATTGGTAACCCATTGATACCTGGTAGTTTGAGCTTGCTGCACCTTTCGCTCCTCGCTGACGCATTGTGGCGGTGTTTTCTCCTCGTTGATACCTTCAAGAGTTGAGGCTGGTTGAGCCCTCACGGGTTCCCCCTCTGCTCTTGAGATCTTATTTCGAGAGACGAATCCAGGCAACCGTTTGGTATATTTTTTCGAGGCCCTCTGCACCGACAAAGCGGTGGAAGGATTATGAGCGCTCCCTCGGGTATAGAACAAATCCTTCTCACTGAAGTCTGGTACGCCGGGAAGATGCGCCGAAGAGAGACGAAAATACAAGAGTGCCAGATGACTATGGCATGATCGTACCGCTTCTAATGAGTCGAGAGATGTCATGGCCTTGCCAGTTTTTGGCACAGCCAATCTCGGTGTTTCCAAGCAGTAAATAGTGGAAGAAGATGTCCTTTAGTAACGCAGCAGAAGCAAGATAACGTCGCCATTTTTCAACATCGGCCCTCCCTCCGTCTTTTTCCGCCTGCCGTCCAGGTGCGATCCGATTCCGACCCGCCACCATTGAGTATGCTACAAGTGAATTGATGATGATACCTCCTGCGAAGGGTGGTGCATCTGCAGGCAGCAAGCCTGTACCGTCTGGCACGTAGTGCCACCGTGCGAGCCTTCCTCTAGCGGATGTGGCTGCACGACCATCACGATCATCTCCGCTGAGAGCATTCCGGCAGAGTGATCGAGTGATGAGACAGACACCTCGGGCAGGATAGACAGGGTCTTCACCCTGTTGTGCAGGGCTCTCAAACCGAGAGAACTCTCCTGACTGGCGTTGAGAACTGAACGATTGTGTGCGTAGTGTGTTCATCGTAGTCGCGTTGGTGAAGTGTGTTTTCCGTATATCGTTGCACGTAGGCTGTTCGCATAGCGCATCCTGTAGGGCGTCTCGTAGAGCTATCCCTGGAAAGCGTCATGGGTAAGTTGTTCCCTCGTATGTTGTGCCTTTTATACTGTACGGCGCTGCTTCTGTGCCCTGTAGACTGATGGTTATAGAACAGGAAGAGTAGCTTCCACTAGCTCGCATATGCATAGAGATTTGATAAAGGGGGAGGGACTCGTGTAGCTGTCCTTCCTTGTGTTCATAAGATACGGCTCAACATGGTGCCAGGCTTGATGGTGAACCTGGCATACACGGAGGGGCTTTTTTGTGCTTTTTTCTGGCTTTGCCAGATGCCAGAGCAGGCACCAGGAGGTCCCTTTCGCGTTTTTCGGATACCTGGAAAGAGGAGACCATATGACGATTTCGATGCCTGTATCACACGCGTTGCGCGCAACTGCAATATTCCTACCTGCGTTTTCCCTCGGAGAAAGGTGATTGTCATGGCTGCCAATCACCCTGTCGATCTCGCCCTCGTCGGTGCATACCTGCACAATCTGCAACTGGCCCTGACCAACGAGCAGCCGCAACACGCAGAGCTTCTGCTCGCTCACGCCCTGCACCTGCTGTCTCCGGGGCTGAGAGGCCAGCATCCAGCGTTTCTCCCCATCCAGCTCTCCGCCGGAGTCGGGCTCGACCCTGGTAAAAAGAGGCGAGGCAAACCCAACGAAGATTTTGTCTTTGCCGCTCAGGGCACCATTGTTCCCACGCAGGTTCCCTTTGGTCTGTTCGTCGTTGCTGATGGCATGGGAGGCCATGTGAACGGCCAGGAGGCGAGTCGCCTGGCTATCGAGACCATTGTGGATGAGGTCCTGCCACGCGTGCGGCAGGGGCAGACGGGTGGCGTCTCGTGGGGCGAACTGCTCAGGCATAGTGTGGAGAGCGCCAACGCTGCCATCTACAAGCGTAACCTGCAGTCAGGGGGGACCTCAATGGGAACAACAGTTACGGTAGCCCTGATCGTGGGTTCCGAAGCCTTTGTGGCCAACGTAGGGGATAGCCGAACCTACATCTATTGTCCAGGTCAGGGGCTTGCACAACTGACACGCGATCATTCAACCGTTGCCCGATTGGTGGAGATGGGCGCAATCCCACGCGAGGAGATCTATACCCACCCGCAGCGCAACGAGATCTACCGCTGCCTGGGCGCGTTTCCCACCGTCGAAGTGGATGTCTTTCAGGAGACGCTGCAAGACGGCGCTGTCCTGCTCCTCTGCTCGGACGGCCTGTGGGAAATGATGCCCGATGAGCAACAGCTTGCCGACGTCCTGTCCTCGTCGTGGGCCTCTGCTGACTCCATGGCCGAGCGGCTCGTTCAACTGGCCCTTGCAGCTGGCGGACTGGATAACATCGGCCTGGTGGTTGTGCAGGTGCATATCAAGGACATCACCGGGCTGCCGACGATCATCATGCCACGCGAGGGAGCGCTGCTCTCTGCCTGATTACCCCTTTCACTTCTCATCGCATTGAGGTGTGCAGTTTGCCACACGCCCTCTGCATGCTGTTTTTGCGCTGTCCTACGAGCCTGCTTCCTCCGTGAGGAAGCAGCGAATGGAGGAACACGTATGTTACTACTACTTCTACTTACTGTCGCGCTCAACTTACCCCTTCTTGCGGCGATGGCGCTGGCCGCTCGGTCACTACTGGATCTCCAGA
>CADDYT010000267.1 GCA_902810755.1 Chloroflexota bacterium
TGAACACTATGCCTGGACGCGCTATGCTGTTCCTGCCGCCACCTTTGCCATTGTCATCGCCGCCGATATCTTCTTGCGCGTGCGCGCGCGGAGAGAGGCCCGGAAGCAGGCAGCTCTTGAGGCGCAAAGGATGATAGAGGCTGAACGTGAAAGAACACAGGTTTCTCATAGCAGAAGAGGATGAGACGCGAACGCTGTTCCTGATGAGAACGACAGCCGCTGTAGCAGATTACAGCGGCTGTCGTTCTCCGTGTCTGATGGCAATGTGTGCCTAAGCTGGTTGTCTGGCCCAATCGCTCAGCAACGCTTTTGCGGCATTGTGGCCGGGCGCGCCCATGACGCCGCCGCCGGGGTGGCTGCCGGAGCCACAGAGGTACAGACCCTGGATGGGCGTGCGATAGCGAGCGCATTCAGGGGCGGGCCGCAGCGAGAAAAGCTGGTCGGGCGTGATCTCGCCGTGAAAGATGTTGCCGTTGGGCATGCCGTAACGCTGCTCAATGTCGACGGGGCTGAGTACCTGGCGATGCAGAACAGCATCGGCGAAATTGGGCGCGAACTCTGTCATGGTCGCAATGATGCGATCCGCCATCTCGTTTTTCACCTCCTCCGACCACTCACGTCCCTTCAGATGGTAGGGCGCGTACTGGCAGAACATGGAAATGGTATGATACCCGGCAGGCGCGACCGTCGGATCGGTGGCCGATTGCATGTATGCCTCGATGTACGGCTTCTTCGACAATTCGCCGCGTGCCGCGTCCTCGTATGCCTCCTGTACCCAGTCAGGGGTCGGACTGATCTCGCAGGACCCGGCATGCTGCAATCCCGGTGCCGTGCCGGGCAGGCATGTGAAACTGGGCAGTTCCTTCAGCGCGACATTGATTTTAATGACCGCGCTTTCCGTCTTGAACTGTGAGATGCGTTTGAGGAAGCCCTTATCAAGGTCGGCATCCGCGCAGAGTTGCAGGAATGTCCGTTTGGGGTCGGTATTGGCGAGGACGCCGGCGGCGCGCAGCTCTTCCCCGTTTTCTAAGCGTACCCCCTCGGCCTGCCCGTTATGAACAAGCACCTTCTCCACCGGCGCATTGGTGCGAATCACCGCTCCGTGCGCCTCGGCAGATGCCGCCAGCGCGAAACTGATGCGTCCCATCCCTCCGCGTACATACCCCCACATCCCCTTTTCCCCGTTCACCTCGCCAAACATATGATGCCACATCACGTAGACTGATCCAGGGGTCTTTGGCCCGATAAAACTGCCGATGACTCCCTGTCCCGCGAAAGCCGCACGCAAATAGTCAGACTCAAAATAATCTGCCAGCATATCGTACAGGTTGCCGAACATCAGATAGCGATAGATTTCTTCATCCTCGCCTCTGAAACGCCCGGCCAGATCAGCAACGGACGGCGGTTCTTCAAGCAAGATAGGATTGAGAATCTCCGAAGCCCGATCGAAAAACTCCAGAAACTTCGGATATGCCTCCGCATCATGTGGCGAGAGGCGGCGTATGCCTTCGACGGTCTTCTCCGTGCTGGCACGGAAAAACAGGTAGTTACCATCAGGATAAGGAACAAACATCTGCGGGTCTTTGACATAGGCATCAAAGCCGTAGCGATGCAGTTCGAGGTCGCGGATAATTTCAGGCCGCAGCAGGCTCACGACATATGCGCACGGTGACATCGTGAAGCCCGGGAACGGCTCTTCAAGCGTACATGCACCCCCTACGCGATCTCGCTGCTCCAGCACGAGGACCTTTTTCCCCGCTCGCGCCAGGTAGCCAGCCGCGACAAGGCCGTTATGCCCCGCTCCAATAATGATAACATCGTATTGCCCGCTCTGATTTGCCATGATGGTGAAGCTCCTTTGGATGGTAGACGACATTGTGTAACCTATGTGAATAGTATACCATCCATACAGATGAGCATGCCACGTCCTGTATTATAAAGGGACTTCTCATGGTGTCATGGCATGAAAAAAAGCTACCGGACGTGTCATGGAGAGCGGCAACCAGGCATCTATGGCAATCCGCTGGCCTGTATGGCTTCCCATAGATGCCTGGTTGCCGCTCTCCATGACACGTATACGCGATCGTTTCTGCGGGTGGATGCCTGGTTGCCGCTCAATATGATATGTTGTCCGAGAACCTTAGTCTACGTCAGGCAGCTTTGGTGGGGCTGCCAGGACTGTTGCCGGTTTTGGCATGCTGCGGCGGTTGTAGGCGCGCTTGAGGCGCAGGCCGAACCATGCCAGGATGGCGGCGGGGACGATGTAGATGCTGAGGACAGCCAGCCAGATGAGCAGCGAGATCAGTGCCTCGCCGATGGCGATGGCGACCGAGAGCGCGCCGTGGAAGACTGAGCCGGGGTTCCAGCCGGACGCGGTGGGCGTTGGCACGGGCGTCGCAACGTCGATGGGACTCAGATTAATGGTGACGGTGTAGAACGTTATCTGTCCGTTGAGCGCGTTGAGGTTCTCTTCGATCTGCTCGATCTGCCCTTCCACATCGGTCAGCTTCTGTTCAATGGTCAGGGTGTCTCCCAGGGATTGCGCCTGGCCCATCAGCGTTAGCAGGCGTTGTTGTTCGGCGCGCAGATTTTTCAGTTTGGACTGCGTATCAATGTAGTTGGTGGTGACATCCTGCACCGTCTCGTGCAGGCTGAGGAGCCGTCCTTTATGCCCGGCGGCATAACTGCTCAAGTAACTCTCAACCTGGGGATAGTCCGCTGCCTCGACCGAGAAGGTCAGCGAGATGTCGTAGAGGTTGTTATTAGCAGGGTCTTGCTGGTAGGTGAGGCCAGCCGAGGTAGAGTGTGGGTCGGTGGCCTGAATCCAGCTTTGCAGATCGCTGGCAGTCTGCACGGTATCCTTCACCGCCATATCCACCTGCAACGTTT
>CADDYT010000268.1 GCA_902810755.1 Chloroflexota bacterium
AAACGTTGCAGGTGGATATGGCGGTGAAGGATACCGTGCAGACTGCCAGCGATCTGCAAAGCTGGATTCAGGCCACCGACCCACACTCTACCTCGGCTGGCCTCACCTACCAGCAAGACCCTGCTAACAACAACCTCTACGACATCTCGCTGACCTTCTCAGTCGAGGCAGCAGACTATGCCCAGATTGAAAGCTACCTGAGCAGTTATGCTACCGGGCATAAAGGCCGTCTCCTCAGCCTTCACGAGACGGTGCAGGATGTCACCACCAACTACATTGATACTCAGTCCGAACTGAAGAACCTGCGCGCCGAGCAGCAGCGCCTGCTGGCACTGATGGGCCAGGCACAATCGCTCAACGACACCCTGACCATCGAGCAGAAGTTGACCGACGTGGAGGGGCAGATCGAGCAGATCGAAGAGAACCTCAACGCGCTCAACGGGCAGATAACATTCTATACCGTCACCATTAACCTGAGTCCCATCGACGTTGCGACGCCCGTGCCGACGCCCACCGCATCCGGCTGGAATCCCGGTGCAGTCTTCCACGGCGCGCTCTCAGTCGCCATCGCCATCGGCGAGGCGCTGATCTCGCTGCTCATCTGGCTGGCCGTCCTCAGCATCTACATCGTTCCTGCCGCCATCCTGGCCTGGTTCGGCCTGCGCCTCAAACGCGCCTACAACCGCCGCACCATGCCAAAACCGGCAACAGTCCCGGCAGCCCCACCAAAGCTGCCTGTCGTGGATTAAGGTTCTTGAATAACATACTATTATGGGCGTGTCATGCCGAGCGGCGCTCGGCATGACACGCCCATGTCGATTTCTCATGGCATATTATGGCCGAACCCGCTTTCAACGACGTAAAGACATGGCATACTCATCTTTGCGGATGATATACTGTCCTCAGACGTTACACCATTTCGTTTACCACCCAAAGGAGTCTCACCATCATGGCAAATCAGAGCGGGCAATACGATGTTATCATTATTGGAGCCGGGCATAATGGTCTTGTCGCGGCTGGCTACCTGGCACGAGCAGGGAAGAAGGTCCTCGTGCTGGAGCAGCGAGACCGCGTGGGCGGCGCATGTACCCTGGAAGAGCCGTTCCCGGACTTCACCATGTCACCATGCGCGTATGTCGTGAGCCTGCTGCGGCCTGAAATTATTCGCGACCTGGAACTACATCGCTACGGCTTCGAAGCTTACGTCAAGGATCCGCAGATGTTTGTACCCTATCCTGATGGCAACTACCTGTTTTTCCGTGCCAGCACAGAGAAAACGGTAGAGGGCATACGCCGCCTCTCGCCACACGACGCGGAAGCCTATCCAAAGTTTCTGGAGTTCTTTGATCGCGCTTCGGAGATTCTCAACCCTGTTTTGCTTGAGGAACCACCCTCTGTAGCCGACCTCGCCGGGCGTTTCAGAGGCGAGGATGAAGAAATCTATCGCTATTTGATGTTCGGCAATCTGTACGATATGCTGGCCGATTACTTTGAGTCCGATTATTTACGTGCCGCTTTCGCGGGACAGGGAGTCATTGGCAGTTTTATCGGGCCAAAGACGCCGGGGTCAGTCTACGTGATGTGGCACCATATGTTTGGCGAGGTGAACGGGGAAAAGGGAATGTGGGGGTATGTGCGCGGGGGGATGGGACGTATCAGCTTTGCGCTGGCGGCTTCTGCCGAGGCGTATGGAGCGGTGATTCGCACCAATGCGCCGGTGGAGAAGGTGCTTGTTCATAACGGGCAGGCCGAGGGGGTGCGCTTAGAAAACGGGGAGGAACTGCGCGCCGCTGCCGTGCTTGCCAATACCGACCCCAAACGAACATTCCTGCAACTCTGCGCGGATGCTGGCCTTGATAAGGGCTTCCTCAAACGCATTTCTCAATTCAAGACGGAAAGCGCGGTCATTAAAATCAATATTGCGCTGAAAGAGTTGCCGAGCTTCACATGCCTGCCCGGCACAACGCCGGGGTTGCAGCATGCCGGTTCCTGCGAGATTAGCCCGACTCCAGACTGGGTGCAGGAGGCATACGAGGATGCGGCACGCGGCGAACTGTCAAAGAAGCCGTACATCGAGGCGTATATGCAATCGGCTACCGATCCGACGGTCGCGCCCGCCGGGTATCATACGATTTCTATGTTCTGCCAGTACGCGCCCTATCACCTGAAAGGGCGTGAGTGGTCGGAAGAGGTGAAGAATGAGATGGCCGACCGCATTATTGCGACGATGACGGAGTTCGCGCCCAATTTCGCCGATGCCGTGCTGTACCGCCAGGTTCTCAGCCCGGTCGACATCGAGCAGCGTTACGGCATGCCCAACGGCAACATCTTTCATGGCGAGATCACGCCCGACCAGCTCTTCTCGCTGCGGCCCTCCCCCGAATGCGCGCGCTATCGCACTCCCATTGAGGGCCTGTACCTCTGCGGCTCCGGCGTCCACCCCGGCGGCGGCGTCATGGGCGCGCCCGGCCACAACGCCGCAAAAGCGTTGCTGAGCGACTGGGCCAGACAACCAGCTTAGGCACACATTGCCATCAGACACGGAGAACGACAGGCACTGTAGCAGATTACAGCGCCTGTCGTTCTCATCAGGAACATCGTTCGCGTCTCATCCTCTTCTGCTATAAGAAACCTGTGTTCTTTCACGTTCAGCTTCTATCATCCCTTGCGCCTCAAGAGCTGCCTGCTTCCGGGCCTCTCTCCGCGCGCGCACGCGCAAGAAGATATCGGCGGCGATGACAATGGCAAAGGTGGCGGCAGGAACAGCATAGCGCGTCCAGGCATAGTGTTCA
>CADDYT010000269.1 GCA_902810755.1 Chloroflexota bacterium
GGAGCAAATATGCGAAGCTGTGCAAGAGCGGCGAGCCCTGTATGGGATTTCCTACCTCTCCGTCTTTGAGGAGGAGATGGAAGTCTTCGCGCCAGTCGTTGCTCGTTTGACCGGGAAGTAATAGGAGAGAGAATCGAAACCTGGACCGTTTTTGCGACTCCTGGTCAATGGTGGTAGAGCTGGCTTGCTCCTCCCAAGGGGGCGTGCTAACATAAACTCACCGCTGGAAAAGGAGACAGCAGCGTGAAAGACGATATCAGTGATATAGCAGCCTTCTACGATAGCGGCGTTGAGGACGAGGACGCGCGTCTGGAAAGGCACCAGCTCGAGTACGACCTCACCTGGCGCTACCTGACACGGTACCTTCCGCCCTCTGGTTCCATCCTCGAGATCGGAGCCGAGACGGGCAGGTACACACTCGAACTGTGCAGACGCGGCTACTCGGTCACGGCGGTCGATCTGTCAGCGGCCCTCCTGCACCGATGTCAGCGACGGCTGGAGGCGGAAGGTCTGCACGGACAGGTCCAGCTTCGCTTGGCTGATGCACGAGACCTGCATGCGGTAGTCGGCAGCTCCTTCGACGCAGTTTTGCTCATGGGACCGCTGTACCATCTGGTGCTTGAGGAGGATCGTCGTCAAGCCGTTCGTCAGGCGACAGAGCGTCTGCGCCGCGGAGGTCTGCTGTTTTCCACCCATCTCTCACGACTGGGCGTCCTGGGCGACTTGCTGAGGAAAATGCCGCAATGGATCGAGCGTGGCGAGGAAGTGCGCTCCCTGTTGGACTATGGGAGGCGCCCAGACGCCCAGCTTAAAGGCGGCTTTCGGGGGTACTTTGCGCGCGTCTCGGAGATTCGGCCACTGCACGAGGAGTTCGGACTTCAGACCATCGTGCTCGCCGGTGTCGAGCCGGCGATCTCCGCGGACGATGAGAGCTACAACCGGCTCCAGGCACCCCAACGCGAACTGTGGCTCGACCTGCTCGAAGAAGTGAGTTGCGACGAGACGATCCTGGGAGCCTCGCGCCATCTCCTCTACGTCGGTCGAAAGAGGGAGGGCATTGCTCCAGTGTAGATGCATCGAGCGTCTGGCCGAGCCGCCTTCCTCCTTGCTCTGATACAACCCTTAGTGGAAATCTCTTCCTCAGGAGGACTGATGCAACCCCATCCACTGCCCCCTTCTCAAGCGCTCATGACGACAGCCGAGCGCCTGCTTGGCGAGACCCTTGGCGGGAGTATCCGTCTGGGTGCAGGAGCACTCCTGCAAGATGGGATACGCTCGCTCGTGTACCGTTTCCCCCTCCTTGATGGACCGGCTCGGACCCCGGCAAGCGTGATTGTGAAGCAGGTCAAGTCGACGGAGCGAGCGCCGTATGATCCGACGCGTGCCACTATGCTTGCATGGGCCTTCTTCAATGAATGGGCCAGCCTGCAGTTCTTAGACACCATCGCCCCTGGTGGCGTGTTTGGACCTCGCTTCTATGGTGGAGATGTTGCGCGAGGCGTGCTGGTCATGGAAGATATGGGACAGAGAACCAGCCTCGAGCACTTCCTCATGAGAAACGATCCGGCTACGGCAGCCTCTGCCCTGCTTGAATTTGCCGCGATCCATGGTCGTCTGCATGCCGCTGCCATTGGGAAACACGACGAGTTCATACACCTGCGCGAGTCACTTGGCCCCCGCATGCTGGAAGATGGAATCTTTACCTATGAGTGGCTCGCCCCAACGTTGTACCGGGCGGCTGAAGTGTTAGGGGTAACGCCGACGCGTGGGGTTGAGCAAGAGGTAGCAGCACTGAAAGCTTCCTTGCTGCATCCGGGACCCTTCCTTTCCTTGATTCAGGGGGACTCATGCCCTGACAATTGTCTCTTTATTGGCTCTACTCCACGACTGGTGGATTTCGAAGGCGGCCTGTTTGATCATGCCCTCAAGGAAGGGGTCTATGGCAGGATGCACTTTCCGACCTGCCGCTATGTCTACCGCTTGCCTGAACCTCTTCCACACCGGATGGAGGCAGCGTATCGTGTAGAGTTGATCAGGGGCTGCCCGGAGGCGAACGATGATCGACTCTTCTCCCAGGCGGTCGCCGAGGCATGCGTGTACTGGATGATCGGGTGGTATCAGATGGCGCCCTTGTCGGCCGTCCTGGAGCATGACCGACTCATCGTGGCTGCCACCGATCGACAGCGTCACCTGCTGCGTTCAGACATGGTCGCGCAAACGACCGGGGAAGCAGGACATATGGAAGCCATTGGCGCCACCATCGGAGCAATGGCGAAGAAGATGCGCATGCTCTGGCCGGATGTAGAAGCGATGCCTGTCTATCCCGCATTCAGATGACACTGGCGTAAAGCTGCGAATCATCCCGCCAGAGAGAATGATCTCCACGGACTACCACTCCACTTCGAGTCGTTGATAGCCACGGAACATGAGTGTCGGAACGTGCGAGAGCCTCTGATTGGGCACAAGCTTCAGCGTCGGGAGCCGCTGTGTCAGGTCTCAAAAGCAGCTAGCAAAGCGGTGATGTAGTCCGGCACGATGCCACGTGCGTGCGCATGGCGCAGGAGCATGGCCATCGGTGTACCCTCGTCGAGGAAGAGACGGATGTAGCCCTCTGGTTTGGCAAGCACGAGAGCCCGTTCCAGTGTGGAGAGGGCACCAGCTCGGTCATGCTGTGCCTCTAAGGCGAGCGCACGCAACACGAGGATTTC
>CADDYT010000270.1 GCA_902810755.1 Chloroflexota bacterium
CGGCGTTGCGCGTAGCTTGCCGGGGATGGGTGGCTTACCGGCGTTGCGCGTGGCTTGCTTGCGGGTGGGCCTGCCGGGGATGGGTGCTGGTCTGCCGGGGATGGGCGCGATCACGCAACACAACGCGACGGCGCGACGGCGCGTCGGCGCGTCGGCAAGAGCCGCTACATTTCATAAAAATATGCTATACTGATCGTGTGTCCCCGGAGGTCGCGTTGATCGGTCGCTATGTAATGTTGTGTTTGTAGCATCATTCATACTATCCATTGGCCCTGTTTCACCCCTGTATCCAGTTTTGTAGCGCGTCATCGCTGTGCTGTAGCAGGAAAACACCTGCTTCGTTTATCCGGGAGGATAAAATATGCGCCAGGATATTGAATTCAACGCGGAAGGGCCGATGCTGCGCGGGTGGTTTTTCACGCCCGACACGGGCAGCGGGCCGTTTCCCACCATTGTGATGGCTCATGGCTTCTCGGCTGTCAAGGAGATGTACCTTGACAGCTACGCGGAGGTTTTTGCGCAAGCCGGACTGGCGGCTCTGGTATTTGACAATCGCAACTTTGGCGCGAGCGAGGGGGAGCCGCGCTACGAGATCGACCCCTGGGCGCAGGTGCGCGATTATCGCCACGCCATCACCTATGCACGTTCGCGACCGGATGTCGACCGCGAACGCATCGGCATCTGGGGATCGAGCTATAGCGGGGGGCATGTGCTGGTGGTAGGAGCTATCGACCGGCGCGTCAAATGCGTGGTCTCGCAGGTGCCGCTGGTGAGCGGCTATCGCAACATTCTGCGGCTGGTGCGCGCCGACATGATTGCTCCAACGCGGGCGCAGCTTGACCAGGACCGCGAGTCGCGCATGGCCGGTAATCCACCTGGCATGATTCCTGTAGTGACAAACGATCCTTTCGGCCTGGCCGCGCTGCCCACCGCCGATTCCTACGAGTGGTTCACAAAAACCGCCGAGACGCGCGCGCCGTCCTGGAAGAATGAAGTCACGCTGCGCACGGTCGAAATGCTGATGGAGTACGAACCGGGAACCTATATCGAACGCATCAGCCCAACTCCGCTGCTGATGATTATTGCCGCCGGGGATCACCTCGCCGTCGCCGATGAAGCCTTCGCGGCCTACAACCAGGCACGCGAGCCGAAGAAGCTGGTCGTCCTGCCCGGCGGCCACTTCGAAGCCTACACCGGCCCCGGTTTCGAGCTTGCCAGCGGCGCCGCCCGCGACTGGTTCGTCCATTACCTCAGCTCGAAAGCAGGCAAAGAGGCCATTCCAGCGTGATGGAGTGTGGTAAAAGCGAGAGAGGTTGTCATATGCCCGGCTTGTGACAACTTCTCTCGCTTTTACCACACTCCATCACTCATCGAGGGGAAACGAAGCGATAGCCGACGCCCGGCTCGGTAAGCAGGTAGCGCGGGTTGGTGGGATCGGGTTCCAGCTTCTGGCGCAGGCGATTGATGTAGACGCGCAAGTATTCGGCCTCGCCGCCGTATTCGGGTCCCCAGATACTTTGCAGCAGCATGCGATGCGGCAGCACCTTGCCTGCGTGGACGACCAGCAGTTTCAGCACATCGAACTCCGTTGGCGAGAGCCGCACCTCTTCCCCGCGCAGGCGCACTATGTGTCCATCGAGGTCTATTTCAAGGTTCCCAAAGCGTTTTACGTCGCCACTGAGCGGCGTCGCTTCCCATTGCGTGCGCCGCAGCACGGCGCGCACGCGGGCAAGCAACTCTTCCACCCCGAACGGCTTGGTCAGATAATCGTCCGCGCCGAGATCGAGCGCGGCAACCTTGTCGCTTTCGGCATCCAGCGCCGTAAGGACGATGATGGGAACGATGGAGTGTTCGCGCACGCGGCGGCAGACCTCAAGACCATCCATACGCGGCATCATGATATCCAGGATCAGCAAATGCGGCTGCTCTCGCTCCCAGAGGATAAACGCCTCCAATCCGTTGCTGGCTTCCAGCACCTCAAAGCCGCGCACGCGCAGGTTCCGGCTGATAAAGTCACGCAGCGCCACCTCATCCTCAGCGAGCAGAATGCGTTTTGTCTTCGTTGTCACAGGAACCTCCTTGCTCAATAGCCTCGCCCACCTCAGATCCTTCGCTACCGCTCAGGATGACACATCCGAGACAGTTTTCAATGCCATCGTTGCATCAGGGGCGAGCGGCAGTGAGAACGAGAATGTTGTGCCATGCTCGCCACTCTCAGCCCAGATGGCGCCTCCATGCGCTTCGATGAAGGCTTTGCAGATGGTCAGGCCCAGACCGGTGCCGCCGGAATGCTGCTGGCGACCGTGCTGCGCGCGATAGAAACGCTCGAACACATACGGCAGTTCGTCGGGGGCGATGCCTGGCCCGTTGTTTGTAACAGAGACGACAATCGTATTGTCCCGCTGCCCGGCACTGATGCTCACCGCGCCCTCACCATAGACCAGCGCGTTGGTCAGCAGGTTGTGCAGCACGACCTCGATGCGCGCGCCGTCAATATCGACGAGGGGCAGGTCGGCGGGAATGTGCGTTGCGATTGTCGCCCCCGGTTGATTGAGCCGTTTGATCGTCTTCAACGCCAGTTCCTGTATGCTGGTCGGGAAACGGTTGAGCAGGAGCAGTCCGGCTTCCTGGCGCGAGAGGTCGAGCAGGTTGCTGACAAGCTGAGCCAGCCGGTCGGCTTCACCGCTGATCGTTTGCAGGA
>CADDYT010000271.1 GCA_902810755.1 Chloroflexota bacterium
GTTCAGCCCTTGCCGACCCGGCGACGACGCCGTGGAAGAAAATCTGCGATATCGAGGATGAGGTGGCCAGTTACGACCTGACCGGCGATACCATCTATCTTAGAACGCACAAAAACGCGCCACGCTATAAAGTGATTGCTACCTCCTTGCAACAGCCGGACGTGGCACACGCGGCGGTGATAGTGCCGGAAAGCCAGGCGGTGATCGAGGCTATCAAGGTCGCGGGCGATTACCTGCTGCTGGACGATCTGGATGGCGGCATCGGGCGTCTGCGGCGTGTCAAACGCGACGGCGGTGAGCCAGAGGCCCTTCCCATGCCTCTTGAGGGGTCAATCACCGAATGGACGAACGCGCCCGGCAGTCCCTCGGTGCTGGTAGAGATGGCCTCGTGGGTCATCTCCCCGCGCCTCTATCGCTGCGATGTCAACAACGGAACGCTTGAAGATACCGGCCTCTACCCGCCCTCGTCGCTGGATTTCAGCGGCATTGAGACGCACGAGATACATTATTCGGCGCGAGATGGCACGCTCATTCCGCTCTCCATCATCCACAAAAAAGGCCTGAAGCTGGATGGCACCAACCCCACGCTGCTCGAAGGCTACGGTTCCTATGGCATCAACATGACGCCTTTCTTCAGGCCGCGCATGAAGGCATGGTACGACCTCGGCGGTGTGTGGGCGGTTGCCCATATACGCGGCGGCGGCGAATACGGCAAGGCGTGGCACCTGGCAGGCAAAGGACTCAACAAGGGCAACACTATCACAGACTTCATCGATGCCGCCGCATACCTGATTGCGCAAAAGTATACCAGCACGCGGCGACTGGCGGGTGAAGGAGGCAGCGCCGGCGGCATTACCACCGGCGGCGCGCTGGTGAGGCGACCAGACCTGTGGGCGGTGATGGTGATGAATGTGCCGGTAGCGAACGCGCTGCGCTTTGAATTCACGGAGAACGGCCCGCCCAACGTCCCTGAGTTTGGCAGCGTCAGCACCGAAGAGGGCTTTCGCGGCCTGCAAATCATGGATGCTTATACGAAAGTACAGGATGGTGTGGCCTATCCCGCCGTGCTGATTACGGCGGGCGCGAACGATCCCCGCGTCGTGATCTGGCAGGCGGCAAAAATGGCCGCGCGCTTGCAGGCCGCGACCTCTTCCGGCAAGCCTATCCTGCTGCGCGTCGAGTTCCAGGGCGGCCACGGCATGGGTTCCACGCAGCAGCAATTCAATGAGGAATATGCCGATACCTTCGCCTTCCTCTGCCAGCAGATGGGTATAGAATTAGAGTGAGTAGAGCAAAGCGCAGCCCTCAATGCGCCGGGCGCATTGAGGGCTGCGCTTTGCTCTACTCACTCTAATAGAAAATTTAGAGCGTCACCCTGTTGCCCCCCGCAGGCATGGTGAAGCGCAGGAAGCCGCCCATAGCCAGGCGCGTGCAGACAACAGCGAGCGTGAAGAAGGCGAAGAGCGCGGCGGCGGTCTTCAATTCGTAGAGCGCGAAATCGCCGAAGGTCAGGTGATTCGGGCCGTTAGTGAAGAAACGCAGGAGGGCCGGGCCTTGCTGCACACTGCCGAACGAGTTGAGCGCCATACCGGCGCAGAGCGTGAACAGCAGGTCGATGCCGAAGCAGATGGCGGCCAGGCGCGGGCCGAGCAGCCAGAAGCGTTTGCTCAGCCGCTCTCGTTTGCTCGTGGACTGGATGCGGCGCGTGGCCCAGACCGGTGGGATCAGAAATTGCAGCAGCAGGAAGAGCAGGGGCGCGGCAACAAACACCCAGTCAGGAAAAACGGTCGGCGTGATGAGCGCGCCCAGTCGCCCCAGCGTGTAGAGAACAACCCCCTCTATGATCCCGCGCCGGTAGCTGGTCTTATTAAACATACTGGATAAACCTGTCTATATTTCTCGTTCGCGTTAATGGCAGCCGCAATTGCCGCCGCAGCCACAGCTTCCCATCGAGCCTTCGTCGTAATCGCCGTCGTCACTCTCGCCCTCACCCAGAAAAGCGGCGAAGACGGAGAG
Source organism: Chloroflexota bacterium (assembly GCA_902810755.1). The sequence continues at coordinate 2,017 of CADDYT010000271.1, forward strand.
CAGGCGGCGCACATGCTCGCCGTGACACTTCGTGCAGACAATATCATCGGCATGCTGGTAACTGACCAGCATCTCGAATTTCGCTTTGCAGTCCGAGCAATAATACTCGTACAACGGCATAGAAGTAACCTCCATCTATCGGGAACGCCCCGGTTCATGCATATTGTAGTGTCTGGCGAACGGATCGTCAAGTGGCACTCCCCACGCCCCAGGCCACCCGCAAGGGGTGGCCCTACTATATACGGGCGGCTCGTGCCCCCTGGGGAGCCGTCGTCTAGAGACCGCCGCAGGCCAGCCGCCAGGGGTGGCCCCAGAAGCGTTAACTTCAGGCCGCCGCAGGCCACCCCTGGCGGCTGGCCTGCCTGGCCTTCGCACGGCCTGAAGTGAACGCCTATGGGGGTGGCCCTACGAGAGACGATGGCTCACAGACCGTGCGAATGCCCGTATATAGTAGGGCCATCCCTTGCGCGTGGCCTGGACTCCCCTCTGGACGTATTTTGAGAGATATGCTAGGCTAACAGAGAGCAAAATCAGCATAGAATAGTCACATACCATGAAAAACAAGCTCAGGCGTGTTAT
>CADDYT010000272.1 GCA_902810755.1 Chloroflexota bacterium
TGCCGGGGGCCTGCGGCTTGCCGGGGGCTGTGGCTTGCGGTGGGCCTGCAGCGAGCGGGGGCCTGCGGCTTGCCGGGGGCCTGCGGCGATGTAATGCTTGTACTCAAATAGCCAATGTGTCTCCGTTCGCAGAAAACAGACGTGGTAATGGTATACTATGTTATAGATGATTGTCGCGGAGAGTAGCGCATGGGCCGGGCTAGAGGAGGAAGCGCCGGTTGACGAGGCGGAGGCTGTTCGGAGCAAGTCAGCGGGGAGCCTCCAGGGCTGATCACATCCCTGAGAAGGCGGCTTACAAAACCATCCGGCAACGGGTGGGACAAAAGGTCGCCGGTGATGTTGTCGTTATTGAAATGTAGATAACACAACAAAAAAGAAAGGATACCCGACCTCATGTGCGGTATCATTGGCTACGTCGGCCCCGAAGGGACCGATGCTACTCCCATATTGCTCGACGGCCTGCGCAAACTGGAATATCGTGGCTACGATTCGGCTGGCATCGCCGTACTGAACGAACACGGCTCGCTGGAAGTGCTGCGCAAGGCTGGCAAACTCTCCAACCTGGTCGCCGCCGTTAACAATGACGGCCTCAGCGGCACGAAAAGCCCGCTCGGCATCGGCCACACGCGCTGGGCCACGCATGGGCGCCCCAACGACACCAACGCGCATCCCCATCCCGACTGCACCGGCGTGCTGACCGTCGTTCACAACGGCATCATTGAGAACTACGCCGAACTGCGCCGCGAACTGGAACTGGCCGGTCACAGCTTCCGCTCCGAGACGGACACCGAAGTGCTTTCGCACCTGATCGAATACTACTACTTCGTCGAGGCGCGGCACGACCTCGAACTGGCCACGCGGCTGGCCTTGCAGCGCGTCAGCGGCTCCTACGCCATCGCCGTTGTCAGTGGGGAGCAGCCCGATCTGCTGGTGGGCGCGCGCTGCAACGGCCCGCTCATCGTCGGCGTGGGCGAGAACGAGCAGTTCCTGGCTTCCGACATCCCGGCCATCCTCAAGCACACGCGTCGCGTCATCATCCTGGACGAAGGCGAGATGGCCGCGCTACGCCCTGATCGCGTTAGCATCACAAAGCTGGACGGGACGCCGGTGCAGCGCGACCCCATCACCATCAACTGGGATGCCGAGGCGGCGGAAAAGGGTGGCTACCCGCATTTCGCGCTCAAAGAGATCTACGAACAGCCCGATGCGCTGCGCCGCGCCCTGCTGGGCCGCGTCCACGAGGGCCAGTTGCGCCTGCCCGAACTCGAACGGATGCAGCAGGCCGGTCTGCTCGATAACATCCAGCGCATCGTCATCGTCGCCTGCGGCACCTCATACCATGCCGGGCTGATCGCCAAGTACACTATCGAGAAGTGGGCGCGCATCCCCGTTGAGACCGTCACCGCTGCCGAGTTCCGCTACAGCGACCCCATTGTGGGGCCGGAGACGCTCTGTATCGCCGTCACGCAATCGGGCGAGACGGCGGACACGCTGGTGGGCATCCGGCAGGCGCGAGAGCGCGGCGCGCCCGTCATCGCCATCACCAACATAGTAGCCAGCGCCATCACGCGGCTCGCGGACGCCGTCCTCTACCTGCAGGCGGGGCCGGAGATCTGCGTCGTCGCCACCAAGACCTTCGTCACCTCCGTCGCCGTCCTCTACCTGCTCGGCCTCTACCTGGCCCAACAGCGCGGGCGCATTAGCGCGGAGGAACTGGCCGAGACGCTGGCCGCGCTCGAACGCATCCCCGACCAGGTGCAGCAGGTACTCAACACCGCCTCAGCGCCGGACGACAGCATTAAGCCGCTTGCACAGCAAATGGCGCGTTGCAGCAGCATGATCTTCATCGGGCGCGGCGTCGGCTACCCCACCGCGCTGGAGGGCGCGCTCAAGCTCAAAGAAATCTCCTACATCCACGCCGAAGGCTTCCCCGCCGGCGAACTCAAGCATGGCTCTATCGCCCTGCTCGACCCGGACACGCCCCTCATCGCCATCGCCACCGCCTCGCACATCTATGAGAAAGTGGTCAGCAACATGCAAGAGGTGCGCGCCCGCGACGCCCGCGTCATAGCCGTAGCCACCCAGGGAGACGAGGCCATCCGCCAGCACGCCAACGACATCCTCTACGTCCCCCCGACGCTAGAAACCCTCAGCCCTCTGCTGGCCATCATCCCCCTGCAACTGTTCGCCTACCACGCCGCAGTAGCAAGGGGCTGCAACGTAGACCAGCCAAGAAACCTGGCGAAGTCGGTGACGGTGGAGTAGGGAAAGTTGAGCAATAAGACTTGTAGAAGATAGATAAAGGTTAGACAGAACAGCAGCCGGTCTCAAGGAAACCTGGTAGGTCGGCTGCTGTTTTGATTATTCAGAGCAGTGGAGAGTTTTTTTGATGAGTTC
>CADDYT010000273.1 GCA_902810755.1 Chloroflexota bacterium
CATGCGCCTGCGCTGGCTGAAGCGCGTACCCATTATCCTTAGCCTGCTTGCCCTGTTCTGTTCCCTCGTATTTACATTCTCATCACCCGTCGGCTTTACTGCCGTTCCCGCTGCGAGCGCGCCTGATGGCCCGGGCGCGCTTTCCTATTTCGATCTGGCGCGCAAAGACTGCGTGGGGACGGCCCGCAACACGACCTCGAAGGTCTGGTTCACGCTGGCCGATGGCGTGTTGAGCGATGTCTACTACCCGACTATCGACAACACCAACGTTCAGACATTGCAGTATATCGTGACCGATGGCAGCACCTTTACCGATTTGCAGACGCGCGATACCACCTACACGGTGCAACTGCTTGACTCACGCGCCCTCGACTGTCGGATAACCACGACTGCCAGTAGCGGGAAGTATCGCATCATCACCGACTATCTGACCGATCCCGGTCGCAACACGGTGGTGATGCAGGTTCACTTCATTCCGCTTGTCGGCTCGCTCTCTAACTACCAGCTTTACGTGCGCTATGATCCGACGATCAATGGTAATGGTGGCGGGGGCAGCGGAAACGGCGGCGGCGATACCGGTGTCCTTGATAGCTCTACCGGCCACACGGTGCCGGTTGCCTATGATACTGTGACGACGACCAATGCCGTCAATCGCACCTATGCCGTTCCGGTCTACAGCGCGCTTGATGCGTCGAGGCCGTTTGTGCAGGTGAGCAACGGCTTTGCGGGCGAGCCAAGCGATGGCCTGGTGCAGCTTGATAACGCCCATAAGCTCACTGCCATCTACGACAGCGCGCAGGATGGTAACCTGGTGCAGACGGCGCAGGTAGACCTCTCGCACGGCGGCAATCTGACGCTGGCCCTCGGTTTTGGCACCACGCAGTCCTCAGCCGTGAGTGCTACCGAAGGGTCGCTGGCTACTCCCTTCAGTCAGATTCAGAAAAGCTACGAAGCTGGCTGGCATGCCTATGACGCGGGATTGCATGCTCCGCCAACGCACTTCGGCAGCCTGAGCGCGGCTCAGTTCAAGCCGCTGGTCGATGAATACTACCTCTCCGCGAACGTGATCAAGGCTTCTGAGGATAAGACCTTCCCCGGCGCGGAAGCTGCCAGCCTTGCCTCACCCTGGGGACAGGCTGTTTCGGCTGGCGATCCCAACAACACCTACTTTGGTTCCTACCGCGAGGTCTTTGCGCGCGACCTCTATGAAGCCTGGACGGGCTTCTATGTGGATGGCGACCTGCAAACGGCGCGTGACCTCGTGAATTTCCTTTTCAACAGCCAGCAGTTGCCCGACGGCTCGATGCCGCGCAATAGCCTGCTCAATGGCAAACTGGCCCCCGATTCCTTCGGCATTCAGCTTGACGAGGCCAGCTACCCCATCCTCATGGCCTATCAGATGGGGATGACCGACAATACGCTCTACGCGAATCATATCAAGCCCGCTGCCAACTTTATTATTGGTCACGGCCCTTCGTATGGCGTGGAGCGGTGGGAGGAGCAGACAGGCTATTCGCCTTCGACCATCGCGGCGGAAATTGCCGGGCTGGTGGCGGCTGCCGATATCGCGAAGATTAACGGCGATACAGCGAGCGCGCAGGTCTGGCTCGGCGTGGCCGATGACTGGCAGCGTTCGATAGAAGGGTGGGATGTGACCACGAACGGCCCACTGGCGAACCACCCCTACTATATCCGCCTCTCCAAAACAGGCGACCCGAATGCCGCCATCAGCTACAATCTTGGCAACGGCGGCCCGACACTTGACCAGCGTTCGGTCATTGACGCGGGCTTCCTCGAACTGGTGCGCCTCGGCCTTAAGCCATTCAATAACACGGCGATCACGGAATCGCTGCCGGTCGTCGATGCGACGATTGAGACGGATACGAGCAGCGGGCAAGGCTGGCACCGTTACAATGGCGATGGCTACGGCGACGACGCCGCGACCGGTCGTCCCTGGCCCACCACGAATTCCGGCACCGGACACGACTGGCCTATTCTCACCGAAGAGCGCGGCGAATACGATGTTTCGGCGGCCAATACGAGCAGCGCCCTGACCCTGCTCAACACGATGCGCCTCTTCGCCTCTGGCGTTGGTCTGATCCCTGAGCAAGACTGGGAATTGCCCGATCTCGCGGCCTCGCCCTACGGCACCGATCCCACGCAGGCTTCTATCGGTTTCCAGAACGGGCATCCCGCCGGTTCCGCTGCCCCACTGACCTGGGCGGCCGCTTCCTATGCTCGTTTGCTCCTCGACATCATCGCCGGTCGCCCCCTTGAACAGCCTGCGGATACCTATAATCGCTACGTGGCCCACCAGCAGGGGCAGACGAGCCTCACTGTGACCGCGCCGCAGGACCAATCTGGCGTCAATGGTTCCCCCGTGACGGTAAC
>CADDYT010000274.1 GCA_902810755.1 Chloroflexota bacterium
GCAAACGGGCCATCGTAGAACCGGCCCGTCTGCTCACCGCTCAGGAAGTGGAACGTCGCGTCTGTGATTACTTTGGCTGTCCGGTGGTCGACCATCTCGCACAACAGGTCTCTTGAAGTTGCACTAGCCATGCGGGAAACAACCGTACATGACGCTCTTCAGGAGGCTGCCAAACTTTCCGAGGGCGTCATGGCTCTTTTCTACAGGTAAGCGGGAGACAAAATACAGGCTAGCTCAAGGTGCATACACTCCCTTGATACAATGCAAACAGGTTCTTCTTCAGAAAAAAGGACAACGAATCAAGGCAACAGCACATCTAACGCAGGTAAAGCACGTAGGGACACAAGAACAAGTTGCGAGTTCCCTTTCTCGCAATACTTGTACAATCAGAAGATACCAGCGGGAACCGGATATCTTCAAACACCTCTTGTATAAGATATGCCATATTTTCTTAGAAAAGTCAAGCATTTCTACGACGAAAATATGGAAAAGAAAGCAAGCTATATAAAATATCTCCTGTGAGGTATGGAGCATTCAGGCAACTGTAAGGAAAAGGGCTGGCTCTGCAAGGAAGGTATCAGGACAGGCGCGGAAAATAGGGCGTGGATTATGTATTTTTCCGGGAAGGGTTGCTCATAATTATGGAGCTTGTAGAGATTGAGACGAAGGAGATGGCACAGGTCAGGGCAAAGAAATCGCCGGGGCCTGTTCGGCAGACTCTTTCTAATTATATCGACCTGATGAAGCCGCATGTGACGGTGCTGCTGCTGGGTGTCACCGCCGCTGCAATGACGATTGCGAAGGGCGCGCTGCCACCGCTCGGCCTGGTGATTCCCACGCTGCTGGGCGGCGCGATGGCGGCGGGCAGCGCCAACTGCCTCAACTGTTATATCGACCGCGATATTGACCAGCTTATGGGGCGCACCCAGCGCCGTTCGCTGCCCTCCGGCAAGGTGCAGCCGCGACAGGCGCTCGTCTTCGGTTTCGCGCTCGGCATCGGCTCGTTCATCGTTCTGAGCGTGTTTGTCAACTTGCTGAGCGCGCTACTTGCCTGTTCGGCCATTCTGTTTTATATTTTCGTCTATACGCTGTGGCTCAAGCGATCCTCGGCGCAGAATATCGTCATCGGCGGCGCGGCGGGCGCGGTGCCGGTACTGGTGGGCTGGGCTGCCGTCACCAACAGCGTCGGGCTGGCGGCTATCTGGCTCTTCGCCATCATTTTCTACTGGACGCCGCCGCACTTCTGGGCGCTCTCGCTGCTCATTCAGAAAGACTATGAGAAGGCGAAGATTCCGATGTTGCCCCTGGTGATGGGCGAGCAGGAGACACGCAAGCAGATTTTCCTCTACTCGCTGCTGCTGCTGGCGGTGACGCTTGTGCTCTTCGGCATGCACACGATGGGCTACTTTTACCTGGTAATGGCCGTCGTACTGGGTGGGGTGCTGGTTTATATGGCGGTGCGCCTGCTGCGCGAGAAAACGAAACGCTGGGCGCGTACCCTTTTCTGGTATTCGAATTGCTATCTCGCGCTGATCTTCACCGTCATGGTGCTTGATCGCGTGATACACTGAATTGAACTGAACTGAACTGAACTGAACTGACAGGGAGTTAGGCTATGAAGATGAGCTGGCGTCTGGCTTCACGGCTCTCGGTGCTGGTGCTGGCGCTGCTGGTTGTGATTGTCGTTGCCGTCATCGGCTCGCGCGGAGATACTATCACCTCCAATGCTTCCGGCACGACTCCATCCGGCCTGCAGGGAACCAACCTGGGTGGGACGCCCGCGCCCGATTTTCGCCTGACCGATCAATTTGGCAAGCAGATTTCGCTCTCGCAGTTCAGGGGCGAGCCGGTTGTGCTGACCTTCCTCTACACGCACTGCCCCGATGTCTGCCCGCTGACGGCAGAAAAGCTGCACGCGACGTTGAATGCCCTGGGTAGCCAGGCGCAGCACGTGACAATTCTTGCAGTGAGCGTCGACCCGAAGGGAGATACGCGCACCTCGGTCATCAACTTCTCGAATGTCCACCACATGCTCAATTCCTGGCACTATCTGACGGGGACGGAGCAGCAATTGTCGCCCGTCTGGTCGGCCTACAGCATGTATGCCTCGGTGGCAAGCGCCAACACGGTCGATCACTCGACGGGCCTCTATGTCATCGACAAGCAGGGCAAGGAGCAGGTCTTCCTCAGCGATACCTTCGCCCCTTCACAGTTGGAGACCGACCTGAAGATTTTGCTGAAGTAGCAGCCGAGCGCGCACCGCAGACACATCTCCGCACGCAGGCCACCCAGACCAGCACTCAGGCGCACCGCAGACACCATCTCCGCACGCAGGCCACCC
>CADDYT010000275.1 GCA_902810755.1 Chloroflexota bacterium
CACCTTTTCGCCGATGACCAGGTGGGCGATGGGCTGCTCGCCTTGCTCGGTCCTCACAGGCGTGGTGGCCGTGAAGCTACAGAAGCCTTCTCCGTCATCCAACCCCAGCGCCTGGCTATCATCGCTGGGCCTCTCTCCCTCCTCGCCGCCCTGGTTGTGAGCCAGGCAGCTCAGCAGGGTGAAACAGCCCTCCGATGGCGTGACACCGGTAAAGTAAAGCAGCGAGCGCGTGCGCAAGGTGACGCTGTTGGTGGTGAGGGAAGCGGTGCAATACCCGAAGCAGGCGATCGGTCCCGATGAGATCACCGGAGTGGTGGTGTAGCTCTCGACATAGCCAGAATAGGAGGTCTGCGTCTGCCAGGCTGCACTCACACAGTCGACCTGGTTGTAGCCGCCGCACGAACTGAGATTGGTATTCCAGTTCGTCGAGGGGGTCGAGTTGCCGGTATTGTTGGAGGGAGGTGGGTTTCCCAACGGCTGTGCGCCAGGTGGGGGAGCATACATTTCCCCTGTCGGATCCGTGCGGTTCTCCGGGTTTTCTCCTACATAAGCATAAGGGTCCATGCCGGCCGCGTTATTTTGCACCAGATCGGCCTGGGTGAAGCGACCACTAAGCGGATCATAGTAGCGAGCACCGTAGTAAAGCAGGCCGGTTTCGCTGTCGAGGCGCTGACCGGTGAAGTTGTAGGTCGTGGGCATGCTGCCCTGGCTGTAGCGCGAGCTGCCATAGGGGGCGAAGAGCTGGACGGCGGTGGTACTGCCCAGTTCATCGGTGAGCAGGGGTGCTAGTAGGCTAGAGATCAGCCAGTTGATGGATCTAATTCGTGTTGCAGGAGCCACTGCTATGAGAGACCCCTGTTAAAGCTACCCTGGATCTGTGCAGACGATCGGCTGCTAGAGCTGGTTCCATTGATGTTGGTGGAGAAGATGCCAGAGCCACAGGAAGCCATTACGGTATCTGTGACGAGCGAGAGTTGCTCATTCAGACTGAGTGATTCTGCTCGTCAATGTCGCAAAGAGTACCTGTCAAAACCTGGCAAAGACCTCCTTTGCGACAAGAAAAGGTGTTTCACTTGAGCAACTACCTTTTTGCTCTACCCTTGAGATTCACTTTTGAGATCATTAAAGCAAAGGGACAGCCGGATGCCGGAGGCGGGCCTGTCTGACAACCTCGTTGGGATGCTCTGCTGCTTGCAGGTGATATCGCTGCTCTAGCCATTGGAGGAACTCAGCGTTGCGCTTCGTATGTTTCCTCTCTCTTGGAGATAGCTCAGTATATATGCCAAAGACTGGCCGCTGATCAGAAGCCAGGAGGGTGAAAAATTCCGCCAGGTTGTTGGCTTGTACACCTGAGCCTTCCCCTTCCGTATTTAAATACACCACTGGCGCTTCTTCCAAAGGCATCTCTTTATATCTCCACAAAGCATACAAAGAATCATCGCTCTCTCGACCAAAACCAAAAAATTGAGGAAGAGCTTCTTCTCGTATGTGATGCTTCAGGTCTTCTCGCTTTATAACCTCCAGCTCAAAACGCCCAGCATAATATTCGGGGGAAATAATCTGGAATGCCAGCAACTCTTCTAGCATATGAGGAACTGGATAGGGATCAAAATTTGCACGAAGTTGTTCAAGCGCTAGCTTCATAACGCTATCCTTTCCTTAAATTCAAAGGAGAAGTTAGCTACTATCCTAACCTTCCTAATTTTGACTGATGTGATAAAGGTTCATCGAAGATGCAGTCGTTAGCAGCATCATGTTGTTGCCAGATGCCCTTGTAGAAATTCTCTACGACATTCATTACTGCGTCCACGAAGATTACGGAGCAGGCGGCTTTTGCATCAAATCTGGACGAGCATCCCACCAGTATTGAATCAACGCCCGTATGGATGAGTTACTATTAGGAACCAATCCCCGGTAATCCCAAATTGCCTGTGCCAGTGCCTGCCTGAATGAGAGTCCTTGCTCAATAGTGAATCGCTTTACAGCAATTGCTCGACTTCCATAACTGAAAGTCAATTTATGCGTCGCTTCATCCATGACGATAGCGCCTCCTTCTTCATACGTATAGCCAAAATGATCGCCAAGAGATGCCTGTGGCATATGGTGAGGTGTTAAGCCATCTCCTGTGACTTTCTGAGCGTCAAGACTTCCGTATGAACCAGCATCACCGGGGCTACAAGCATTGTGGACAACCCACTCGCCCGTCCCCACCGTAAAGGTGTGGTCCTGTGCTACTTCCAGATTATACATCGTCATGGAGCCAGGCACCACTCTCCAACCGGTCACGACGCCCCATTGCCCATCAGCA
>CADDYT010000276.1 GCA_902810755.1 Chloroflexota bacterium
ATCTATAAAAGCTAAACAAGATCATATAGTACGAAAGCGCAGCCCCCGGCATGCTTCGCGGTCGCGAAGCATGACATGAGAAATCATCGTGGATGTGCCATGCTGAGTGAAGCGAAGCATGACACGTCCACGATGGTTTTATAATGGATGCCATTACGGTCTTCAGACCTGCTGGGCCTGCACGATATAGATGTTGGCCCAGTCATCCGGGGGAATGATGCCCTGCGCGTTGTCAACGATGCCAACAACGTTGGGAGAGCGGAGAAAGGTGGTGGTGACCTGGTAAAGGGGCAGCCAGGCGACATCGTTGACCAGTTGCTGCTCGGCCTGCGCGTAGGTCTGGGAGCGCGTGCTTTGCTGCATGGTGGCATCGGCTGTTTCCAGTTGCTGCTGCGTGAGCTGCTGGCGGGCCGCGTCGCTGCTTGTATTCTGCCCGTAGTTCATATTGTTGTTGGGCGAGGCTTTATCAAACTGCAACGTCAACCAGTCCTGCGCGTCGGGATATTCGCCTACCCAGGCCAGTCCCCAGAATTGCAGGCCGTTGGGGTTGTTGGTGGCGGCCGTCACCCGGTCGAGCAGGGTGTTGTAGTCGACCGGGGCGGGTGTGACGCGAACGCCCAGCACCTGCTGCCACATCTGGATGAGGGCTGTGACCTCCTGATCCATCGTCGAGAGGCCGGTGGCGTAGGTCAGCGTGATGGGCGGCATCTGGGCCACGCTGCTCCAACCCTCTTGCCGCAGGCCCTGGCTCAGCAGCGATTTTGCCAGCGTGGGGTTGCCTTTGAGGTTGGTCGTGCCATCGGGTCCCTTCAGGTTCGCGTTGTAGCCAGGCATGCCCTGCGGCACAATGTGATTGGTGGGCAGCACCGACCCTTTCCAGACCTTGCTTGCAATGGCCGTCTTATCGATGGCCAGCGCGAACGCCTGGCGGATGTCGATGTTGTCGAACGGCTTCACCAGGTAGTTCATGCTATAGTAGTCGATCCACAACTGCGGCACCTGGTGAAAATCCCTACGTTTTTTATCGCTGGCAAAGAGCGAGAGGGGAACGCCAGTTGTCTGTACCTGCCCCTGCAAGTAGGCGCGGTACGTCTGATCGGGCGTGCTGTAGAAGGGAATGACCACCTTTTGCAACTGCGGCAACGGCCCATAGTAGTTGCGGTTGGGAACGAACTCGATTTTTTGCCCGTGGATGTATTGCAGCACTTTGAAGGGGCCTGCTCCCCCGCCCTGATTCAGGTGATCGGTGAACTGCGCGCCGTAAGCGGTAATCAGGCTTTTCTCAACGACGTAGGCGCAATTGTTGGTGAGCATGGCCGGGAAATAGGCCGCCTTCTTGCGCGTGATGATCTGCACCGTGGAGGCATTGGGCGCGAGCAGGCTATCGCCGATCAGCGTTGAAATCCTGCCTGCCAGCAGTTGATCGGAGTCCTTAATGAGCGCGAGATAGATGGGGGCGATGCTCGACTGCGTGGCGGGCTGCAAGGCGCGGTCGAGGCTGTAGATGACATCGCTGGCGGTCAGCGGCTTGCCATCGCTGAACTTCAGTTTCGCTTTGAGATGGAAGGTCCAGGTCAGGCCGTCGTTGCCGAGGCTCCACGTTTGCGCCAGCTGTGGCTGCACCTCCAACTTATCGTTGAGCGAGACCAGCCCGGTGAAGATCATAGAAATGGCGGCGGTAGAAGGCTGATCGGTGGCAAGGGCCGGGTCCAGCGTGGTGAAATCGGAGATGCCGGTCTCCGGTTCAGTGTAGACCTGTTTTGAGGCCGGGGCTTTCACCAACCTGATGGAAGTGTTGCCGCCAAAAAGCGTACAGGAAGAGAGCGATAAAACGATAAGGCAGAGAAAAAACGGCGCAAATATCTTCCGGTCTATTTTGAGAACTGGCATCTTCCCGCTCCTTGATAAATAGATTTGGTAATTTCGTTGTGTTTCCAGCTCCGCCCATCCGCAGGTCGGCCTCATAGGCGTTCACCGTAAGTACCCCACCGCCGCGCGGGGCAGGCCTGCGGCCAGGGGAGACCCCAGAAGCGTTACCTGAAGGCCGCCGCAGGCCGCTCCAGGCCACCCGCCAGGGGTGGCCCTACTATACACGAGGCGTTCGTGCCGCTGGTGAAGGGGTCGTATATAGTAGGGCCACCCCTGGCGGATGGCCTGCCAGGCGCGCGCACGGGCTTCCGTTACCGCTGATGGGGCCACCCCTGGCGGGTGGCCTGCC